>NZ_LIPN01000321.1 GCF_001418325.1 Streptomyces atriruber | reverse complement strand
GAGTACCGGGGTGGGAGGAGCACCGGGGAGGGAGGAGCATCGGGGCGGAACATGAAGTTCCGGAACGTGGTCACATTTTCTTCACCCGGTGTACAACCAGCCACCCCTGTCGAAGGTCTGATCTTCCGAGTCAACAGACTCCTAGATCACTTGGGACCCGCGTGACCGCGTCACGCTCCGCGGGTCCCCTTCTCCACCTGGGGAAACACATGCGCATCCGTGCCACCGTGGCCGCACTGTCCGGCACCCTGGCCCTTTCCGCACTCGCAGTCCCGGCCGCCCAGGCAGCCGACGCGCCGAAGGCGCCGGAAGCCGCCACCTTCGCGGCCAAGGCTCCGGCCGACACCACCGTGGGCGACACCAAGATCACGAACATCACCGTCAACGGTGGCAAGGACATCGTCGTCGGCACCTCCGCCAAGAAGTCGGTCAAGATCTCCGTCACGGCGACGGACCCGTCCGGCATCGAGGACGCCGTCGCGTTCCTGTGGCACGGCTCGTCCTTCAACGAGAACGACATCGACGGTTCGATGGTCCCCGACCAGGAGAGCGGTGACTGCAAGGCCGTCAACGCCACCACGTCCACCTGCACCGTGACGGTCGTCGCCGACCCGCAGGTGAACATCTACAGCAACGTCCTGGCCGGCAAGTGGAAGGTCTGGACGATCGCCCAGGGCACGGACGGTGACCACGTCCAGAAGGACGCCTTCCCGACCAGCGTCTCGGTGAAGCGCGCCGCCCGCCTCACCACCAACGCCTCCCCCGAGCCCGTCAAGAAGGGCAAGACCCTCACGGTCACCGGCGCCCTGACCCGCGCCAACTGGGACACCTCGAAGTACGCGGGCTACACCAAGCAGGACGTGAAGCTGCAGTACAAGAAGAAGGGTGCCAGCAGCTACACGACCCTCAAGACGGTCAAGTCCGACACCAAGGGCAACCTGAAGACCACGCTGAAGGCCTCCGCGGACGGCTATTTCCGCTACGTCTTCGCCGGTACGTCCACGACCCCGGCCGTGACGTCGACCAGCGACTTCGTCGACGTCCGCTAGTTCGCCGGTCCGGGACTACGCCGGGAAGCGGCGGTCGACCCAGCGGTAGATGACCTCGATCGCGAGCGAGGCCACCGCCGCGATGCCGACCGCCGCCCACGGCATCGTCGTGCCCACCAGCTTCAGCTGGAAGAAGTCCTGGAGCCAGGGCACGGTCAGCACGAACAGGAAGCCGAGACCCATCGCGCCGATGAGGCCGATCCGCCACCACGTGTAGGGGCGGGCGATGATGGCGAGGACCCACATGGCGATCAGGAACAGCGCCAGGGTCGCCGCGCTGGTCTCGGCTTCCCGCGCGCCCGCGCCGTCGTAGTGGTGCCGGGCCAGCAGATACGTCACGAACGTGGCGACACCCGCGACGACGCCGCCCGGGATCGCGTACCGCATGACCCTGCGGACGAAGTGCGGTTTCGCGCGCTCCTTGTTGGGGGCGAGCGCGAGGAAGAAGGCCGGGACGCCGATCGTCAGCGTGGAGAGCAGCGTCAGGTGGCGGGGCAGGAAGATGTACTCGACCTGCGAGCAGACGACGAGCAGCGCGATGATCACCGAGTAGACGGTCTTCACCAGGAACAGCGTGGCGACGCGCGTGATGTTGCCGATGACGCGGCGGCCCTCGGCGACGACGGAGGGCAGCGTCGCGAAGCTGTTGTTGAGGAGCACGATCTGGGCGACCGCCCGGGTCGCCTCGGAGCCGGAGCCCATCGAGACGCCGATGTCGGCGTCCTTGAGGGCCAGTACGTCGTTCACGCCGTCGCCCGTCATCGCGACGGTGTGGCCGCGTGACTGGAGGGCGCCCACCATGTCGCGCTTCTGCTGCGGGGTGACCCGGCCGAAGACGGCGTTGTCGTCGAGGGCCTGCGCCATCTCGTCCCGCTCGGTGGGCAGTCGGCGCGCGTCCACCGTGTTCTCGGCGCCCGGCAGGCCGAGCTTGCCCGCGACGGCGCTCACCGAGACGGCGTTGTCGCCGGAGATGACCTTGGCGGCGACGTCCTGCTCCTCGAAGTAGCGCAGGGTGTCGGCGGCGTCGGGCCGCAGCCGCTGTTCCAGGACGACCAGCGCGGTGGCCGTCGCCCCGCTCGCCACGGCGGGGTCGTCGAGGTCGACGACCGCGCGGGCGAGGAGCAGGACGCGCAGGCCCTGCCGGTTGAGGTCCTCGATCTCGGCGAGCGACGGGTCGCCGTCGGGCAGGAGCACGTCGGGGGCGCCGAGCAGCCACGTCGAGGCGGCGCCGTCGCCCTCGCTGAAGGAGGCGCCGCTGTACTTGCGGGCGGAGGAGAAGGGGAGCGACTCCGTGCAGCGCCACTCCTCGCTGTCGGGGTAGGAGTCGATGATCGCCTGGAGCGAGGCGTTCGGCCGGGGGTCGGACTCGCCGAGGGCGCCGAGGACCTTCCGTACGTACGCCTCGTCGGCGCCGCCCAGCGGGCGCAGCTCGGTGACGTCCATGCCGCCCTCGGTGAGGGTGCCGGTCTTGTCGAGGCAGACCGTGTCGACGCGGGCGAGGCCCTCGATGGCGGGGAGTTCCTGGACGAGGCACTGTTTGCGGCCGAGCCGGATCACGCCGATCGCGAAGGCCACGGAGGTCAGGAGGACGAGGCCCTCCGGGATCATGGGGACGATCCCGCCCACCGTGTAGGCGATGGACTCCTTGAAGTTGTCGTCCTTGACGACGAGCTGGGAGATGACCAGGCCGATGGAGGTCGGGACCATCAGCCACGTCACGTACTTGAGGATCGTGGAGATTCCGGTGCGCAGCTCGGAGTGGACGAGGGTGAAGCGGCTGGCCTCCTCGGCGAGCTGCGCGGCATACGCCTCGCGGCCGACCTTGGTGGCGGTGAAGGCGCCGCCGCCCGCGACCACGAAGGAGCCCGACATCATCTTGTCGCCGGGTTTCTTGATGACGGGGTCGGCCTCACCGGTCAGGAGCGACTCGTCGACCTCCAGGCTGTCGGTCTCGACGGCCTCGCCGTCCACGGCGATCTTGTCGCCGGGGCCCAGTTCGACGAGGTCGCCGAGGACGATCTCGGAGGTGGAGATCTCGGTGGCCCGTCCGTCGCGCCGCACGGTGGGTTTGGCCTCGCCGATGACGGCGAGGCTGTCCAGCGTCTTCTTGGCGCGCCATTCCTGGATGATGCCGATGCCGGTGTTGGCGACGATCACGAAGCCGAAGAGGCTGTCCTGGATCGGCGCGACGAACAGCATGATCACCCAGAGCACGCCGATGATCGCGTTGAAGCGGGTGAAGACGTTGGCCCGGACGATCTCGCTCAGCGAGCGTGAGCTGCGGACCGGTACGTCGTTGACTTCGCCGCGTGCGACTCGCTCGGCCACCTCTGCGGTGGTCAGGCCGGTGGCCCGTCCCTTGGGGGGCGGCACCGGGTGGACCGGGTCGAGCTCGGCGCCCGCGTCGATATGCGTCATGCATTCGACGGTAAGGGCGGACCTGCGGCTTCACCCCTTGAATGCCCCAAAGATCCGACCAGGGTAGGACGTGGACCGTCCCGTGGTTGTACGGACTACTGGGGCTGTGTGACCTTCGACCTCTTGATCGCGGCGTCGCGCTTGCGTACGTACCAGATCCCGATGAGGCCGAGGCCGGCGCCGGCCAGGCAGGTCCACACCCACCAGGTCGCGTCGCGGTCGTCGAACCAGCCGTAGAACGGCAGCTGGACCAGGAAGAGGACGAACCAGAGGATCGTGCCACCTGTGATGGTGGAGACCACGGGGCCCTCCAGGGGCTCCGGCGCCTCGTGCTTGGGGGTCCACTTCGCCATGGGTACAGCTTACGAGGCGGCGCCGAGGTCTCGTACACCTGTTGCCCCGCAAGGGTCTACGCGCGGAGATAGCGATTTCTCTCTCATGTATTCATACTGAAACCGCTCGTTAATGGCCGATTGCTTTCGTATGAAGAAACAAATCGCTCTCTAGTCGCTGCTTAACGATCTTTCCTTTCCCTGAGCTCATGAGGTCACGCATGTCTCCCTCGGCCAGCGCCCCGGTCGACGCCAAACAGCCGCACCCGCAGCCCCCGCGGGGCGGCCTCGACGGGTACTTCAAGATCACCGAGCGGGGCTCGACCCTGGCCAGGGAAGTCCGCGGCGGCTTCGCCACCTTCTTCGCGATGGCCTACATCGTCGTGCTGAACCCGATCATCCTCGGCAGCGCGAAGGACATGTACGGGCACCAGCTCGACAACAAGCAGCTGGTCACCGCGACCGTGCTGACCGCGGCCTTCACCACGCTCCTCATGGGTGTCATCGGCAACGTCCCGATCGCGCTCGCCGCGGGGCTCGGCGTGAACACCGTCGTCGCCCTCCAGCTCGCGCCCCGCATGTCCTGGCCCGACGCGATGGGCATGGTCGTCCTCGCGGGTTTCGTGGTGATGCTGCTGGTCGCGACCGGGCTGCGGGAGCGCGTGATGAGCGCCGTGCCGCTGGGCCTGCGCAAGGGCATCGCGATCGGCATCGGCCTCTTCATCATGCTGATCGGCCTCGTCGACGCCGGCTTCGTCTCGCGCATCCCGGACGCCGCGCACACCACCGTCCCGCTGCAGCTCGGCGGTGACGGCCACCTCAACGGCTGGCCCGTCCTCGTCTTCGTGCTCGGCGTGCTGCTCACCCTCGCGCTCCTGGTGCGCAAGGTGCCCGGCGCGATCCTGCTCAGCATCGTCGTCATGACGGTCGTCGCGATGATCATCCACGCCGCCGCCGGACTCGGCAGCACGTCCTGGGGCCTGACCACCCCGGAGTGGCCCGGCAACCCCGTCTCGACGCCGGACTTCGGGCTCGTCGGCGAGATCAGCCTGTTCGGCGGCTTCGAGAAGGTCGGCGTCCTGACCGGCGTCCTCTTCGTCTTCACCGTGCTGCTCTCGTGCTTCTTCGACGCGATGGGCACGATCATGGGCATCGGCGACGAGGCGAAGCTGACCGACGCCAACGGCAACATGCCCGGCATCAACAAGGTGCTCTTCGTCGACGGCATCGCCGTCGCCGCCGGCGGCGCCTCGTCCGCCTCCGCCACCACCTGCTTCGTGGAGTCCACGGCGGGCGTCGGCGAGGGTGCCCGCACGGGCTTCGCGAACGTCGTCACCGGCGGGCTCTTCGCCGTCGCGCTCTTCCTCACGCCGCTCGCCACGATGGTCCCGTCCCAGGCCGCCACGCCCGCGCTGCTCGCGGTCGGCTTCCTGATCCTGTCCGGGTCCATCGGGCAGATCGACTGGGCGGACTACACGATCGCCATCCCCGCGTTCGTGACGATGCTGATGATGCCGTTCACGTACTCGATCACGAACGGCATCGGCATGGGCTTCATCACCTTCACGGTGCTGCGGCTCGCGGCGGGGCGCGGGCGCGAGGTGCCGGTCGCGATGTACGCGGTGTCGGCGGTGTTCGCCTTCTACTACCTGATGCCGGCGCTGGACCTCACCTGAGGCACCGCCGCCGACGGGGTGCTCAAGCCGCCCCGTAGAACTTCTCTGTCTCCTCGACGGACGCCTTGAAGCGCTCGTCGAAGTCGTCGCGAATGAGCGTCCGGACCACATAGTCCTGGACGCTCATTCCTCTTTTGGCCGCGTGCTGTCGGAGCCGGTCGAGCAGCTCACCGTCTATGCGCAGGCTGAGCACTGGCGATCCCATGCCTGACAGGGTCCACGGCCCCGCGCGGCCGGTGCGTCACTTTCCGGAGTCACCTCACTCATTCGGGTGACGAAATGGTTCGGTGTCGTACATCAGGGAATCCGAGTGGTCCTTAGCTAGGGTAATGAGTTACGCTAACGAACATGCCGGACCTCTCCCATGGTGACGATGCCGTCGCCGTGAACGCCCTGCGCTCCGCCGTGATGCGCCTGTCCCGTCGACTCAAGCACCAGCGGGTCGACGAGTCGCTGAGCCCCACCGAAATGTCGGTGCTCGGCACCCTCGCCCGCTGCGGCTCCGCCACCCCGGGCGAGCTCGCCCGCAAGGAGCACGTGCAGCCGCCGTCGATGACCCGCATCGTGGCCCTGCTGGAGGCCAAGGGGCTGGTCCGGCTCGAGCCGCACCCCGAGGACCGCCGCCAGAAGGTGGTGACCCAGACCGAGACCGCCGAGGCCATGCTCGAAGAGAGCCGCCGCAAGCGGAACGCCTGGCTCGCCGGTCTGGCCCAGGACCTCGACGAGGACGAGTGGGCGCGGCTCCGCGCCGCCGCTCCCGTGCTGGAGAAGCTCGCGCACTTGTAGTCCCGCGGCACCCCGCGGGCACTCCCGCGGACCGCGGGAGCCGTACGTACGCCAAGGAGGCGAACCCACTTTGAGTACGGGATCCGGAGCAGACTCCGCCCCCGCACCAACCGCCCTCGACAAAGCCCGCCCGTCACCCGGCCACCGCCCCTCAAGGAGCCTGCTGCGCAGGCGCAGGAATGATGGCCCCCACAAGACCTCGATGTTCAGCTCGCTGAAGATCCGCAACTACCGGCTCTTCGCGACCGGCGCGGTCGTCTCGAACACCGGCACCTGGATGGCCCGCATCACCCAGGACTGGCTGGTGCTGAGCCTCACCGGATCCTCCGCGGCCGTCGGTATCACCACGGCCATGCAGTTCCTGCCGATGCTGCTCTTCGGCCTGTACGGCGGCGTGATCGCCGACCGCTTCGCCAAGCGCAACCTGCTCTTCCTCACCCAGGGCGCGATGAGCCTCAGCGGGCTCTTCCTCGCGGTGCTGACGCTCAGCGGCCACGTCCAGGTCTGGCACGTCTACTTCGCGGCCTTCTTCACCGGCCTCGTCACCGTCGTCGACAACCCGACGCGGCAGTCGTTCGTGTCCGAGATGGTGGGACCCGACCAGGTCCGCAACGCCGTCTCGCTGAACTCCGCCAACTTCCAGTCCGCGCGTCTCATCGGCCCCGCCGTGGCGAGCGCGCTGACCGCCGCCGTCGGACCCGGCTGGGCGTTCCTCGCCAACGGCCTGTCCTTCCTCGCGCCGCTCACCGGCCTCATGCTGATGCGCACCGCCGAGCTGCACCACACCCCGCGCAAGCCGCGCGGCAAGGGGCAGCTGAGGGAGGGCCTGAACTACGTCTCGAAGAACCCCGAGCTGATCTGGCCGATCGTCCTCGTCGGCTTCATCGGCACCTTCGGCTTCAACTTCCCGATCTGGCTGAGCGCCTTCGCGGACGACATCTTCCACGGCGGCGTGGGGATGTACGGGCTGTTCAACACCCTGATGGCGATCGGCTCGCTGGCCGGTGCGCTGCTCGCGGCCCGCCGCGGCACCTCGCGCCTGCGCCTCCTCGCCGGGGCGGCCACCGCCTTCGGCGTGCTGCAGATCGTGGCCGCGTTCGCGCCCGAGCTGTGGATGTTCGTCGCGCTGATCGTGCCGATCGGCATCCTCGGCCTGACGGTGAACGTCACCGCCAACTCCTCGGTCCAGATGGCCACGGACCCGGAGATGCGGGGCCGTGTCATGTCGCTGTTCATGATGGTCTTCACCGGCGGCACGCCGCTGGGCGGCCCGCTCTTCGGCTGGCTCGCCGATGCCTACGGCGTCCGGATCAGCATGGCCGTCGGCGGTCTCGTCTGCGCCCTCGCCGCGGTCGGGGTCGGCCTGATGCTGGCGCGGGCGGCGAACCTGCGGCTGAAGGTGGACCTCCGCCGCGGTCGGCAGCACGTGCAGTTCGTGCCGCGGGAGCGGGAGCTGGCCGCCGCGGCGTGAGGCCGCGCGGTGCGGTGAGGCCGCGCGATGCCGCGCGGCGCAGGGCCGAGCGGTGTGCCGGGCCCGGTCAGACTCGCTGTGCGAGCACCTGGCCGGGCCAGCTGCCGTCCGGGCCCGTGAAGGGCTCCGTGGCGGTGAAGCCGTTGCTCTCGTAGTACGCGACGAGGGCCCTGTCCTCGCTCCGGTAGCAGTCGACCCGCAGCAGCCCGACGCCCTGCCTGCGGGTCTCCTCGACGGCGTGCGCGAGGAGGGCGCGGCCCACGCCGCGGCCCGCGTGGCGGCCGTGGTCGGCGGCGAGCAGGTGGACGTACCGCTCGGGCTCGGCGGCCCGCGGGATGATGTCGCCGCCAGGACCGTCGGTCAGCGTCAGGGTCCCCGCCACCTCGCCGCCGATCTCCGCCATCCACGGCTGGCCCGTCGTCAGGTACTTCTCGACCATCGCGACGGCCTTCGGGTTCTCCGACCAGGGCTTGGTGCCCCACTGCCCGGTGCGGCCCCGGGCGACGAGCCACTCCACGGCCCCGTCGAGGAGCGCGATGACCGCGGGGATGTCGTCGGCCCCGCCCGGCCTGATCTCTATGGGCTCTGTGGTCCTCATGGGATCGGAGTGAATCATGGGGGGAGGCTAGCGTCACCCCCATGAGACTCTTCGCCGCGGTCCTCCCGCCGGACTCCGCGACCTCCGAACTGGCTGACGCGGCACGCGCGTTGAAGGCCCTGCCCGGCGCCGACGCACTGCGCTGGACCGCCCGCGACAGCTGGCACTTCACCCTCGCCTTCATGGCCGAGGTCGACGAGGCGACGGTGCCGGACCTCACCGCCCGCCTGGAGCGTGCCGCGCACCGCACGCCGCCGTTCTCCCTCGCCCTGCGCGGCGGCGGGCACTTCGGGGAACGGGCGCTGTGGGCGGGCGCCACCGGCGACATTCCGGCGCTGCGGCTCCTCGCGCAGCGGTCGGACGCGGCGGCGCGCAAGGCGGGCGTGACGATGGAGGAGCACCGGCACTACCGCCCCCATCTGACGCTGGCGCGCGGCCGCGGCGAGACGGGCCTGGGTCCGTACGTCGACGCGCTCGCCCCCTTCGAGGGAACGGCGTGGACGGTGGACGAGCTGACGCTCGTACGCAGCAATCTGCCGAGGAGCGGGGTGCCGGGGGAGCGGCCGCGGTACGAGGCGGTCGGGCGCTGGGTACTGGGAGGCGGCGTCCGGGTGCCGGGCGGCGCCGGTTAACCTCGACGGTGTGGACCCGAAGACCAGGAACCGGATCATGGCCGGTGTGCTCGTGCTGATGTTCGTCGTGGTGGCGCTGGCGGCCGCGTTCGGCAATTAGAACCTGTGTCATAGCCGACGCGGACCGCCTCGCGTGCCTCCCTCAGGGGGTCACCAGGCGAAGGACTCCGGCGACGGGCCGGGGCCGGGGAAGATCTCGTCCAGTGCGTCGAGGACCTCGCCGGACAGTTCGAGCTCGACGGCGCGCAGTGCGGATTCGAGCTGCCCGGCGGTGCGGGGGCCGACGATCGGCGCGGTGATGCCGGGCCGGGTCAGCAGCCAGGCCAGCGCTACCTCGCCGGGCTCCAGACCGTGCTTGTCGAGCAGGTCCTCGTACGCCTGGACCTGCGCGCGGACCCCCGGCTTCGCGAGCTCCGCGGCGGCGCGGCCGCCGGTGCGGCGCGAGCCCTCGCCCTCCTTCCTCAGGACACCGCCGAGCAGGCCGCCGTGCAGCGGCGACCACGGGATGACGCCGAGGCCGTAGTCCTGGGCGGCCGGGACGACCTCCATCTCGGCGTCGCGGGCGGCGAGGTTGTAGAGGCACTGCTCGCTGACGAGGCCGTAGCCGCCGAGGCGCCGTGCGGTCTCGTTGGCCTGGGCGATCTTGTAGCCGGGGAAGTTGGAGGATCCCGCGTAGAGGATCTTGCCCTGCTGGACGAGGACGTCGACGGCCTGCCAGATCTCCTCGAACGGCGTCTGCCGGTCGATGTGGTGGAACTGGTAGAGGTCGATGTGGTCGGTCTGCAGCCGCTTGAGGCTCGCCTCGACGGCGCGGCGGATGCTGAGCGCGGAGAGCCGGTCGTGGTTGGGCCAGGTCGCTTCCCCGTGCGGGGCCATGCTCCCGTACACCTTGGTGGCGAGCACCACCTTGTCGCGGCGGCCGCCGCCCTGCGTGAACCAGGTGCCGAGGATCTCCTCGGTGCGGCCCCTGCCCACGCTCTGCCCGTACGTGTTGGCGGTGTCGAAGAAGTTGAGGCCCGCGTCGAGCGCGGCGTCCATGAGCGTGTGGCTGTCGGGTTCGTTGGTGAGTGGCCCGAAGTTCATGGTGCCGAGCGTGAGTCGGCTGACCTTGAGCCCTGTGCGTCCCAGCTGCGTGTACTCCATGGGGACCCAGCCAAGGGGGTGGAGTGGGCTCCAGGCAAGGGGAAATTGATCAGGGTGGGGCAGTGTGGGTCAGTCGCGGGGGAAGGCGTCGGTCTTCAGGACGAGGTCGACGACGGTGC
Organism: Streptomyces atriruber; assembly: GCF_001418325.1. GTDB lineage: Bacteria > Actinomycetota > Actinomycetes > Streptomycetales > Streptomycetaceae > Streptomyces > Streptomyces atriruber. The sequence goes on along the minus strand of NZ_LIPN01000321.1, from coordinate 14,809 downwards.
CGGTCAGGTCGATCTCGTCACCGAAGTCGGACTTCGACTCCGTGCGGTACTCGCCGTCCTTGGGGTCGGTGTAGACGTGGCAGCGGCCCTGGTAGGGGTCGACGATGAGATACACGGGGACGTCGGCTTCGGCGTAGGCGGTCTTCTTCGGGCCGTAGTCGTTCAGGCCGGTGCCGCGGGAGATGACCTCGGCGATGAACTCCACGTCTTGGTGGCGCCAGTGTCCCGCCTCGTCCGGCTTCGCCCCGTCCTTCAACTTCGCGAGGTCGGGGCAGAAGCCGTTCTGGTGGCCGGGGAAGTCGATGCGCACGTCCGTCATCACCAATGCATCCCGGCTGTACCTGTCATCCAGGGCGTAGAGCACCCTCCGGATGAGCTGCCAGTGCACATTCCGCTGCGGCACCATGTGGACGGCCCCCTCGACGACTTCCGCCTTGATTCCCTCGGGGACCATCCGCTCGATGAGCTCGAACCATCGGTCCAAGCTCCACTCGTCGTCGGCCATCTCGATCCTGTCGGTCATCACATCTACGACGGTCATCGTGGCGCTCCTCCCCGACCGCCCTCGGCCGAGCGCAGCCGCGCAGTACAACGATACGCACGGAGACAAGGTCACGTCCGGTCACGAGCCGCTCATCCACCCCGCCGCGTCGAGGCGGAACGCGTCCGGCGGTACGACCGTGCGGAGGCCCGCCTCCAGGTCGGCGAGGCGGTCCGTGCCCAGGGTCGCCGCCCACTCCGTCCGCAGCTCGTCGAAGATCGCCGCCGAGCGGCGGAGCGCGTCGATGCCGTGCGGGGTGAGGCGGACGAGCTTGCGGCGGGCGTCGGCGGGGTCGTCGGTGCGGGTCGCGTAGCCGAGGGCGATCAGGCGGTCGACCGTCTTGCCCGCGGCCTGCTTGGAGACGCCGAGGCGGCGGCCGACCTCGCTGGCGGTGGCGCCGTCCGGCCCGACGGCCTGCATCGCGAACCCGTGGGCGGGGCGGACGTCGGGGTGGCCCTGGCGGGCGAGTTCGGTGTGCAGGCGGTCGATGAGGGTGCGGAAACCGGCGAAGAGGAGAAGGGGGAGCTCATAACCCTTGCCAAGTTCGTCAACCTGGTTTACTTTCTTCTTGTCGTCAACCATGTTGTCTATTCTAGGGGCCGGGTTGGCCCGCAGGGGGCTACGCATGTTCACCGCACACACACTGGAGACCGCACCGCCCGGCTCGCGCCCCGCGATGGAGCGCGCCGCCGCCGCCTTCGGGCGGGTGCCGGACGCCGTGGCGCGGCTCGCCGAGTCGCCCGAACTCCTCAACGGATTCCTGGAGTTGAGCGCCGTGTTCGAGCGGTCGACGCTCGAACCCGTCGCCCGCGAGGTCGTCATCATGACGATCGCCGTGCGCAACGACTGCCACGTCTGCGTGGCCATGCACACCGGGAAGCTGCGGAAGCTCGGCGCGGGCACGGAGCTCGTGGCCGCCCTGCGCGAGCAGCGGGCGCTCGGCGACGAACGCCTCGAAGCCGTGCGGCAGTTCACCCTCGCCGTCCTCGTCACGGCGGGCGGTGTCGGCGACGAGGAGCTGAAGGCGTTCCTCGCCCACGGCCACACCGAGCGCAACGCCCTCGAAGTCGTCCTCGGCATCGGCACGTACACGATGTCGACGCTCGCGAACCGCCTGACCAGGGCGGCGTGAGGGCCCCGCGCCACGTCACGCCCGGTACATCACGCGCCGCAGCACCACCTCGACCGGACCCCGCCGCCCGGCCCGCTCCAGCGCGTACGCCCCCACCACTGTCACCAGCCACACCGCGACCGCGACGAGCGCCATGGTCGCGCTGGTCAGATGCGCGCCGAGACCGAGGCCCCAGGCGGCGAGGAGCGGGGCGAAGAGGAGGGAGTGCGCGAGGTAGCAGGAGAGGGAGCGCTTGCCGACGGCGGAGAGCGCGGTGACCGCCCGCGCGCCGCGCCCGGCCGGGCGCCGCACCCACCAGTGCGCGAACAGCGCGATCGCCGCGACGTAGCCGAGCCCCGCCGCGTTCCCCGTGAGGTCGCGCACCAGGCCAAGGACCCCCGACTCGCTCTGTGCGTCGTCCGGCACGTCGAGGGCGCCGATGTGCGCGAGGGCCGCGGGCAGCGCCCCGAGCCAGCCGATCGCGATGCCGATGACGGCGGTGCGGCGCAGCAGCGGAAGGTGGCGGCCCGGCTCCTCCAGGATCCGGCGGCGCGCGGCCCAGAACCCGAGCAGGAAGATGGTGAATCCGCCGCCGACGAGGGAGAGCGGCGCGGCGACGAAGGTGACGAAGAGCCCGCTCTCGACGCGGGTGCCGACGGAGGCGGGCCAGCTCGGGTCGTCCGCCGCGTAGGCGTCGGCGCCGGGCTCGGCCCCGGCGTCCCCGAGCGACCCCAACCCGCCGTTCAGCCAGGCGGACACGATGGGCTGGAGGGCCCCGAAGAGCAGCAGCGCGGCGCCGATCCCGATCCACCACTTCAGCGCCCGGTCGCCGCGCCGCAGGAAGAGCTGGCCGAGGGCGAGGCTCAGCAGCCCGTAGTAGCCGACGATGTCGCCCGCCATGAGGAGGGTGGCGTGCGCGAGCCCGATGACGACCAGGCAGAGGCTGCGCCGGCGCAGGACGGCGACGGTGCCGCGCGCGGAGGCCCCCGTGGCGGTGCGCCGCAGGAAGAGCTGCGTCATCCCGTATCCGAAGAGGAACGCGAAGAGCGGGTACACCCGCATGTCGAGCGTGGTGATCATCGTGAACTGGACGGCGTGGTCGAGCGGTCCGCCGTCCACGGGCTGCCATCCGGAGGGCCCGTGCTCCGCCTTCCAGAGGTGGAAGGCGGTGTTGGACAACACGATGAGCAGGAGCATCAGCCCCCGGGCCAGGTCCGGGGCGAGGGCCCGGGCGCCGCTGGGCGGGGCGGGTTTCGCCGTCTCGTTCGCTGTGGTCTCGACCGTCATGCCTGGACGGTAGGGAGGCGGCGGCGGTGCGGGCGTCCGTCTTCCGGCTAGGGGGTGCCGACGAAAGTGTGCTTGTCGGGGGAGGCGGTCCGGTACCGGCCCGGAGTCGTGCCGAACGTGCGGGTGAAGGCGTGGGAGAGGGCGTAGGGGGAGCTGTAGCCGACCTGGCGGGCCACCGTGTCCAGGGAGGCCGTCGAGTCGCGCAGGAGCGTGGCCGCGCGGGACATGCGCCACCAGGTCAGATACGCCATGGGGGCGCGGCCCACGAGGGACGTGAAGCGGCGGGCGAGCGTGGCGCGGGAGACGCCGGTGCGGGCCGCCAACTCCTCGTTGCTCCACGGCGCTTCGGGCGCTTCGTGCAGGAAGCGCAGGGCCTTGGCGACCACCGGGTCGCCGAGCGCGGCGGGCCAGCGGGCCGCGCAGTGGGAGTCGGCCAGGGAGTCCGCGAGCCAGGCACGCACCATGTAGACCAGGAGCAGGTCGAGGAGGCTGGGCACGGCGACGTCCGCGCCGCAGCGGGACGCGCCCGCCTCCCTGCCGAGCAGGTCGATCGCGGCCTGCAGCTCGGGGTGGCGGCCGGCCCGGCGGGGCAGGTGGACGATGTCGGGGATCTCGTCGAGCAGCGGGTGGGCGTGGCCGCGGTCCAGGTGGTACTTGCCGCAGAGCATCTCGACCGCGGATCCGGGGGAGCCGGGCGGCTCGGGGAAGGCCGGGGCGAGCGTGGTCGGTCCGTCGTGCGTCACCGGCAGGGAGTGCGTCTCCAGCCAGAGGTCGAAGGGGACCGCGCGCTCCACGGTGGGCCCGTCCGCGGGGGAGTCCGCGAGGATGTGTCCCGTGCCGCGGGGCAGCAGCACCACGTCGCCCGCCGCGAGCATGAACGGGGCGCTGCCGTCGTCCGGCAGCAGCCAGCAACTCCCTTCCAGGAGCACGCGGAAGCCCATTCCGTCGTACGACGGGATCCGGCTGCACCAGGAGCCGGACACCCTGATCCGGTTGGAGGCGGGCTGTCCGACCCGTGCTGCCGAGATCGCATCGCTGACCACGTCCATGGAGGAACTCTAGCGGGTGAGGCGTATGCGTATCCATGTGAGGCGAGCGGGCATTGAGCGGCTCACCAGCGCTTCCTAGGGTGGACTCATGAGCGAAATCACCGAAGAGCAGCTGGTGTTGGGCGACGTCGAGGTCCGCCGCGTCGTGGAGGTCGAGAGGTTCCCGCTCCCGGCGCGGACGATCGTGCCCGGGGTGCCCGACGAGGTGTGGCGCGACAACGAGGAGTGGCTCGCGCCCGACCACTGGGACCCGGGCAGCGGCGAGGCCCTCGCGCTCATGCAGACCTGGGTGCTCAGGAGCGAGGGCAGGACCGTCCTGGTCGACACGGGCATCGGCAACGGCAGGGAACGGCCCGGCGTGCCCGCCTTCGAGCACCTCGACACCGACTACCTCGACCGGCTCGCCGCGGCGGGGGTGCGGCCCGAGGACGTCGACGTCGTCGTCAACACCCATCTGCACGGCGACCACATCGGGTGGAACACACACAACAACGGCGGAAGTTGGGTGCCGACCTTCCCCAACGCCACCTACCTCATCCCCGCCGCCGACCACGCCTTCTTCGGGCCCGACCGCGGCGACGCCGTCCGCGTGGACAACCGCTACGGCTTCGCGGACAGCATCGCGCCCGTCGTACGAGCCGGGCAGGCCGTGCTGTGGGAGGGCACGCACCGCATCGACTCCCACCTCACCCTGGAGTCCGCGCCCGGCCACACCCCCGGCTCGTCCGTGCTGCGGCTGCACTCCGGCACCGACCGCGCCGTCTTCGTCGGCGATCTGCTGCACCTCCCGGTGCAGGTCCTCGAACCGTGCTGCAGCAGTGACTTCTGCGAGGACCCGAAGGAGGCCGCCGAGTCGCGCGTCCGGGTGCTCGGACGGGCCGCCGACGAGGGGGAGTTGGTCGTCCCGGCGCACTTCGCCGGGACCGGCGCGGTGGAGGTGCGGCGCGAGGGCGGGAAGTTCGGGATCAGCCGGTGGGTGTGACGAGCGCCCCGGCGTAGGGGCCGCCGATGCCCCACGCCTGGGACAGGGCGTCCGCGAAGGCCGCCGCCAGCTTGTGCTCGCCGCTCGCGTTCGGGTGCGTGCCGTCGTACGTGTCGAGGTGGATGTCGTACGACGGCGGGCGCGAGGCCAGGAGGAGCGGGGAGCGGGGGGTGTCCAGGTCGGCGACCGCCTTCGCCAGCAGCTCGTTGAAACGGTCGACCTCCGCGGCGAACGGGGCGTCGGTCTCGGCCCGGACGTTCGGGATGACCGGCAGCAGCACCATCCGGACGTGCGGGTTCGCCGAGCGGGCCGCCGCGACGAAGGCGCGGACGTTCTCCGCGGTCTGCGCCGCGTTCGTGTAGAAGCCGAGGTCTATCAGGCCGAGGGAGACGAGCAGGACGTCGGCGGGGTCGCGGGTCAGCGCGCCGGACATCTGCGGGGCCAGGTGCAGCCAGCCCTCGCCCCAGCCCGCGAGGTGGTTGCGCGGGAAGTCCGGGGACGCGTCCGCGTACGCCTGGGAGAGGGGCTCGCCCGCCGCCTTGTCGTAGAGGGCGGTGCGCGGGCCGACCACGGCGACGCCCTCGGGGCCGAGGGTGTCGCGCAGGTGCCGCCACATGCGATGGCGCCAGGTGTGTTCACCGGCGCTCCCGATCGTCATGGAGTCGCCGACGAACATGAACCTGAGCATCCGGTCATCATCGCGGATCGGGGGCGTGGACTGCGATGTGAGGCTGCGCACGCTGCCCGCGCGGGCGGATGGCACGCTTGGGCCCATGCGTTCGCTTCGGGCTGTTCCGTCAGTTGTCGCCGGTGCCGTGCTGGCCTTCGCCGTGGCCGTGCCTGCCGCACCCGCCGTGGCCGACGGCCACGACGGGTTCACGATCAAGGATCCACGGATCGTCGAGTCCAGCGGTCTGGCCGCCTCCCGCGCCCACCCCGGCATCTACTGGACGCACAACGACCAGGACAAGGGCGCCTTCCTGTACGCGGTCGACTCGAAGACGGGGGAGACGGTCGCCACCGTCACGATGACCGGCGTGGGCGCCCCGCGCGACGTCGAGGCGATCTCGGTCGGCAGCGACGGCAACATCTACGTGGGCGACATCGGCGACAACCTCAACGGCACCTGGAAGAACGTCTGGATCTACAAGCTCCCCGAGCCGAAGCAGCTCAAGGACCAGACGGTCCGCGCCACGCAGTACGTGGTCAAGTACGCCGACGGGGCGCGGGACGCCGAGGCGATGATGGTCCACCCGAAGACCGGGCGGATCTACATCGTGAGCAAGAACGAGGACGGCGGCGGGCTGTACGAGAGCCCGGAGCGGATGTCCGCCTCCGGCACGAACGTCTTCAGGCGCGTCTCCGACATCGACCTCTGGGTGACCGACGGCGCCTTCTCGCCGAACGGCAAGCAGCTCGCCCTGCGCGGGTACTTCGGCGGCATCTGGTACGCGTGGCAGGGCGACGGCAGGAAGCCGCAGCGCAAGGGCAGGCTGAGCGTGCCGCTGCAGCGGCAGGGCGAGTCCGTCACGTACACCCTGGACGGCACGACGCTGATGTACGGCAGCGAGGGCCGGCAGAGCGAGGTGGAGCCCGTGGAGGCGCCGGGCGGGGGCGGCAGCGGCAACCCCGACTCCTCTTCGGGCAACGGGGGTACGGCGCGCGAGGGCGACGACCCCTTCCTCGGCGGCAGCCTCAGGACGGGTGCCGTCGTCGTCGGGGCCGTGCTGCTCGCGGTGTTCGGGCTGAAGCGGCTGGGGCGGCGCGGCGGCGGCAAGTAGCCGTCCGCGCCCTGTGCCTCACTTCTGGGCGGCGCGCCGGGCCACCAGCACGTCCAGGCCGTCCAGGAGGCGCTGCAGGCCGAACTCGAAGTGGTCGAAGTCCGGGCCGAACGTGTCCTCGGAGAGGCCCGCGAGGGTCGGGTAGCGGCCGCTCGTCATGATCTTTTCGAGGGTCGGCGCCTGGGCCTCCCAGAACGCCTGCTCCGACAGGCCGCTCTTGGTCACCGCCTCCATCTCGTGCACCTGGGTGCGGGCGACCCCGGTGACGTAGCCCTCCGTCATCACGATGACGCCGATCAGTTCGGGGTCGGTCAGGCCCATCTCCCTGATCCGGGACAGCGTGCGGTCCAGGCCGCCGACGGTGCCGGGGCCGAGCACGGGGCGGGCCTGGTTGACGTGGAGCAGCCACGGGTGGCGGCGGTAGAGGACGAGGGTCTCCCGCGCGTACGCCTCGACGCCCTCGCGCCAGCCGCCGGTCCAGGGCTCTTCCTCCTCCGGCGGCGCGAAGACGCGGTCCAGCATCAGGTCGACGAGGTCGCCCTTGCCGGGCACGTACCGGTACAGGGACATCGTGCCGGTGCCGAGCTCCGTGGACAGGCGCCGCATCGAGAGGGCCGCGAGGCCCTCGGCGTCCGCGAGCCGGACCGCCTCGGTGACGATCCGGTCCAGCGTGAGGCCCGGCTTGGGGCCCCGGGACGGGCGGCCGCCCTCGCCCCAGAGCAGTTCCAGGCTGCGGGTGATGTCGCTGCCGGTGCGCCGGTCGTCGCCGCCGTTCGTGCTCGTCATGGCGCTCAGCCTAATCGCAGGCCAAGAAACTGGGTACGGCGTACTCGCAAAACTGGGTACGGTGTACCCGTGAAACTGAGTACGGTGTACTCTCAATTGAGTACGGCGTACCCAGATGGTGTGGGAAGGGACAGTCGATGCATCCGATCAACGGGAACGGCCTCGCGGTGCGGGCCGAGGGGCTCCAGAAGCGGTACGGGGAGAAGCGCGCCCTGGACGGCTTCGACCTGCACGTCGAACAAGGCACGGTGCACGGACTCCTCGGGCCCAACGGCGCGGGCAAGACGACCGCCGTGCGCATCCTCGCCACGCTCCTGCGGCTCGACGGCGGCCGCGCCGAGGTCGCGGGCGCCGACGTGGTGCGCGAGCCCGCGCTGGTCCGCGGCCGCATCGGCCTCACCGGTCAGTACGCGGCGGTCGACGAGATCCTCACCGGCCGGCAGAACCTGGAGATGTTCGGCCGCCTCTTCCACCTGGGCGGCAGGCGGGCCGCGCGGCGCGCCCAGGAGCTCCTGGAGCAGTTCCACCTGGAGGACGCGGCGGAGAAGGGCGCGGGCCAGTACAGCGGCGGCATGCGGCGCAGGCTCGACCTCGCCGCCTCGATGATCCTCGCGCCCGCCGTCCTCTTCCTGGACGAGCCGACCACCGGTCTCGACCCGCGCAGCCGCCTCGAAGTGTGGGAGACCGTAAGGGAGTTGGTGTCGGGCGGCACGACCGTGCTGCTCACCACGCAGTATCTGGAGGAGGCCGACCGGCTCGCCTCCCGCATCACCGTCATCGACCGCGGCCGCGCCATCGCCGACGACACCCCCGACGGCCTGAAGAACACGGTGGGCGGCAGCCACCTCGACGTCGTGGTGCGCGAGCCCGCCGACCTGCCCGCCGTGGCCAAGACCGTCGCCCGCGTCTGCGACGGCGAACCCGTCACCTTCGACCTGGAGCGCCGCGTGCAGGGCGCCGTGACCGACCGCGTGGCCGCCCTCACGGACGTGGCGCGGACCCTGCGCGACGAGGGCATCGCCGTCGAGGACATCGGGCTGCGCAGGCCGAGCCTGGACGACGTGTTCCTGCGCCTGACCGGCGAGGTCCACGGGACGGAGGCCGCCGCATGAGCGTCGCCCTCACCACCGACGGCTCGCGCGGGCGCCTCTTCTGGGCCCTCGCCGACAGCTGGAACGTCACCCGCCGCTACCTCACCCACTTCCTGCGCCAGCCCGTCACCATCGCCTGGCAGCTGGGCTTCCCCATCATCAGCGTGCTGCTGTACGGCTTCGTGTTCGGCGAGGCGATGAAGGTGCCCGGCGGCGGGGAGGACGGCGACTACAAGCAGTTCCTGATGCCCGGCATGTTCGTGATGACCATGGCCTTCGGGTTCATGAACACCGCGATGGGCGTCGTGACGGACGCGTCGAAAGGCGTCATCGACCGCTTCCGCTCGATGCCGATGGCGCCCTCCGCCGTGGCGGCGGGACGCGGCCTCGCCGATCTCGTGGTGGCCTGTGCCGAGCTGACGATCCTCGCCCTGACCGCGCTCGCCATCGGCTGGCGCTCCAGCGCGGGCCTCGCCGACACCCTGCTCGCCTTCGGCCTGCTGCTGTTCCTGCGCTTCAGCCTGATCTGGGTCGGCGTCTACCTCGGCCTGGTCGTGCCGAGCCCGGAGGCGGCGGGCGGCCTCTACGCGGTGGCGTTCCCGCTCACGATGATCTCCAGCGTCTTCGTGGCGCCGTCCCTGATGCCGGACTGGCTGGCCCCGGTCGCCGCGTGGAACCCCGTCTCGTCGACGGGCACGGCCACCCGCGAACTCTTCGGCAACCCCGGTGCGGGCGGCTCCAGCTGGGTCGAGCAGCACGCGGTGCTGATGGCCGTGGTGTGGCCGATCGTGCTCTCGCTGATCTTCCTGCCGCTGGCGGTACGGAGGTTCAGGGCGCTGAGCCGGTAACAGGTGAGGGGCGCCCTTCCCGGTGGGGGGGCGCCCCTCAAGGGGCGCGGGGAACTGCGCGACCAGCCACAGCGCACCCGCAGCCGAAGAACCGGCCGAGCGTTACAGCTTTTCGATGACGTAGTCGATGCACTTCGTGAGCGCCTCGATGTCCGCCGGATCGATCGCCGGGAACATCGCCACCCGCAGCTGGTTGCGGCCGAGCTTTCGGTACGGCTCCGTGTCCACGATGCCGTTGGCCCGCAGCGCCTTGGCGATCGCCGCCGCGTCGATGTCGTCCGAGAAGTCGATCGTGCCGATGACCTGCGAGCGCTTCGCCGGGTCCGTGACGAACGGCGTCGCGTGCTTGGACTCCTCGGCCCAGCCGTACAGCGTGCGCGAGGACGCGGCCGTGCGGCCGGTCGTGAACTCCAGGCCGCCCTGGGAGTTCATCCAGTCCAGCTGCTCGGCGAGCAGGAAGAGCGTGGCGAGCGCCGGGGTGTTGTACGTCTGGTTCTTGCGGGAGTTGTCGATCGCCGTGGGCAGCGAGAAGAACTCCGGGACGTGGCGGCCGGACGCGTGGATCCGCTCGGCGCGCTCGATCGCCGCCGGGGAGAACGCCGCCAGCCACAGGCCGCCGTCCGAGGCGAAGGACTTCTGCGGGGCGAAGTAGTAGACGTCCGTCTCGGCGATGTCGACGGGCAGGCCGCCCGCGCCGGACGTGGCGTCCACGAGGACGAGGGACCCGGCGTCGGCGCCCGCGACGCGCTTGATCGGGGCCGCGACACCGGTCGAGGTCTCGTTGTGCGTGTAGGCGTAGACGTCGACGCCCGGCTCCGCCTTCGGGTCCGGGTGCGTGCCCGGGTCGCTCGCGATCACGGTCGGCTCGGCCAGCCACGGGGCGAGCTTCGCCGCCTTCGCGAACTTCGAGGAGAACTCGCCGAAGTTGAGGTGCTGCGACTTGTTCTCGATCAGGCCGTGCGTCGCCACGTCCCAGAACGCGGTGGAGCCGCCGTTGCCGAGGATGACCTCGTACCCCTCGGGGAGGGAGAAGAGGGCGTCGATGCCCTCGCGCACGCGGCCGACCAGGTTCTTGACCGGGGCCTGGCGGTGGGAGGTGCCGAGCAGGGAGGTGCCGGTGGCGGCCAGGGCGTCCAGCGCCTCCGTACGCACCTTGGAGGGGCCCGCGCCGAAACGGCCGTCGGCGGGCTTCATGTCAGCGGGAATCTGGATCTCAGCCACGGGGTGAGCCTAGCGGCTCAGGGCGCGGGGTCTTGGCGGTGTCCGTCGGCTGAGATCGTGCTGCCCCCCGGCGTGGACGACTCGGGGCTCCGCCCCGGACCCCGCTCCTCGAACGCCGGAGGGGCTGGACCTCGCGGCGTCAGCCGCGAAGCCGCACCGGCAGCTCGTACAGGTCGTTCTGCGTCACCACCGGCTTGTTGCGGAGTTCCGAGTGGGGGACCGCGAGGGTCAGCTCGGGGAAGCGGGCGTACAGGGACGGGAGGGCCACGCCTGCCTCCAGGCGGGAGAGCGCCGCGCCGGGGCACACGTGCGGGCCGTGGCCGAACGAGATGTGGCGGGTCGGCGACGTGCGCGTGACGTCGAAGGCGTCCGCCGTGGGACCGTGCGCCTGCTCGTCGCGGCCTATCGCGCCGTACGAGACGATCAGCGCGTCACCCTTGGGGATCACCTTGTCCCCGACGGGGACGTCCTGTGCGGCGAAGCGGATCAGGACGTGCGAGGTGGGCGTGGAGTGGCGCAGGGTCTCCTCGATCACCGCGTCCCAGCCGATCTCGCCCGCGAGGACCAGGGCGAGCTGGTCGGGGTGGGCGGAGAGGTTCACCACCGCGTTGACGATGAGGGAGATCGTCGTCTCGTGGCCGGCCGCGACCATCAGCTGGAGGGTGGAGACGATCTCCTCGTCCGTGAGGTGGTCGCCGTCCTCGGAGGCCTGGATCAGCGCGCTGGTCAGGTCGTCCCCGGGCTCCGCGCGGCGGGCCGCGACGACCTTCCCCATCATCTGAGCGAGTTCGCCGAGCGTGGCCACGACCTCCTCCGGCGGCGTCTGCGTGGAGAAGAACTTGTCGAAGAGGACCTTCAGGCGCGGGTGGTCCGCCTCGTCGATGCCCATCAGGTCACTGATGACGTACATGGGGAGGGGGTAGGCGAACTCCGCCTTCAGGTCGACCGCTTCGGGGCCCTCGGGGAGCTTGTCCAAAAGGCCCGTCGTCAGCTCCGCGATGCGCTCCCGCATCCGCTCCACCCGCCGCGGCGTCAGCGCCTGCGCGACCAGCGTGCGCATCCTGCGGTGCTCCTCGCCGTCGACCGTCAGCATGGAGCGGCCGGGGTTGGCGAGGCCGATCAGCGGCCAGTCGGCGGGGATCTCGCCGCGCCGCCAGGCGCCCCAGACCTCGATGTCCTTCACCAGCCGCTTGTCGGTGAGGAGTTGCCGGGCCTCGGCGTGGTGCGTGACCGCCCACACCGGCACGCCGCCCGGCAGCTCCGCCTCGGCGAGCGGGCCCGCCGCGCGCAGCCGCGCGCTCTCCCCGTCGAGGTCGGTGACGAACGGATCCAGGGCGATGCGCGTCATCTGCTGTCTCCAAAGGCTGAGGTCGGGGTCGGGGTGAAGCTCACCGGCAGGTCGGTCAGGCCGCGCAGCCAGGGCGAAGGGCGGCGGGTCAGGGCGTCGGCCCGCACCGCGAGGTCGAGGTCGGGCAGCCGGTCGAGGAGGACCTCGATGCCGGTCCGCGCGATGACCTCGGCGACCTCCTGGGCGGGGAAGGGGCAGCGGTGCTCGCCGTGGCCGAAGGAGAAGTGGGCGCTGTTGCCGCCGGTCAGGGCGGAGCCGTCGGTGCGGACCTGCGGGTCGGCGTTGGCGGCGGCGAGACCGAGGAGCAGCAGGTCGCCGGAGTTGATGCGGCGCCCGCCCAGCTGGGTGTCGCGGGAGGCCCAGCGCCCGGCGACGTTCTGCGTGGGGGTGTCCTCCCACAGGACCTCGTTCATGGCCTCGGCGACGCTGTGCCGGCCGCCGAACAGGGAGGCGGCGAAGCGGTCGTCGGTGAGCATCAGGCGCAGCGAGTTGCCGATCCAGTCGGCGGTCGGCTGGTGGCCCGCGGCCATCATGACCATCAGGTCCTGCGCGATCTCCTCGTCCGTGAAGCCGGAGCCGTCCTCGGCGAGCTGCGTCTCCAGCATGTACGAGGCGACGTCCTGGCCCGGCTCCGTGTGCTTGTCGGCGATGAGCCGCATCATCGATCCGCCCAGGTGCTGCTGGCCCGCGAGGGCCCGCTCGCGGCCGTCGATCATGTCGTTCATGGCGGTGACGAGGCCGGGGCCCTGCTCGTCGGAGAAGCCGTAGATACGGGCGAGGACGCGCACCGGAAGCAGCATCGCGTACTCGGCGACGATCTCCGTGCTGCCCTTGCCGCAGAACCGGTCGATCAGCTCGTCCGCGAACTGCTCGGCGTGCGCCTTGAGTTCGAAGGGGTCGACCGCCTCCAGGGCGTGCGCGATCATCGCGGCGCGCTGGGTGTGCCGCTCGCCGACGGTGTAGAGGATCGACGGCTGCCGGTGGCCGATCATCGGGAGCAGCGGCCAGTCGGCGGGGATGTTCGGCCACTGGTTCCACAGCTCGGAGTCGCGGCTGTAGAGCACCGGGTCGCCGGTGACCTGGTGCAGCTCGCGGTAGCCGAGCACCAGCCAGGCCGGTATGTCGCCGTCGAGCAGGACGGGGGCGACGGGGCCGTGGTCGCGGCGCATCTCCCGGTACAGCTGGGTGGGTTCGGTGGCGAACCGCGGTCCGGAGAGTGGTACGGGCGCGCCGGCGCCGGTCACGGGGCAGGTCACTGGGCGGTCTCCTGAGGGGCGTGGCGCTGGGCGGCGTACAGCGACTGGAGGTGTTCGACGAGCGTGATCAGCACGTCCTTGCTGGACTCGCGCGAGCGGGCGTCGCAGTCGACGAGCGGCACGCCCGGGTCGAGGTCGAGCGCGTCGCGCAGCTGCTCGATGGTGTGCGCGGAGCCGCCGAAGTCGTTGCGGGCCACGATGAACGGCGTGCCGTGGTGCTCCAGGCGGTCGATCGCGTACCAGGAGTCCTCCAGGCGGCGGGTGTCGACGAGGACGACCGCGCCGAGCGTGCCGGAGAAGAGGCGGTCCCACAGGAACCAGAAGCGTTCCTGGCCGGGGGCGCCGAACAGATAGAGGATGTTGTGCGCGTCGAGCGTGATGCGGCCGAAGTCGAAGGCGACGGTCGTGGACGTCTTGCCGCCGAGGCCTTCGAGGCCGCCGGTCTCGTCGATGCCCTGGCCCGCCTGCGTCATCGTCTCCTCGGTGTTGAGGGGACGGATCTCGCTGACGGAGCGGACCAGTGTCGTCTTGCCGACGCCGAAGCCGCCGACCACGACGATCTTCAGCCCGTTGTCGGCGGTGGCGGTCAGTTCTCTTCGGGTGGCCCCGGTAGCGCTGCGTTCAGAGATTGCGGAGTCCAACGAGCACCTGCTCCAGGATGTCGGGGTCGGGAAGGCTGTGGTCGGCGGCCGCGCGCGGGTGGCGGGCGCTGATCCGGCCCGCGTCGAGCAGGTCGGACAGCAGGATGCGGGTGATGCTCACCGGCAGCCCGAGCTCGGCGGCGATCTCCACGACCGCCGTGGGCAGCCCGCAGAGCCGCAGGATCGCGGTGTGCTCGGACTGCATGCCGGGGACCGGACCGGACTCGGCGACGATGAGGGTCACCAGGTCGAAGGGGGCGTCGGGCGCCGACCGGCTGCGTCCCCCGGTGAGGGTGTACAGCCGGTCGGGGGAGTCGTCCCGGCCGGGGCGGCTCATGAGGCGGGCTGGGTACGGGGGCCGCCGTCGCCGCGGGGCTCGGCGCGCAGGTGCTCGCCGAGCTGCTCGACGAGCTCGCTCATGGTGTGGCCGACGAGGCCCGCGTCGGCGTCCTCGGCGGCGATGACCGCGAGGTGCGCGCCCTCGCCCGCCTCGACGATGAAGAGGATGCCGCCGTAGAACTCCGCCATCGCGGAGCGGACCCCGCCGCTGCCGTCGCCGAACTCGGCGGACGCGCCGTGCGACAGGGACTGGATGCCGGCGGCTATCGCGGCGAGCTGGTCGGCCTGGTCGACGGAGAGCTCGGGGGTGCGGCACAGCTTCAGGCCGTCACGGGAGAGCACGAGGGCGTGGCGGGCGCCGGGCGTGCGCTCCAGGAGGCCTTCGAGCAGCCAGGTGAGCTTGGCGTCGGTGGTGGTGCCGGGGGTGCCGGTGGTGCCGGTGGTGCTGCCGGGGGTGGTGCCGGTGGTCATCGGGGGGTTTCGCCTTCCGGGTGCGGAGGGGTTGCGGGGGCGTCCGTGTGCGCGGGG
>NZ_LIPN01000320.1 GCF_001418325.1 Streptomyces atriruber | reverse complement strand
GCGTGCAGGTGGGCGAGGTGGCGGGGGTGGTGGGCGCGCACCGCGCCGCGCAGGTACAGCTCGTCGAGTTCGTCGAGGGCCGCGCGGGTGTCGTGCAGGGGCTCGTCCAGGTCGACGGCGTCGATGCGGGGTGCGAGGCCGTCGGCGGAGGCGGCGGTGAACGGGCGGGAGGCGGTGGCGAGTCGGGCGGCCACCCGCTCGACTCCTTCGGTCACGGAGCTGCGGTACCGCTCCGCGGTGGTGCCGTTGAGCAGGTGCGAGCGCATGAACTGTCCTCCGGGTGAGGGATTGACTTAGGTAAGCCTAACCTAATCTCAACTCTCTTTGGTGCTCCGGCCCGGAAAACGAAACCGCCCCCTCCGGGAGTGGAGGGGGCGGCGGGCGGCGGTCGCTACTTCAGCTTCTTCGCCTTCTCGATCGCGTCGGCGAGGTCCTCGAGGATCGGTGCGCACTTGTCGTACGAGAAGATCGGCTCCGCGACGCGCGGGATGACCTGTCCGGCCTTGACCGCGGGCAGCTTCTTCCAGGTCGGCTTGGACTTGTCGAGGTCGGCCGGCTGGAGGGCGGAGGAGCGGTTGTCCATCATGATGACGTCCGCGTCGTACTTGTTGACGGTCTCCCAGCTCAGGTTCTCGAACCAGCCGCCGGACGCCTTCTTGGCGCTCTCCGGCGGCTCGATGATGTTCACGCCGAGCGCCTTGAAGTACTCCAGGTCGACGGAGAGGTTCGAACCGGAGACGTAGAACAGGTCCTGGCTCGCGGAGCCGATGAGGACCTTGATGTCTTTGTGTGCCTTGGCGACCTTGCGCAGCCGCTCGGACGCGTCCTCGAAGCGCTTCTTCGCCTTGACGACCTTGTCGGCCTTCACATCGGCGCCGAGCGACTCGGCGAGCTCCAGGATGCGCTGCAGTGGCTGGGTGAGCTGGCGGTCGTAGACGCTGATGCCGACGCTCGGGGCGAGCTTGAGGATCTTGTCCTTGCTCTCCTCCGGGACGTACCAGAGGGTGCCCTTGTCGTCGAACATCGTGGAGAGCAGTACGTCGGGCGCGAGGCCCGCGTACTTCTCGATGTTGAACTGACCCCATTCGTTGCCGATGATCGTCAGCTTGCTGATGTCCATGTCGCCGGCCTGGACGTCGGGCTTGCCGTCCTTGGTCTTCGTCGGGCCGAAGACGCCCTTGACCTCGATGCCGTAGTCGAACAGGGCGGCGGCGACACCCGTGAACGCCACGATGTTCTTGGGTGTCGCGTCGCGCTTCGCGGTCTGGCCGCGGTCGTCCTTGAAGCTCCAGGGGCCGGTCTTGCCGCCGCCCTCGGTCTTGCCGGAGCCGTCCTTCTTCTCGCTGCCGCAGGCCGCCAGGAAGGCGGTGAGGCCGAGGGCGCCGCCGGCGGCGAGGACGCCTCGGCGGGAAGGCTGGGGGAGGCGGACCTGGCGCATGGGGATCTCTGCTTTCGTGACGTACGGCGGCGGGGCCGCTGGCCGGAATTAGAGCTTAGGCTAACCTAAGCTAACTCGAAGCCCGGCGGCCCCTTCGCGGTACGGCCGCGATCAGCTCGCGAAGCCCAGCTCCCTGGCGATCAGCATGCGCTGCACCTCGCTCGTGCCCTCGCCGATCTCCAGGATCTTCGAGTCCCGCCACATGCGGGCGACGGGGTACTCGTTCATGAAGCCGTACCCGCCGTGGATCTGCGTGGCCTCGCGGGCGTTGTCCACCGCGACCGTCGACGAATAGAGCTTGGCGATGGCCGCCTGCTTCTTGAAGGGCTCGCCCGCGACCAGCCGGGACGCCGCGTCGTACCACCCCACGCGGGCCATGTGCGCCCGGGTCTCCATGTCGGCGATCTTGAACTGGATGGCCTGGTTCGCGCCGATCGGCCTGCCGAAGGCGTGCCGCTCGCGCGCGTACTTCACGGACTCGTCCACACACCCCTGGGCGAGACCGGTGGCGAGCGCCGAGATCGCGATCCGGCCCTCGTCGAGGATGCGCAGGAACTGCGCGTACCCGCGGCCCTCCTCGCCGAGGAGGTTCGCCACCGGGACGCGGACGTCCGAGAAGGACAGCTCTCGGGTGTCCGAGGCGTTCCACCCCACCTTCGAATAGGGCGCCGCGACCGTGAACCCGGGCGTCCCGGACGGCACGATGATCGAGGAGATCAGCGGGCGCCCGTCGTCCTTGCGGCCGGTGACGGCGGTGACGGTGACCAGAGCGGTGATGTCCGTGCCGGAGTTGGTGATGAAGCACTTGGAGCCGTTGATCACCCACTCGTCGCCGTCGCGCACCGCCGTCGTGCGCGTCCCGCCCGCGTCCGAGCCGCCGTCCGGCTCGGTCAGACCGAACGCGCCGAGGGCCTCGCCCGCGCACAGCCGCGGCAGCCACTCGCGCTTCTGCTCCTCCGTGCCGAAGAGGTGCAGCGGCATCGCGCCGAGGGAGACACCCGCCTCCAGGGTGATCGCCACGGACGAGTCGACGCGCGCGAGCTCCTCCAGGGCGATGCCCAGCGCGAAGTAGTCGCCGCCCATCCCGCCGTACTCCTCCGGGAAGGGCAGGCCGAACAGACCCATGCGGCCCATCTCGCGGACGATCTCGTAGGGGAACTCGTGGCGCTCGTAGAAGTCGCCGATCTTGGGGGCGACGACGTCGTGCGCGAACGCCTCTACCGTGCGGCGCAGTTCCTCGTGCTCGGGGCTCAGGCGGTGGTCCATCGTTGTTCACTGCTCCTGGTGGGAGGCGGTCTGCTCGTCGTGCGAGCGGGCCGTGAGGGCACGGACGGTGCGGGACGGGCTGGGTCGGCCCAACTGGTCGGCCATCCAGGCGCTGGTGGCGCTGAGGCGGACGAGGTCGACCCCGGTGTCGATGCCGAGGCCGTGCAGCATCCACACGAGGTCTTCGGTGGCGAGGTTCCCGGTGGCGCTCTTCGCGTACGGACAGCCGCCGAGGCCGCCCGCGGACGCGTCCACCGTCGTCACCCCGTGCTGCAGGGCGGCGAGGGTGTTGGTGAGTGCCTGGCCGTACGTGTCGTGGAAGTGGACGCCGATGCGCTCGGTCGGCACCTGGACCGCGTTCAGCGCGGCGAGCATCGCCGAGACGTGGCCCGGCGTGGCCACGCCGATCGTGTCGCCGAGGCTCAGCTCGTCGCAGCCCATGTCGATCAGGGCACGGCAGACGCGGACGACCTTGGAGATGGGCACGGCGCCCTCCCACGGGTCGCCGAAGCACATCGACAGATAGCCGCGGACGTGCACGCCCTGCTCCCGTGCGCGGGCGACCACCGGCGCGAACATCGCGAGGGCCTCGTCCACCGTGCGGTTGAGGTTGGCCCTGGCGAACGACTCGGTGGCGCTGGCGAAGACGGTGACGCGGTGGGCGCCGAGCGCGAGTGCGCGGTCCAGGCCGTGTTCGTTCGGCACCAGGACCGGCAGGTGGACGCCCTGGAGGTCGCCGAGGAGCGGGAACAGCTGCTCGGCGTCCGCCAGTTGGGGAACCCACTTGGGGTGCACGAAGCTGGTCGCCTCGACGGTGGTCAGGCCCGCGTCGGCGAGGCGGTGGATGAACTCCGCCTTGATCTGGGTGGGGACGACCGTCTTCTCGTTCTGCAGGCCGTCGCGGGCGCCCACTTCGTGGATGCGGACGTGGGACGGCAGGCCGCGGGTCGGCACGACCATGGGGAGCGGTGCGGACGCCAGCTCGAGCGGGTCGGCTCCCGGGGCGTCCGGCGCGGACGTCGGTTCGGTGCTGGTCATTCCTGCTCCTCCTCGGGGGTGACGACGGCGAGGACCTGGTCCATGGCGACGGTCGTGCCCGGGGTGACGTCGAGCTCCGTGACGGTGCCCGCGTGCGGGGCGGAGATGACGTGCTCCATCTTCATCGCCTCGACGACCAGCAGGCTCTGGCCCGCGGCCACCGTGTCGCCGGGGGAGACCTTCACGACGGTGACGGTGCCGGGCATGGGGGCGGTGAGCGCGTCCGCTCCGGCGTGCGCGGCGCCGGTGAGGGAGGCGGCGACGGGGTCGTGGTCCTGCACGTGCCAGGCGTCGCCGTCCCGGCCGAGCCAGTCCTGCGCGCGGCGGAAGGTGTGCAGGGTGCCGTCGACGGTGACGCGCACGCGGTCGGGGGTGACGGTGTGCCCGGTGCCGCGCAGGCGGTGTGTGACGGGTTCGAGTCCCGCGGCCTTGAGCCAGTGCGTCACGGTCGCCGGGGTGCCGCCGAGCCGCCAGCCGCTCGGCACCGAGAAGGGGTCGGTCCAGCCGTCGCCGGTGGGTGCGAGGGCGTCCTCGCGGACCGCTGCCGCCGCCTCGTACACCTCGTCGGGCACGCCGTCCGGGACCAGGCCGTCCGCCTCGCGCTCCACCAGGCCCGTGTCCAACTCGCCCGCGACCACGGCCGGGTGGGCGAGGAGCCTGCGCAGGAAGCCCGCGTTCGTCGGGACGCCGAGGGTGACCGTGTCGGCGAGGGCGGCGCGCAGCTTGCGCAGGGCCGTCGCGCGGTCCGGGCCGTACGCGATGACCTTCGACAGCATCGGGTCGTAGAGACTGCCGACCTCGGTGCCCTCGCTCAGGCCGGAGTCGGTGCGCACGCCGTCGCCCTGCGGCTCGTGCAGCGCGAGGACCGTGCCGCCGGAGGGCAGGAAGCCGCGCGAGGGGTCCTCGGCGCAGATGCGGGCCTCCACCGCGTGCCCGGTGAGCGTGATGTCGTCCTGGGTGAACGGCAGCGGCTCGCCCGCCGCCACGCGCAGCTGCCACTCCACGAGGTCGAGGCCGGTGACCAGCTCCGTGACGGGGTGCTCCACCTGGAGGCGGGTGTTCATCTCCATGAAGTAGTACGACGACGGGTCGCCGCCGGGGACGATGAACTCGACCGTGCCCGCGCCCGCGTACCCGCACGAGCGGGCCGCCTGGACCGCGGCCTCGCCCATCGCCGCGCGCGTGGCCTCGTCGAGGAGGACGCTCGGCGCCTCCTCGATGATCTTCTGGTGGCGGCGCTGGAGTGAGCACTCGCGCTCGCCGAGGTGCACCACGTTGCCGTGGCCGTCCGCGAGGACCTGGATCTCGATGTGCCGGGGGCGGTCGACCCACCGCTCCACGAGCAGCGTGTCGTCGCCGAAGGAGGCGCGGGCCTCACGGCGGGCCGCCGCGATCTCGTCGGCGATGAGCGCCTCGTCCCGGACCAGGCGCATGCCCTTGCCGCCGCCGCCCGCGCTCGGCTTGAGCAGCACCGGAGTACCGATCTCGCGCGCCGCGTCGGCCAGTTGGGCATCCGTCAGGCCGCTGCCCGAGGAGCCGGGGACGACCGGCACACCGGCCGCCCGCACGGTCGCCTTGGCGCGGATCTTGTCTCCCATGAGGGAGATGGCCCCGGCGGGCGGGCCGATGAAGGTCAGGCCCGCGTCGGCGCAGGCCTGCGCGAACTCCGCGTTCTCCGCCAGGAAGCCGTACCCCGGGTGGACCGCCTGGGCGCCGGACTTCGCCGCCGCCTCCAGGATGCGGTCCACCCGCAGATAGCTCTCGGTGGCGGCCGCGGGGCCGATCCGCACCGCCGTGTCGGCCTCGCGCACGTGCCGGGCGTCCGCGTCCGCGTCGCTGAAGACGGCGACCGAGCGGACGCCCATCTCCCGCAGCGTCCGGATCACGCGGACCGCGATCTCGCCCCGGTTGGCGACCAGAACCGTGTCGAACATCGTCATTCGTTCCTCACATCCGGAAGACGCCGAAGCCGGGCTCGCCCAAGGGGGCGCCCGCGCACGCGGTCAAGGCCAGACCCAGCACCTGCCGGGTCTCCATGGGGTCGATCACGCCGTCGTCCCAGAGGCGGGCCGTGGCGTAGTAGGCGTTCCCCTGGGCTTCGTACTGCGCGCGGATCGGGTCCTTGAAGGTCTCCTCGTCCTCGGCGCTCCACTGCTCGCCGCGGGCCTCCAGCTGGTCGCGCTTGACCGTGGCGAGGACGGAGGCGGCCTGCTCGCCGCCCATCACGGAGATCTTGGCGTTCGGCCACATCCACAGGAAGCGGGGGCTGTAGGCCCGGCCGCACATCGAGTAGTTCCCCGCGCCGTACGAACCGCCGACGACGACCGTCAGCTTCGGCACGCGGGTGGAGGCGACGGCCGTGACCATCTTCGCGCCGTGCTTGGCGATGCCGCCCGCCTCATAGTCCCGCCCGACCATGAAGCCGGAGATGTTCTGCAGGAAGACCAGGGGGATGCCGCGCTGGTCGCAGAGCTCGATGAAGTGGGCGCCCTTCTGGGCGGATTCGGAGAACAGGATGCCGTTGTTCGCGATGATCCCGACGGGGTGGCCGTGGATGTGGGCGAAGCCGGTGACCAGCGTCGTCCCGTACTCCGACTTGAACTCGGCGAAGCGGGAGCCGTCGACCACGCGGGCGATGACCTCCCGCACGTCGTAGGGGGTGCGGGAGTCCGTGGGCACCGCGCCGTACAGCCCCAGGGGGTCGACCTTGGGCTCCTCGACGGGCTGCACCGCCCACGGCAGCGGGGCGCGCTCGGGGAGGGTCGAGACGATCGTGCGCACGATGCGCAGGGCGTGGGCGTCGTCCTCGGCGAGGTGGTCGGTGACGCCGGAGGTGCGCGAGTGCACCTCGCCGCCGCCCAGCTCCTCGGCCGTGACGACCTCGCCGGTGGCGGCCTTCACCAGGGGCGGGCCGCCGAGGAAGATCGTGCCCTGCTCGCGCACGATCACCGCCTCGTCGCTCATCGCGGGCACGTACGCCCCGCCGGCCGTGCAGGAGCCGAGGACGGCGGCGATCTGCGGGATACCGGCGCCGGACATGCGCGCCTGGTTGTAGAAGATCCGGCCGAAGTGCTCGCGGTCGGGGAAGACGTCGTCCTGCATCGGCAGGAAGGCGCCGCCCGAGTCGACCAGGTAGAGACACGGGAGGCGGTTCTCCAGAGCCACCTCCTGGGCGCGGAGGTGCTTCTTCACCGTCATGGGGTAGTACGTGCCGCCCTTGACGGTGGCGTCATTGGCGACGATCACGCACTCGCGGCCCGAGACGCGGCCGATGCCTGCGACGACACCGGCCGCGGGGGCATCTCCGCCGTACAACCCGTCGGCCGCGAGGGGGGCCAGCTCCAGGAAGGGCGAGCCCGGGTCGAGGAGCGTGTCCACCCGGTCGCGGGGCAGCAGCTTGCCGCGTGCCACATGGCGGGCCCGCGCCCGCTCGCCGCCGCCGAGAGCGGCCGCCGCGAGCTTGGCCCGCAGCTCGTCGACGAGGGCGGTGTGCGCCGCCTCGTTCGCCCGCCATGCCTCGGACGCGGGGTCAGCCGCGCTCGCCAGCACTGGTGCCTGCCGCATCAGTCGAGCCCCCTTGCTCGGTTAATGACCGTTAACGGTTTCATTCAGGTTAACGACCGCTAACCGGCCTGTCTAGAATCAATTCCATGGCCACGAGAACCGACGCCCCCACCCGGCGCGAGCAGATCCTCAAGGAGGCCGCCCGGCTCTTCGCCGAGCGTGGCTTCCACGGAGTCGGAGTCGACGAGATAGGAGCCGCCGTCGGCATCAGCGGGCCCGGCCTCTACCGGCACTTCGCGGGCAAGGACGCGATGCTCGCCGAGCTGCTCGTCGGCATCAGCGGGCAGCTCCTGACGGGCGGCAAGCGCTGCGTGGCCGACGTGGGCGGACCGCCCGAGCGGGTCCTCGACGCGCTCATCCAGGGGCACATCGACTTCGCGCTCGACGACCGCTCCCTGATCACCCTGCACGACCGCGAGCTGGACCGTCTGCGGGACAGCGACCGCAAGCTGGTCCGCCAGCTCCAGCGGCAGTACGTGGAGATCTGGGTCGACGTCGTCCGCAAGGTCTACCCGGACCTCGCCGAGAACGCGGCGCGCGTGGCCGTGCACGCGGTCTTCGGTCTGCTGAACTCGACGCCGCACCTGAGCCGCCGCGACGCGCTGCCCAGCCGGGCTGCGATGGCGGAACTCCTGCACCGCCTGGCCCGGGGGGCCTTCGAGGCCGCCGCCGAGTGACACGCATCTCTGGACGCTCTGGTGACTGCCGGGTAACCTTGCTCTGAGCAAGCGCTTAGTCGACGTAGGCAGATGCAGGCAGAGGGAGTTCTCCGTGCGCCGTACCGTTTTCAATGAGGACCACGAGGCGTTCCGGGAGACCCTGCGCGCCTTCATCGAGGCCGAGGTCGTCCCGGTCCACGACGAGTGGTTCGCCGCCGGGCAGGTGCCGCGCGAGTTCTACTACAAGCTCGCCGAGCTGGGCCTCTTCGGCATCAACGTCCCCGAGGAGTTCGGCGGCGCCGGCCTGGACACCCACAAGTTCGAGGCCATCCAGTACGAGGAGACCGCCCGCGCGGGCGTCACCTTCGGCGGCTCCGGCGTGCACGTGCTGCTCGCCCTGCCCTACATCAAGGCGCTCGCCACCGACGAGCAGAAGAAGCGCTACCTGGAGAAGTTCGTCTCCGCCGAGGAGATGTGGGCCCTCGCGATGACCGAGCCGGGCACCGGCTCCGACCTCGCGGGCATGAAGAGCACGGCCAAGCTCTCCGAGGACGGCACGCACTACGTCCTCAACGGCTCCAAGACCTTCATCACCGGCGGCGTCCACGCCGACCGCGTGATCGTCTGCGCCCGCACCGCCGCGCCGACCGCCGAGGACCGCCGCTTCGGCATCTCCCTCTTCGCCGTCGACACCAAGTCCGAGGGCTACTCCATCGGCCGCAAGCTCGACAAGCTCGGCCTGCGGACCTCCGACACCGCCGAGCTCGCGTTCGTCGACGTCAAGGTGCCCGTCGAGGACCTCCTCGGCGAGGAGAACAAGGGCTTCTACTACCTCGGCAGCAACCTGCCCTCCGAGCGCTGGGGCATTGCCTACGGGGCGTACGCGCAGGCCAAGGCCGCCGTCCGGTTCGCCAAGGAGTACGTCCAGGACCGCACGGTCTTCGGCAAGACGGTCGCCTCCTTCCAGAACACCAAGTTCGAGCTGGCCGCCTGCCAGGCCGAGGTGGACGCCGCCGAGGCCGTCGCCGACCGCGCCTTGGAGGCCCTGGACGCGGGCGAGCTGACCGCCGCCGAGGCCGCCTCCGCGAAGCTGTTCAACACCGAGGTCGCGCACCGCGTCATCGACAAGTGCCTCCAGCTGCACGGCGGCTACGGCTTCATGAACGAGTACCCGATCGCCCGCCTGTACGCGGACAACCGCGTCAACCGCATCTACGGCGGCACCAGCGAGGTCATGAAGATGATCATCGCCAAGAACATGGGTCTGTGACCCGGTCCGCGAAGACAGCCCTGTAGAACTGCGTTCATGAACCAGGCACTTGAGGGCCTCCTCGATCTGCTCGACCTGGAGCAGATCGAGGAGGACATCTTCCGGGGTGTGAGCCGCTCGTCCATCGTGCCCCGCGTCTTCGGCGGCCAGGTCGCCGCGCAGGCCCTGGTGGCCGCGGGCCGCACCGCCCCCGACGTTCGGCCCGCCCACTCCCTGCACGCGTACTTCCTGCGTCCCGGGGACCCGGGCGCCCCGATCGTGTACTCCGTGGACCGGATCCGCGACGGCCGCTCCTTCACCACGCGCCGCGTCGTCGCCGTCCAGCACGGGCAGCCGATCTTCCACCTCTCCGCGTCCTTCCAGACGTACGAGGAGGGCCTGGAGCACCAGGCCGCCATGCCGGACGCCCCCGACCCGGAGACGCTGCCCACCGCCGCCGAGATGCTGCCGCGCCATCTGCCCGCGCACGTCGCCGAGCGGCTCGTGGAGGCCCGCGCCGCCGTCGACCTGCGCTACGTGGACGTGCCCCCGTGGGGCACCGTCGGACAGCCGCGCGAGCCGCGCTCCCAGGTGTGGTTCCGCGCCAACGGCAAGCTCGCCGACGACTCCTTGCTGCACGTCTGCCTCGCCACGTACGTCTCCGACATGACGCTCCTCGACTCGGTGCTGCTCGCCCACGGCAGGGGCGGCTGGGCGGTCGGCGACGTCGTCGGCGCCTCGCTCGACCACGCGATGTGGTTCCACCGGCCCTTCCGCGCGGACGAGTGGCTGCTCTACGACCAGGAGTCGCCGTCGTCCTCCGGCGGGCGCGGCCTCGGCCAGGCGCGGATCTGGACGCAGGACGGGCGGCTCGCGGTCACCGTCATCCAGGAGGGCGTCGTTCGCGTTCCCCGCTGATCGGACATACCGTCCGAGACATGAGCGAGCAACCGTCAGAGGCGGGTGGCGAGAGCACCTTCACCGTCGTCGTCGCCGCCACCGCCAACCTCGGGATCGCGCTGGCCAAGGCCGTCGCGGGCGTCCTCAGCGGCTCCAGCGCCATGCTCTCCGAAGCGGCGCACTCCGTGGCCGACACGGTCACCGAGCTGATGCTGCTCGTCTCCCTGAAGGCCAGTGACAAGCCCGCCGACGAGGAGCACCCGCTCGGCTACGGCGGCGCCCGCTACATCTGGGCGCTGCTCGCCTCCGTCGCCACCTTCGTCGGCGGCGGCGTCTTCGCCGTCTACGACGGCATCCACACGCTCACCCACGGCGAGGACCCCGGCGACCCGCTCGTCTCGTACATCGTGCTCGGCATCGCCTTCCTCCTGGAGGGCTACTCGCTGCGCACCGGCCTCAAGCAGGCGCGCGGCGAGGCCGACCGCTTCGGAGTGCACATCAAGCGCTATCTGCGCCACACCCCCGACACCGCGGTCAAGGCCGTCGTGATGGAGGACTCGGCGGCGCTGGTGGGCCTCCTGCTCGCCGCGGGCGGCCTCCTCGGCGGCCAGCTCACCGGGTCCGGCGCATGGGACGGCATCGCCTCGCTCTGCATCGGCGTGCTGCTCGTGTACGTCGCCTGGGTCCTCGGGCACGCCAACTCCGAGCTCCTCATCGGGCGTCCGCTGCCGCCGGAGATGCGGGCCGCGGTGCGGGCCGAACTGCTCGCCGACCCGCACGTCGTGGGCGTCCTGGAGCTGACCACGCTTCTCCAGGGCCCCAAGGAGGCACTGGTCGCCGCGAAGGTCGACTTCCGGGACGTGTCGAGCGCCGGGGACATCGAGCGGGCCTGCGACCGGATGGCGCACCGCATCCAGGAGCGCTTCCCCGCGGTTCGACGGGTCTATCTGGACCCGACGCCGGGCCCGGCTCAGGAGCCGGGCGTCAGCCCCGCCGCGTCCAGCAGGTAGGCCGTCATCGGGTCGTAGTGCCGCGGGCTCGTGACGTGGTCGTCGAGCGGCACGGTCACCTGCACGGTGCCCTCGGCCTCGCCGATGAACAGCGCCGGGTCGTTGCAGTCCGCGTACCCGACGGAGTCCAGGCCGCGCTGGCCCGCGCGCCCCGCCCAGCCGTGGTCGGCGACGACGAGGTCGGGCAGCGGGCGGCCCTCGCGCTCCAGGCCGTCCAGGATCGCGTTCATCGGCTCGGGGGAGTGCGTGTGCCACAGCGTGGCGCCGCGCTCCAGCATCGCCACGTCCGCGAACTGGAAGACCATGCCCTCGTCGGCCATCAGGCCCTCGGGGATCACGACGATCTCGCAGCCCGCCGCGCGCAGGGCGGCGGCCGTCGCGCGGTGCACGTCGAGCAGCCCTCCCGGGTGGCCGGTGGCGAAGAGCACCCGCTCCTTGCCCGCGGCCGCCTTGCGCAGCCGGGCCGCCATCCGCTCCAGTGCGTCGACGGTCAGCTCCGGGTCGATCGTGTCCTGGCCGTGCCGGTGCTGCGGGTCGTCGACGACGCCGCAGCGCTCGGCCATCACCGCGAGGACGTCCTGCTCGTCGGTCCAGCGGTCGCCGAGCTCCAGACCGAGCCAGTAGTGGCGGTCGCCGTTCGCGAGCTTCCTGTAGTGGCTGAGGTTGTTGTCGCGGGGCGTGGCGACGTCGCCCGCGATGCGGGTGCGGACGAGGTGGTCGACTAGCGCGGCACGGCTGGGTATGGGCATGCCTCTCATTGTGCGGGACGAGTGCTCTGCGCAGGGGCGGAGTGGGTCAGCCTGCGGCTGTGGCGCGGGTTTGTGGGGGCTTGGCGCGCCGTTCCTCGCGCCCCTTTGGGGGTGGCTTCCCAGCCTTCGGGTGCGGGTTTGTGGCGGCTTGGCGCGCAGTTCCCCGCGCCCCTTAACCTGCGCCCCCTAACGTCGCCCCCTTAACGAGCGCCCCACTAACCTGCCCTCCAGGCGGCGTTCTCAGTGGGCTCTGTTCAGGGCGAACCAGAGTTCCATGCGGGTGTCCGGGTCGTTCAGGTCTGTGGTCAGGAGTGCTTCGCAGCGGGTGATGCGTTGGCGGACCGTGTTGCGGTGGACGCCGAGTGCCACGGCCGTGCGGTCCCAGCTGCCGTGGAGGGACAGCCAGGTGCGCAGGGTGTCCGTCAGGGCCTCGTTCTCGGCGAGCGGGGCGAGCAGCGCGCGTGCGTGGGCGTCGGCCTCCTCGGGGTCCACCAGGTCGGCGACGCCCGCGCACGCGCGCCGGCGCACGAGGGGGGTCCGGGTGGCCTCCGCGCGGCGCAGGGCGCGGGCCGCCTGGGTGTCGGCCGCCGCGAGCCCGGCGGTCGGGGCCGGGGCGGAGGCGCCGAGGGTCCAGCCCTCCAGAGGGGTGATCTCGCGGTCGGCGGGGACGAGGAGGCGTACCGCGTCGCCGTCGCCGCGCGGGTCGACCAGGCCGCTGCCGAGCGCCGCGGCGAGCGCGGAGGCGGCCAGCGGGGTGTGGGCCCCGCGCGCGTGCACCACGGTCCAGAGATCGCTCCCCAGGAGGGGGCCGGTCTCCTCCGCGGGCGCGCCGACCAGCAGCCGCACGAGAGCCGCCGAGCGGGCTGCCTCGGAGGCTCCCTGGTGCTCCCCGGTGAGGAGCGAGAGCAGCACGACCGCGGCTCCCGCGATGGTGTGGTCGCCCGGTCCGCGGCGGTCCGTGGCGACCCCGAGCGCGAAACCGCGCCCGCCGCCCAGCGCATAGGCGGCCAGATGGGTGGCGCCCGCCGTGTCGGCCGCGGACGCCGGGGCGGCGGGCGCGGTGCGCCGCACGACGCCGGTCAGCTCCCGCAGCGCGTCCCGGGCCGCGTGCGGCGCCTGCCCCGCCGTCTGGAGCTCCGTGCCGTCGGGCCCGTACAGGACGGTGAGGCCGCCGAGCCGCGCCGCGAGCTGGCGCAGGACGGCGGGGACCGGGTCGGGTCTGGCCGCCGCCGTGGCGAGGCCCTGCTGCGCCTCCGTCACCCGGCGCAGTTCGGTGTGCCTGGCCTCGGCCATCAGCCGCCACACCGCGCGGGCGACCCCGCTGAACGTGGTGCGGGGCGGGACTTCGAGGAGCGGCAGGCCGTAGCGGTCGCAGGCCGCCACCAGAGCGGGCGGCACCGTGTCGTGCACGGGTGCGACGCCGAAGCCGAGGGCCGCGCCGCCCGCCGCGACGATGCGGGCCACATAGGCGTCGAGGGAGCCGCCCGCGCCCGTCGGGTCGGTGATGTGCACGCCCGCGGTGAGCAGCAGCTCGCCCCCGAGCAGGTACGGGTAGGGGTCCGCCATCTCCGAGGTGTGCACCCACTGCACGGCCGTGTCCGCGGCCTGCGCGTCCGGCCCGGCGAGCTGTCGCAGGCCCAGGTCCTCGCGGGCCAGCAGCGCGGCGAGCGGGACGGGCGGGGTGGGCGGAGCCGTGGGGTCGGCCATATGGACGTTCCATCCGTCTGGGTCGCGGAGAGTGGAGGAAACGTACACTTCAGCGTTGCTTTCCGGCCACTTAAGGTCGTGCCGACCGCAGGCCACGGGTACGGGCGGATGTCCCCGCGGCCGGTCCTCACCCCCATCTGCACGACACGCCACCGAGGTGCGCGAAGGAGGCCCCCCAATGGCCGTCGACTACACAGTGATCGTCGTCTATCTCGCCGGGATGCTGGCCATGGGCTGGTGGGGCATGCGCCGCGCCAAGTCCAAGAGCGAGTTCCTCGTCGCCGGGCGGCGCCTCGGGCCCTGGATGTACTCCGGGACCATGGCGGCGATCGTCCTCGGCGGCGCCTCCACGATCGGCGGCGTCGGCCTCGGCTACCAGTACGGGCTCTCCGGCGCCTGGATGGTCTTCACCATCGGCCTCGGACTGCTCGCGCTGAGCGTGTTCTTCTCCGCCCGCATCGCGCGCCTGAAGGTCTACACCGTTTCCGAGATGCTCGACCTGCGCTACGGAGGGCGCGCGGGCGTCATCTCCGGAGTGGTCATGTGGGCGTACACGCTGATGCTCGCGGTCACCTCGACCATCGCGTACGCCACGATCTTCGACGTCATCTTCGACATGAACCGCACGCTCGCGATCGTCCTCGGCGGCTCGATCGTCGTCGCGTACTCGACGCTCGGCGGCATGTGGTCCATCACGCTCACCGACATGGTGCAGTTCGTGGTGAAGACGGTCGGCGTGCTGCTTCTCCTGCTGCCCATCGCGGTCGTCAAGGCCGGTGGCTTCGGCGAGATGAAGGCCAAGCTGCCCACCGAGTACTTCGACCCGCTGGGCATCGGCGGCGAGACGATCTTCACGTACGTACTGATCTATACGTTCGGCATGCTCATCGGCCAGGACATCTGGCAGCGCGTGTTCACCGCCCGCAGCGACAAGGTCGCCCGCTACGGCGGCACCGTCGCCGGTACCTACTGCCTCGTCTACGCGCTCGCGGGCGCCGTGATCGGCACCGCCGCCAAGGTCATGTACCCGAAGCTGCCGAGCGCCGACGCGGCCTTCGCGACCATGGTCAAGGACGAGCTGCCCATGGGCGTGCGCGGCCTGGTCCTCGCCGCGGCGCTCGCCGCCGTGATGTCGACGTCCTCCGGCGCGCTCATCGCCTGCGCCACCGTCGCCAACAACGACATCTGGTCGCGGCTGCGCGGGGTCGTCAAGGCCGACGCAGCGGGCGAGCAGCCGCACGACGAGGTGAAGGGCAACCGCCTCTTCATCCTGCTCATGGGCATCGGCGTCGTCTGCATCGCCATCGCCCTCAACGACGTGGTCCAGGCGCTGACCGTCGCCTACAACCTGCTCGTCGCCGGTCTCCTCGTGCCGATCCTCGGCGGGCTGCTGTGGAAGCGCGGCACCGCCGAGGGCGCGCTCGCGGCCATCGCCGCCGGTGGGCTCTCCGTCGTCGGGCTGATGTGGGGGTACGGGATCCTCGCCAACGAGCCCATCTACTACGGCCTGTTGACCTCCCTCGCGGTGTACGTCGTCGTCTCCCTCGCCACGAAGCCGACCGACGCGGCGGTCCTCGCGACCTGGCGCGAGCGGCTCGCGGGACGCGGCGCCGAGCCCGTGGCCGAACCGGCCCCCGCACCTCAGTAGAGTCAGAAAGCGCCCACAAAGCGCATCGAAGCGTAAATAGGAAGGCATTCCATGAGCAGCAACGAGACGCCTCGCGGCCCCGTCGACTCCTCCCGCATCCCGCGGTACGCGGGCCCGGCGACGTACGCCCGGCTGCCCCGCCTCGACGAGGTCGGCGGCAGGACGGATGTCGCGGTGGTCGGCGTGCCCTTCGACACCGGCGTCTCGTACCGTCCCGGCGCCCGCTTCGGCGGCAACGCGATCCGTGAGGCCTCCCGCCTCCTGCGCCCCTACAACCCGGCGCAGGACGCCTCGCCCTTCGCGCTCGCGCAGGTCGCGGACGCCGGTGACATAGCGGCCAACCCGTTCAACATCAACGAGGCCGTGGAGACCATCGAGGCCGCCGCCGACGACCTCCTCGGCTCGGGCGCCCGCATGATGACCCTCGGCGGCGACCACACCATCGCGCTGCCGCTGCTCCGCTCGGTCGCCAAGAAGCACGGCCCGGTCGCCCTGCTCCACTTCGACGCGCACCTGGACACCTGGGACACCTACTTCGGCGCCGAGTACACCCACGGCACCCCGTTCCGCCGCGCCGTCGAGGAGGGCATCCTCGACACCGAGGCGCTCTCCCACGTCGGCACACGCGGCCCGCTGTACGGCAAGAAGGACCTCACCGACGACGAGAAGATGGGCTTCGGCATCGTCACCTCGGCGGACATCTACCGCCGCGGCGCCGACGAGGTCGCCGACCAGCTGCGCCAGCGCATCGGCGACCGCCCGCTCTACATCTCCATCGACATCGACTGCCTCGACCCGGCCCACGCGCCGGGCACGGGCACGCCGGAGGCCGGCGGCATGACCTCCCGCGAGCTCCTGGAGATCCTGCGCGGCCTCGCCTCCTGCAACCTCGTCTCCGCCGACGTCGTCGAGGTCGCCCCCGCCTACGACCACGCGGAGATCACCGCGGTGGCCGCCTCCCACACGGCGTACGAACTGACCACTATCATGTCCCGCCAGATCGCGGAGGCCCGCGGGACGGTGAGCGAGCGGTGAGCCACGACCACGACGTCGTGCTGCGGCCCACCGCCGCGCAGACCGAGGCCGCGCTGAACCCGCCCGCCGGGCGCAACGGCGGCGACCTCGTCATGGAGACCCTCGCCGGACTCGGCGCGACCACCGTCTTCGGCCTCCCCGGCCAGCACGCGCTCGGCATGTTCGACGCGCTGCGCCGCTCCTCGCTCTCGTACGTCGGGTTCCGCGTCGAGAACAACACGGGCTTCGCCGCGGACGCGTACGGCCGCATCACCGGCGAGGTCGCCCCGCTGCTCCTCTCCACCGGGCCCGGCGCGCTCACCTCGCTCGCCGCGCTCCAGGAGGCGGCCGCGGGCTCCTCGCCGGTCCTCGCGATCGGCAGCCAGGTCCCGGTGGCCGGGCTCGGCGGCGGCCGCCACGGCTATCTGCACGAACTGCGCGACCAGCAGGCCTCGTTCAGGGACGTCGTGAAGTCCGTCCACACGGTCCGTACGGCCTCGCAGATCCCGTCCGCCGTCGCCGCGGCCTGGGAGTCGGCGCTCACCGCGCCGCACGGCCCGGTGTGGGTGGAGATCCCGCAGGACGTGCTCCTCGCCGGGACGACGCTGCCGGTCGTCACCGCGATGGACGCGACGCCCGAGGACGTCGTGCCGCGCCCCGAGCTGACCGCGGTCGCCGCCGACCTGCTGGCGCGCGCGGAGCGTCCCGCGATCATCGCGGGCGGCGGCGTCGTGCGCTCCGACGCGAGCGGCAAGCTGCGCGCGCTCGCCGAGCTCGTGAACGCCCCCGTCGTCACGACCTTCGGCGGCAAGGGCGCCTTCCCCTGGGAACACCCGCTCTCGCTGCAGTCCTGGCTGGAGGACCGCCACATCACGGACTTCCTGGAGGACGCGGACGTCCTGCTGGTGGTCGGGTCGGGCCTCGGTGAACTCTCCTCGAACTACCACACGTTCGCGCCCCGCGGCCGGGTGATCCAGATCGAGGCGGACGCCGGGAAGCTGGAGTCCAACCACCCCGCGCTCGGCATCCACGCGGACGCGCGGACCGCCCTGTCCGCGCTCCTGGAGACCATCGAGGAGCCCAGGGAGGACGCCGACGCCCCCGAGCGGGTCGCCACGGTCCTCGCGAAGGTCCGCGAGCGCATCGACGCCCAGGATCTCGCCCTGGAGCAGCAGGTGCTCGCCGCCGTCCGCGAGGCCCTGCCGGACGCGTCGCCGTCCTTCTGGGACATGACGATCCTCGCGTACTGGGCCTGGTCCGCCTTCGACGCGCGGCGCCCCAACACCATGCACTCGGCGCAGGGCGCGGGCGGCCTCGGCTACGGCTTCCCGGCGGCGCTCGGCGCGGCGGTCGCGGACCCCTCCCATCCGGTCCTCGCCGTCTCGGGCGACGGCGGCGCGATGTACTCGATCGCGGAGCTGGCGACGGCCAGGCAGTACGGGCTGAACGTGACCTGGCTGATCGTCGACGACGGCGGCTACGGCATCCTGCGCGAGTACATGTCCGACGCCTTCGGCGAGGCGACGGCCACGGAGCTGGCGCGGCCGGACTTCGTGGCGCTCGCGGAGTCCTTCGGGGTGCCGGGGGTCCGGACGACCCCGGAGACGCTCCGGGACGACCTGGCGAAGGCGCTGGCCGAGCCGGGGCCATCGGTCGTGGTGCTTCCGGCGCTGCTGCGGATGTTCGCTCCGACACATCTGGGCTGATCGGCCAGGTTTCGTACAACCATTCACCGGTAGCGGTGAGTCATGTGGGGCGAGTGCGCCGGGGGCGCACTCGTTTCGCACACAGGGGATGGGAAGCTCCATGACTCACCGGACATCCGGTATATCCAGGCGTGCCCGCGTGCTCTCGGCGGGTCTCGCCGCCGGGGTGCTCGTGCCGCTCGGCGCGGTCGCGACCGCCGCGCCCGCCGTCGCCGCGCCCGCGCCGCAGGTCACCTGCAGCTCCGCGCAGTCGGGCCTGGCCGCCAAGCTCAAGAAGGACATCACGGCGGCGCTGAAGAACCGCAAGGGCACCGTCGCGGTCGGCCTCCACGACCGCACCACCGGCACCACCTGCACCCTGCGCTCGACCACCTCGTTCGACTCGGCGAGCGTCGTCAAGACGACCGTCCTCGCCACGCTCCTGTGGGACGCCCAGAAGACCGGCCGGTCGCTGACGTCCAGGGAGAAGAGCCTGGCCACCGCCATGATCACCAAGTCCGACAACGCGGCCACCAGCACCCTGTGGCGCCAGCTCGGCGTGACCAAGGTCAAGGGCTTCCTCCGCGCCGCCAAGATGACCAAGACCGTGCCGGGATCCGGCGGCTACTGGGGCCTCACCCGGATCAACGTCACCGACGAGCAGAAGCTCCTCGCCCTGGTCACCGGCAAGAACACCGTCCTGACCGACGCCTCCCGCGCGTACGTCCTCAAGCTCATGGGCAAGGTCACGCCCTCGCAGCGCTGGGGCACCCCCGCGGGCACGCCCTCCGGCGTCTCCATCCACGTCAAGAACGGCTGGCTGCAGCGGTCGACCCACGGGTGGCGCGTGCACAGCATCGGGGCGTTCAAGGGCGGCGGCCACGACTACACGATCTCCGTGCTCACGCACGGCAACGGCACGATGAACTACGGCGTCGCCACGATCCAGGGGGTGGCCAAGGCCATCCACAAGGATCTGACGCCCCGCGCCTCCTCGGCGAACAGGTACGCCCCCACGGATGCGCCGCGCGAGGCGTTCGTGGCCGTGCCCGGCGCCTGAGTCTCTCGTTCGGCCGCGGCGCCGTCGTGGCTTGTCGCGCCCACGCGGCGGAGCCCCACACGTCAGAGCCCCGCGCCCCTTACGGGGCGCGGGTTTGTTGCGGTGGGATGAAAATCGCGCCTCGCCGTGTTGGGCCTCTCGGCAGGTCAGGTCGACGGGAGGCAGCTGGTGGCAGAGCAACGGGGATGGGCACGGCGACTCACCGGGTACGCATGGCGGTATCCGAAGGACGTCGTGCTCGCGCTCGGCTCCTCGCTCGGCGGCATGGCCGTCATGGCCCTCGTGCCCCTGATCACCAAGGTCATCATCGATGACGTCATAGGCCGGGACGGGGAGGGCGGCGGCCGCTCCATGGGCCCCTGGGCGGGCGCCCTGATCGGCGCCGCCCTCGTCGTCTACGTCCTCACCTACATCCGCCGCTACTACGGCGGCCGCCTCGCCCTCGACGTCCAGCACGACCTGCGGACCGAGATGTACGGCACGATCACGAAGCTCGACGGGCGGCGCCAGGACGAGCTGTCCACCGGGCAGGTCGTCGGCCGCGCCACCAGCGACCTGCAGCTCATCCAGGGCCTGCTCTTCATGCTGCCGATGACCATCGGCAACATCCTGCTCTTCGTGATCTCCCTCGTGATCATGGCGTGGCTCTCGCTGCCGCTCACCCTCGTCGCCCTCGCCGTCGCCCCGGCCCTCTGGGTCATCGCCCGCCGCTCCCGCTCCCGCCTGCACCCCGCCACCTGGTACGCGCAGGCCCAGGCCGCCGCCGTCGCCGGAGTGGTCGACGGCGCCGTCAGCGGCGTACGCGTGGTGAAGGGCTTCGGACAGGAGGAGCAGGAGACCGGGAAGCTCCGGGAGGTCGGGCGCAAGCTCTTCGCAGGACGGCTGCGGACCGTCCGCCTCAACTCCCGCTACACCCCCGCCCTGCAGGCCGTCCCCATGCTCGGCCAGGTCGCCATGCTGGCCGTCGGCGGCTGGCTCGCGGTCAAGGGAGAGATCACGCTCGGCACCTTCGTCGCCTTCTCCACCTACCTCGCCCAGCTCGTCGGACCCGTGCGCATGCTCGCCATGGTCCTGACCGTCGGCCAGCAGGCCCGCGCCGGCGTGGAGCGGGTCCTCGAACTGATCGACACCGAGCCGAGCATGACGGACGGCCGCAAGGAGCTGCCCGCCGACGCCCCGGCGACGGTCGAGTTCGACGACGTGAGCTTCGCGTACGACGACACCCGCCCGGTCCTCGACGGGCTCTCCTTCGAGATCCGCCCCGGCGAGACCCTCGCCGTCGTCGGCTCCTCCGGCAGCGGCAAGTCGACCGTCTCGCTGCTCCTGCCGCGCTTCTACGACGTGACGCACGGCGCCGTCCTCATCGGCGGCCACGACGTGCGCGAGCTGACCCTCGACTCCCTGCGCTCCGCCATCGGCCTCGTCCCCGAGGACTCCTTCCTCTTCTCCGACACCGTCGGCGCCAACATCGCCTACGGCCACCCGGAGGCCACCCGCGACCAGATCGAGGCCGCCGCGCGCGCCGCCCAGGCCGACGGATTCATATCCGACCTGCCCGAGGGGTACGACACCAAGGTCGGCGAGCAGGGCCTCACCCTCTCCGGCGGCCAGCGCCAGCGCATCGCGCTCGCCCGCGCCATCCTCACCGACCCCCGCCTCCTCGTCCTCGACGACGCGACCTCCGCGGTCGACGCGCGCGTGGAGCACGAGATCCACGAGGCGCTGCGGGGCGTGATGGCGGGCCGGACCACCCTCCTCATCGCCCACCGCCGCTCCACCCTCGGCCTCGCCGACCGCATCGCCGTCCTCGACGAAGGACACCTCGCCGACCTCGGCACGCACGCGGAACTGGAGGAGCGCTCCGCCCTCTACCGGCGGCTGCTCACCGA
This sequence comes from Streptomyces atriruber, assembly GCF_001418325.1. Taxonomy (GTDB): domain Bacteria; phylum Actinomycetota; class Actinomycetes; order Streptomycetales; family Streptomycetaceae; genus Streptomyces; species Streptomyces atriruber. Next base: position 5,510 of record NZ_LIPN01000320.1, on the reverse strand, counting down.
CCCCGACGAGCTCGGCGGCGTGTCCCCGGGCCACGCCCTCCCCGCCGACCTGCCCGAGGACACCTCCGTACGCGAGGAGCTCGACGCCGAGTTCGACGCGGAGCGCGGCATCACGCCCGCCCTGTGGACCGGCGACCGGGACGCCAAGAGCGCCAAGGACCCCGCCCTCGCCGGAATGCCGTCCACGCCCGAACTCCTCGCCCAGGTCGACGCGCTGCCCCCGGCCACCGACACCCCCGGCATCGACGAGGCACGGGCCGTCACGCCCGAGGAGTCGTACGGGCTGCGCAGGCTGCTCGCCGGATTCGGCGTGCCGCTGCTGTTCAGCCTGCTGCTCGTCGCCGTCGACGCGGGCATGGGGCTGCTGCTGCCCGTCCTGATCCGGCACGGCATCGACGAGGGCGTCAGCGAGCTCGCGCTCGGCGCCGTCTGGGCCGCCTCCGGGCTCGCGCTCGCCGCCGTCGTCGTGCAGTGGGCGGCGCAGACCGGCGAGACGCGGATGACCGGACGCACGGGGGAGCGGGTCCTGTACTCGCTCCGGCTGAAGATCTTCTCGCAGCTGCAGCGGCTCGGGCTCGACTACTACGAGCGGGAGCTGACCGGGCGCATCATGACCCGGATGACGACCGACGTGGACGCGCTGTCCACGTTCCTGCAGACCGGACTCGTCACCGCGTTCGTCTCCGTCGTCACCTTCTTCGGCATCATGGTCGCCCTGCTCGTCATCGACGTGGAGCTCGCGCTCGTCGTCTTCGCGACGCTGCCGCTGCTGATCGTCGGCACCTACTTCTTCCGCAAGTCCAGCGTGAAGGCGTACGAACTGGCCCGCGAGCGCGTCTCCGTGGTCAACGCCGACCTCCAGGAGTCCGTCGCCGGGCTGCGCATCGTGCAGGCCTTCCGGCGCGAGCGCGCGGGCGTCGAGCGGTTCGCCGAGAACAGCGACAGCTACCGCCAGGCCCGCATCCGCGGCCAGTGGCTGATCTCCGTGTACTTCCCGTTCGTGCAGCTCCTGTCCTCCGTCGCCGTCGTCGCCGTGCTGATCGTGGGCGCGGGCCGGGTCGAGGCGGGCACGCTGACGACCGGTGCGCTCGTCGCCTACCTCCTCTACATCGACCTGTTCTTCGCCCCCGTGCAGCAGCTCTCCCAGGTCTTCGACGGCTACCAGCAGGCGACCGTCTCGCTCGGCCGCATCCAGGAGCTGCTCCAGGAGCCGACGTCGACGAAGGCCGCGGACGAGCCCATGGAGGTGCTCTCGCTGCGCGGCGAGATCGCCTTCGAGGACGTGGACTTCGCGTACGCGGCGACCGGCGACGGCGACCCCGAGGAGGCGCTCAGCGACGTAAGCCTGCGGATCCCCGCCGGACAGACCGTCGCCTTCGTCGGCGAGACCGGCGCGGGCAAGTCGACGCTGGTGAAGCTCGTCGCCCGCTTCTACGACCCCACGGGCGGCCGGGTCACGGTCGACGGCACGGACCTGCGCTCCCTCGACCTCACCTCGTACCGCCACCGCCTCGGTGTCGTGCCGCAGGAGGCGTACCTCTTCGCGGGCACGGTCCGCGACGCCATCGCCTACGGCCGCCCCGACGCCACCGACGCCCAGGTCGAGGCCGCCGCCCGCGCGGTCGGCGCGCACGACATGATCGCCACCCTGGACGGCGGCTACCTCCACGAGGTGAGCGAGCGCGGCCGCAACCTCTCCGCGGGACAGCGTCAGCTGATCGCGCTCGCCCGCGCCGAACTGGTCGACCCCGACATCCTGCTCCTCGACGAGGCCACGGCCGCCCTCGACCTCGCCACGGAGGCGCAGGTCAACCAGGCCACCGACCGCATCGCGGGCAGGCGCACCACGCTCGTCGTCGCGCACCGCCTCACCACGGCCGCCCGCGCCGACCGCGTCGTCGTGATGGACCACGGCCGGGTCGCCGAGGACGGCACGCACGAGGAGCTCCTCGCGCTGGACGGACGGTACGCGCGACTGTGGCGGACGTTCGTGGGCGAGCCGGTCGAGGCGGCCTGAGCAGCCGGTGGAAAAAAGGGGTCGGGATCCCGCAACCGCAAGGGGCGTGGGCTGCGTCCGTACCTCAGAACGTTGAGGCTGGAGTGGCGGGAGGGGCAACCGTGAGCAGTGGGCGGAGCAGTGGTCGGATACGACGGCGGCTGACGCTCGGCACCGCCGTGCTCGCAGCCGCCGTGTTCCTCTCCCTCGCGGGCCCCGGCACCGCCTCGGCGCAAGCCGTCGACGGCCTCTGCGCGGGCCGCAAGGTGCGCGCCCTCCCCTTCAGCACCGGCCGCGTCGACGTCTTCAAGTCCCGCGGCTACGTCTGTGCCGTGGCCATCGCCAAGCACACCGGCGCCCGCAAGACGATGTCCGTCAGCGTCAAGGCCCGCGGCGGCAGGCCCGCCCGCGACAAGGGCCGCTACACCCACCGAGCGGGCCCGGTGACGGTCCACGCGGGCCACCGCTGCGTGTGGGTGACGGGGAAGATCGACGGGCGCGGGGTCAGTTCGGGCTGGATCCTCTGCTGAAGTCCGGCATGTGACCGCGGAATGTCCCGATAACTCCCCCTGGTGTGGACCCAGTTGCTCCGTTAGGTTCCGGGGCATTGCTGTGTCGACAGGGGAGGGTGCATGCGTAGAACGCTCAGATGGGTGCTGTCGCTCGTGGTGCTGATAGGCACGGTGGGCGCGGCCGGAGCGACGACCGGGGCGGCGACGGCCGCGGAACCGGGCGGGACGGACGTCGCCGAGGCGAGCGACACCGGTGGCACGAACAGCACCGACATCAAGGACAGGCTGCTCGCCGTACCCGGCATGAGCCTGATCGAGGAGAAGCCGTACCCCGGTTACCGCTTCTTCGTCCTCAACTACACCCAGCCGGTGGACCACCGGCACCCGTCCAAGGGCACCTTCAAGCAGCGCCTGACCGTGCTGCACAAGGAGACCGACCGCCCGACGGTCTACTACACCAGCGGCTACAGCGTCTCCACGACGCCCAGCCGCCGCGAGCCGACGCAGATCGTCGACGGCAACCAGATCTCCATGGAGTACCGCTACTTCACGCCCTCGCGCCCGCAGCCGGCCGACTGGTCCAAGCTCGACATCTGGCAGGCCGCCAGCGACCAGCACCGCATCTACCAGGCGCTGAAGCCGATCTACGGCAAGAAGTGGCTGGCCACCGGCGGCTCGAAGGGCGGCATGACCGCCACGTACTACGAGCGCTTCTACCCGCGTGACATGGACGGCGTCGTCGCCTACGTGGCGCCCAACGACGTGGTCGACAAGGAGGACTCGGCGTACGACGAGTTCCTCGACGGCGTCGGACCGCGGGAGTGCCGCACCAGGATCCAGGACGTGCAGCGCGAGGCGCTGGTGCGCCGGGAGCCGCTGCGCGCGAAGCTCGCGGCCTACGCCGAGGCGGAGGGCTACACCTTCAAGACCGTCGGCACGCTGGACAAGGCCTTCGAGGCCGTCGTCATGGACCTCGTGTGGGGCTTCTGGCAGTACCAGCCCGCCGCCACCGCCTGTGGGACGATCCCGGACGCGGCCACCGCGACCGACCAGGCGCTCTTCGACTACGTCGACTCGGTGGGCGGCTGGTCCTCCTACACCGACCAGGGCCTGGAGCCCTACACGCCGTACTACTACCAGGCGGGCACCGAACTCGGCTCCCCCAACATCGGGCAGCCCTGGCTCGGCGACCTCAGCCGCTACGGCTACCAGCCGCCGCGGAACTTCGTGCCGCGCGACATCCCGATGAAGTTCAAGCCCAACGCCATGCGGGACGTCGACCGCTGGGTGAAGCACAACGCGAACCGGATGATGTACGTCTACGGCGAGTACGACCCGTGGGGCGCCGAGCAGTTCAAGCCCGCGCGGGGCGCCAAGCACGACTCGTACGTCTTCACGGCGCCCGGCGCCAACCACGGTGCGAACGTGGCGCAGCTCGTCGCCGCCGACAAGGCGAAGGCGACACAGCGGATCCAGGCGTGGGCCGGGGTGTCCTCGTCCTCGGGCAAGCCGCTGGCCGCGTACGACAAGAAGCTGGACCGGCGGGACGTGCGCAAGGAGCAGACGCTGAGGCCTTGAGGCCTTGAGGCCTTAAGGCCGTGAGGCCGTGAGCCCTGAGGCTGTGCGTCGGTGGGCGGGGGTGCTGGAGGGCCGGTCGGTCCTCCGGCACCCCCGTGTCACTTCGGCACTTGTACCGCGCATCCGATCGGGCGCGCGCCGCCCAGCGTGACGTAGAGCTGCGTGACGGCGGGGCACGCCGACCGGTTCCGCACCGCCGACGACACCCGGTACTCCGGGCGCCGCTTGCCGGAGCCGTCGCAGGCCGTCTCCCGCACCTCGCCGCGCCCCGCGCCGTACACACAGTCGCCGACGATCGTCCGCGGACCGCCGCCGCGGCCCGGGTCACCGGGGTGCGGCGGCTCCAGGTTCCGCATGCAGGCGTAGCCCTGCGGGACCTCGCCGTCGCCGTCCTCGTCGACCGCGGGCCTGCTCTCGCTGACGTGCAGCACGAAGTCCGTGCGGGCCGGGCAGGCGGGGCCCTGTCTGACCGTGCCGTCGTAGCGCGCCGTGACCCTCGCAGCGGCCCGCTCGCTCGTACACGGCACCTCAGTGAACGACGCGCGCCCCCGCGAACTGCATTCGTCCACGGCGAGGAACTCGGTGCCGAGAGCGGAGGGGCGGGAGGCGGCCGGGCCGGGATTGCCGCTGCTCCCCGACGGGGAACCCCTGGGACCCGGGCCCGGCGAGTTCTGGCAGCCCGTCAATACCGTCGCGGTGGCGATCAGCAGGGCGCAGACCGCCCCCACGGCCGCCAGCGGCCGCCCCGTGGTGCAGGCAATCATGACCATCCCCCCGATACGTGCACCCAGCGTGACCTGCCGGAGCGGGCGCACGCCAGGCGCGCGGGGGGCTTTGGGTCTCTTGGGGGTGGTGCGCCGACTATGCGGCGTACGTGTCAGTACGTCAGTCCGTGCCCGATCGGGTACAGCACCTGCGTCGGATCGTCCGCCCGCCGCACCGGCACGGGCAGCCGCCCCTGCGGCGCGGTCCGGCCCGCGATCACCCGTGCGGCGGCGCGGAGTTCCACGTCGGTCCAGCAGTACGAGGCGAGTGCGGCGTCGACGGGGGGCTGGTGCGCCACGTCGTAGGGGTTGCGGATCGCGAGGGTGATGACGGGCAGGCCGGTGGCCTTGAGGGCGGCGACGAGGGCGGGCTGGGTGTTCTCGCTCGGGTCCGTGGCCCGGTGGGCGCGGGCGTGGGGGGCGTCGTCCGAGGCGGTGTCCAAGGCGGTGTTCGCCGCCTGGGTGTTGTCCTTCGTGGTGGTGTGCGTGGTGATGTTGTACGTCGCCACCAGGACGGCGTCCTGGCCCTGCGCGGCCGCCACCGCCTTCTCGATCGCCGCCTCGTCGGGGGCGGTTCCGGTCGGCAGGGTCACGGCCTGGAAGCCCAGGCTGTTCAGGGCGCCCGCGAGGACCGTGGTCGGCGGGCCCGTGGTGCCGGAG
>NZ_LIPN01000032.1 GCF_001418325.1 Streptomyces atriruber | reverse complement strand
GCCCCCGCCTCTGTCTCCGCCCCCACGCCCGCTCCCGCTCCCGACTCGCACGGCGGCATGGCGATGGATCCGCTGTCCGTGTGCCTGGCGGTGCTGGGGGCGTTCACGCTCCTCGTGCTGGTGCGCGCCGGGCTGCTGCGGCCGGGCGGGACACTCACCCGTCTGCCCGTGTCCGGACGGCTCCTGCACGCCCTGCGGCCCGACCCGCCGCCGCCTCGCATACTCCTCTCCCGTCTGTCGGTGCTGCGCATTTAGGCCTGCGCACCGGCTGCTTCGTGCTGCCCGCGTCGAGCGGTGCACCAGAAGCAGCAGATGCGCCCATCTGCACGCACCACACGACGAGGTGTCACTCAGTCATGCGTAAAAATGCTTCTCCGCGCGTCCCCTCGCGGCGCTCCGTGCTCGGCGCCGCTGCCGCGGTCGCGGGGACGGGAATCCTGACGGCCTGTTCCGACGCGGGCCCGGGCGGCCGGGGCGATCACGGCGGCGGACACGGCCAGGGCGGGGCGTCCGGCCCCGAGGGATATGTGGATCCGGCGGGCAAGGAGGTCGCGGCCGCCGAGAAGGAGCGCGGCCGGGGCGGCCGGACCCGCGAGGTGCGGCTGACGGCCGTGGAGACCAAGGTCGACCTGGGCGGCCCCACGGTCAGGACGTGGGCGTACGGGGACCGGCTCCCCGGCAAGGAGGTCCGCGTCACCGCGGGCGACACCCTCGCCCTCACCCTCGCCAACCACCTCCCGCGGGCCACGTCCCTGCACTGGCACGGCATCGCCCTGCGCAACGACATGGACGGCGTCCCCGGCCTCACCCAGCAGGACATCAGGCCCGGGGCGGACTTCACGTACCGCTTCGCGGTGCCGCACCCGGGGACGTACTGGTTCCATCCGCACTCCGGCACCCAACAGGACCGCGGTCTGTACGCGCCCCTGATCGTGGAGGACCCGAAGGAGCCCTTGAAGTACGACAAGGAGTGGGTGATCGTCCTCGACGACTGGGTCGACGGAGTCGACGGATCGACCCCGGACGCCGTGCTCGCGGAGCTGAGCAAGGGCATGGCCGACCACGACATGGGAGGCGACGACTCCGGGGGCCACGGCGGCCACGACATGTCGAACATGTCGAGCTCCGCTGCCGGCTCCGGCCCGTCCCGCATGATGATGGGCGCCAAGAGCGACCTGCTCGGCGGCGACGCGGGCGACGTCGCCTACCCGCACTACCTGGTCAACGGGCGTACGGCCGAGGCGCCTTCGCAGTTCCGCGCCCGCCCCGGCGACCGCATCCGCCTGCGCATCATCAACGCGGGCGGCGACACGGCGTTCCGCGTGGCGCTCGGCGGCCACGAGATGACGGTGACGCACACGGACGGCTTCCCCGTGCGGCACGCGAAGACCGACGCGCTGCTCCTCGGCATGGGCGAGCGGTACGACGTGCTGGTCACCGCCGAGGACGGCGTCTTCCCGCTGACCGCGCTGGCCGAGGGCAAGAAGGCGGCGGCACTCGCGGTGCTGCGCACGGGCGGCGGGGCCCCGCCGACGGCGTCGACCCGCCCCGACGAGCTGAAGGGCCGCCTCCTGACGGCGGACAAGCTACGGGCACACGAATCCGTCGCCCTCCCCTCCCGCAAGCCGGACCGCACGATCGGGCTCCGGCTGACGGGCGGCATGGCGGAGTACGACTGGGCGTTCGACGAGAAGCCCTACGCCCCGGGACAGCGCCACCCCGTCCGCGCGGGCGAGCGCGTCCGACTGACCTTCGCCAACGCGACCTCGATGTGGCACCCCGTCCATCTGCACGGCCACACCTTCGCCCTGGCGGGCGTGCGCGGCGGCCCCCGCAAGGACACGGCGATCATCGTGCCGAACGGCAGCCTGTCGGTGGACTTCGATGCGGACAACCCGGGCCTGTGGATGATCCACTGCCACAACGTGTACCACGCGGAGGCGGGGATGATGACGGTGCTCGGCTACCGCGCCTGACGGGTAGCTCCACAGGCCGGACCGCGCGGGCGGTGCTCCTGGACCCCGTCCCGGAGCACCGCCCGAGCTCCCCGCAGAAGTGGGCGCTCTCGACGGGAAGAGGGAGAATGTCGGCATAACTCCCGCAGGCCGCCACCTGACCTGCCCCTTCCCGGAGGGGCCCTGCCATGACCACTCCCGGCTCCCCTACCCCACCACCCCAATGGGGGCAACGGCCGCCGCCACCGCCGCAGCCGCTCCGCAACGGCCTCGGCGTCGCGTCCCTGGTGCTCGGCATCATCGGCGTGCTGTGCGGGCTGATTCCGCTGCTGTTCTGGGCCGCGGGCATCCTCGCCGTCCTGGCACTGGTCTTCGGCTCGATCGGTATCGGGCGCGCCCGCAAGGGCCGGGCCGACAACAGAGGGATGGCGATCTGGGGCACCTCGCTCGGGGCGGTCGCCGCGGTCCTCGCGGTCATCGGGCTCGCCATCACCGTCTCGGTCGTCAACGACACGGTGGACGAGCTGCACAGCACGGGCGGCAAGAAGGAGTCGTCGGCCGCGGCAGACGAGACGGCCGGACGTCGCGCGGAGAGCGGCTCCGACGCCCTGCGGTTCGGGGAGGCGTTCACGTACGACGACGGTGTGAAGGTGACCGTGTCGCGGCCCGCCCCCTACCAGCCGGGGCCCTACGCGGTGGGCCACGCCCAGGGCAAGATGGCCCTGACCGTCAGGATCACCGTCGTCAACGGCTCGGACCAGCCGGTCGACCTGGATCTGACCACCGTCACCTTCAAGGACGCCGACGGCGCCGCGGCGGAGAAGGTCTTCGACGGTGATCTGCCGAGGGAGCTCGCCGGACGGCTGCAGCCCGGCAAGCAGTCCGTCGCCACGTACGCCGTCAGTCTCCCCGCCGACGCCGCACGCACCCTGGAGGTCCAGGTCGAGCCCGGTGTGCTCAGGTACGACAGCGAGAGCTGGGCGGGGCCCGTGAGGTGACCTGCCCGACAGGCCATCGCGTCGCTCTGACGATTACACTGATTTCGTGCCTCAACTACGCCTCGCTCTGAATCAGATCGACTCGACCGTCGGCGATCTCGCCGGGAACGCCGAGGCGGTCGTCCACTGGACCCGGCACTCCGCCGAGCAGGGGGCGCATCTCGTCGCGTTCCCCGAGATGGTGCTGACCGGGTACCCCGTCGAGGACCTCGCCCTGCGTTCGTCCTTCGTCCAGGCCTCTCGGGACGCGCTGCGCGCGCTCGCCGAGCGGCTGCGGGACGAGGGGTTCGGGGAGCTGCCGGTCGTCGTCGGTTATCTCGACCGCACCGAGGAGGCCAAGCCGAAGTTCGGGCAGCCCGCCGGGGCCCCGCGCAACGCGGGCGCCGTGCTGTACCGCGGCGAGGCCGTCCTGACCTACTCCAAGCACCACCTCCCCAACTACGGCGTCTTCGACGAGTTCCGCTACTTCGTACCGGGCGAGACGCTGCCGGTCGTGCGCGTGCACGGCGTCGACGTCGCGCTCGCCATCTGCGAGGACCTCTGGCAGGACGGCGGCCGCGTGCCGGCGACCCGCAGCGCGGGGGCGGGGCTGCTGCTCTCCATCAACGCGTCGCCGTACGAGCAGAACAAGGACGACCAGCGCCTCGAACTCGTGCGCAAGCGCGCGCAGGAGGCCGGGTGCACCACCGCCTATCTCGCGATGATCGGCGGGCAGGACGAGCTGGTCTTCGACGGCGACTCGATCGTGGTCGACAAGGACGGCGAGGTCATCGCGCGCGCCCCGCAGTTCGCCGAGGGCTGCATCGTGCTGGACCTGGAGCTGCCGGCCGCCGCGCCCGTGCCGCCGTCCGGCACCGTGGACGACGGGCTGCGCATCGAGCACGTCACCCTGTCGGAGGAGCCCCTTCCCGCGTACGAGGGCGAGCTCACCGGCGGGTACGCCGAGCGGCTCGACGACGACGAGGAGGTGTACTCGGCGCTGGTCGTGGGACTGCGCGCGTACGCCGCGAAGAACGGTTTCAGCAGCGTCCTGATCGGGCTGTCCGGCGGCATCGACTCCGCGATCACCGCCGCCATCGCGTGCGACGCGCTCGGCGCGCAGAACGTGTACGGCGTCGCCATGCCGTCCCGCTACTCGTCGGACCACTCCATCGGCGACGCGGAGGAACTGGCGCGGCGCACCGGCCTGAACTTCCGGACCGTGCCGATCGCGCCGATGTTCGACGCCTACATGGGCTCGCTCGGCCTCACCGGTCTCGCCGAGGAGAACCTGCAGTCGCGGCTGCGCGGCACGATGCTGATGGCCCTCTCCAACCAGGAGGGCCACATCGTGCTCGCGCCGGGCAACAAGTCCGAGCTCGCGGTCGGCTATTCGACGCTCTACGGCGACTCCGTCGGTGCGTACGGCCCGATCAAGGACGTCTACAAGACGGCGATCTTCCGGCTCGCGAAGTGGCGCAACCGCGCGGCGCAGGAGCGGGGGCAGACGCCGCCGATCCCGGAGAACTCCATCAGCAAGCCGCCGAGCGCCGAGCTGCGCCCGGACCAGGTCGACACGGACTCGCTCCCGGACTACCCGGTCCTGGACGGGATCCTGGAGCTCTACGTCGACCGGGACCAGGGCGCCGACACGATCGTGGCCGCGGGCTACGACCGGGAGCTGGTCACCAAGACGCTGCGGATGGTGGACACCGCCGAGTACAAGCGGCGGCAGTACCCGCCGGGGACGAAGATCTCGGCGAAGGGGTTCGGCAAGGACCGTCGCCTGCCGATCACCAATCGGTGGCGGGAGTCGGCTGCTGGCTGACGCATTCGCCCGGTGACGGAGCTGCGGGCCGGTGGGGGCTGGTCCCGCAGTTCCCCGAGCCCCTTACGGGGCTCGGCACCGCCGCCACCGGCGCCCTCCGCAGATCGACCAGGTACGCCACCCCCGCCACCGCGAGGCCGAGGACCGCGAGGAGGGCGCCCGTCACCGCGGGGGACGTCACGCCGAAGCCCGCGGCGAGGGCGAGGCCGCCGATCCAGGCGCCGCCCGCGTTGGCCAGGTTGAACGCCCCCTGGTTGGCGGAGGAGGCCAGGGACGGGGCGGCCGCCGCCTTCTCCATGACCATGAGCTGCAGCGGCGAGCCCGTCGTGAAGGCCGCCATGCCGAGCAGGACGACCGCGACCGCCGCGCTCCACCCGGCCGTCATGAGCAGCGGGAAGAGGGCGAGGACCACGGCGAGGGCGATGAGGCCGCCGAACAGCGTGCCGCGCAGGGAGTGGTCCGCGAGGCGGCCGCCCAGCAGGTTGCCCGCGGTCGCGCCCACGCCGAACAGCGCCAGGAGGAGCGTGACGCTGGACTCGGCGTAGCCGGCCGAGTCCGTCAGCATCGGGGTGATGTAGCTGTACGCCGAGAACAGCGCGCCGAAACCGGCGACGGTCGTGCCGAGCGCCAGCCAGACCGGAACGCTGCGCAGGGCGCGGAGCTCGCCGCGCAGGCCGGTCGCGTCGCCGTGGCCGTGGTCGGCGGGGACCAGGAGGACGAGCGCGGCGATGGCCGCGAGTCCGATGACGCTCACCGCGAGGAACGTGGCGCGCCAGCCGAGCTGCTGCCCCATCGCCGTGGCGACCGGCACGCCCACGATGTTGGCGACGGTCAGGCCGAGGAACATCAGGGACACCGAGCGGGCCTTGCGCTCGGGTGCGACAAGCCCGGTGGCGACGACCGCGCCGACGCCGAAGAACGCGCCGTGCGGCAGTCCGCTGAGGAAGCGCGCGGCCATCAGCAGGTGGTAGTCGGGCGCGGCCGCCGACAGCGCGTTGCCGACCACGAACAGCACCATGAGGCCGATCAGGACGCGGCGGCGCGGGAGCTTCGCGGTGACGGCGGCGAGCAGCGGGGCGCCGATGACGACGCCGAGCGCGTACGCGGAGACGAGGTGCCCGGCGACGGGGATGGAGATGTCCAGGTCGTCGGCGACGTTGGGCAGCAGGCCCATCATCACGAACTCGGTCGTGCCGATGCCGAAGGCGCCCACGGCGAGGGCGAGCAGGGCCAGGGGCATGAAGAAGTACCTTCCACGGAACAGGAGCGGTGCGGAGAGACAGAGAACCCGTAAGTTTACTTGCGGAACAAAGTCCCGCGCACCGAGTATTCCGTGTGGGCGGATCAGCCCGGGATCAGTGAGGTCACGTACGGACGACGCGGGCGTTACGACGAGAGGTCGACCCGCGCCGCGATCGGCAGGTGGTCGCTGCCCGTCTTCGGCAGCGTCCAGGAGGAGACCGGCTCGACGTCCTTGACCATGATCTGGTCGATGCGCGCCATCGGGAACGACGCGGGCCAGCTGAAGCCGAAGCCGTCGCCCGCCGCACCTTGCGTGGACCGCAGCTGCGAGGTGACCGCGTTCAGCGCGCGGTCGTTCATCGTGCCGTTGAGGTCGCCGAGCAGGATGACCTTGTCGATCTTCTCGTCGGCGATGGCCTCGCCGAGGGCGTCGGCGCTGTTGTCGCGCTGGTTGGCCGTGAAGCCCGCGTCGAGCTTCACGCGCACCGACGGCAGGTGCGCGACGTGGACGGCGACCTCGCCCTTGGGCGTGGTCACGGTCGTGCGCATCGCGCGGACCCAGCCCAGCTTGATGTCGACGGGCCGGGTGTCGGACAGCGGGTACTTGCTCCAGAGGCCGACGGTGCCCTTGACCGCGTGGTACTTGTACTCGCCCGCCAGCGCCTTCTCGTACACGGGCACGGCGGCCGGGGTGAGCTCCTCCAGGGCGACCACGTCGGCGCCGGAGGCCGCGACGTCCTGGGCGGTGCCGGTCGGGTCGGGGTTGTCCGCGTTCACGTTGTGCGTGGCGACGGTGAGGTCGCCACCGGTGCCCGACTTGCCGGTGATCAGGCCGCCGAACGAATTGACCCAGATGATCACCGGAAGGAGCAGCGCGACGAGCGCGGCGGCGGACTTGCGGACCACCGCGACGACCAGCAGCACCGGGATGAAGAAGCCGAGCCAGGGCAGGAAGGTCTCGGTCAGCGAGCCGAGGTTGCCCACGTTGTTCGGGATCTGCGCGTGGAAGAGCATCACCAGCGCGAGGAAGACCGCGAGGCCCGCCGTCACCAGTCCGCGCCGCCAGATGCCCGGGTCGCCCCGCCAGCCCTGGAGCAGGCGGCGGAACCGGGACCCGGGACGCTCGGGTCCCGAGCCGCCGTCGTCCGTCTCCGTCATATACGCCTGCGCCATGCTCTCGTCGCCTCACTGCCTGCCGTGCACACCGTCTGTCCCGCCCCTGAAACCCTAGGCGATGATCCGGTGTCGTCCCTGCCGTCCACGACGGCCGTACAGGCACCAGGACGAATGAGGCGTCGCGACGGGTTCCTGATCAGCGGCGGAGAGCCTCCTCTGTGACGAAATGCGCATAACTGCGAGTCAGCGCGCGGGCGGCCGCAGCCCTTCGAGGACCGTGTCGACGATCCGCTCCGCGAGGTGGTCGTCGAGCGGGGCGCCCGGCCGCAGGATCGTACGCAGCAGCATGGGCCCCACGAACAGGTCGTTGGCCATCTCCAGGTCGACGTCCGCGCGCAGTTCACCGTCGGCGACGCCCTGGCGCAGCACGTCGAGGATGATGCGGCGGCGGGGCGCGACGACCGTCTCCTGGTAGGCCTCCGCCAGTTTGGGCAGCGCCTTCATCTGCGCGAAGACGTTGTGCAGCAGGGCCGAGGAGCGCATGGTCAGGCCGCGGCGGCGCAGGCTCTCCAGGATGCAGACGAGGTCGTCGCGCATCGAGGTGCCCGGCCGCTCGGGGTCGGGCTCCTCGAAGGCGCGCATGACGTCGACGAAGAGGGCCTCCTTGCCGTCCCAGCGGCGGTAGATGGTGGCCTTGCCGACGCCGGCGGTGCGGGCGATCCGCTCTATGGACAGCTCGGTGAGGGAGACGCCGTCCTCCAGGAGCCGCACGACGCCCTCGATGATCGCCTGCTCCACGGCCTCGCTCCTGGGCCGTCCCCGGCCGTTCCTGGCGAGGGGCGGTGCCTCCGCCGCGTGCTCGCCGCCCGCGACCCGCACGCGCTTTTGGACCACGTCGTCTCTCCCTCTCTCCGCGTCGGCCGCCCGGCCGGCCGCCGGGCCGATTCTGCCTCAGCGCCCGGCGGCGCCCACCGGCTCGTCCGTTTCCTCCTGCGGGGCGGCGTCCGGGGGCGTCCGTCCCGGCAGGAAGAGGAAGACGACCAGCGCGCCGAGCACGGCGACACCCGCGCCGCACAGCGCCGTGACGTGCATGGCGTGCAGGAAGGAGTCGTTGGCCGCGGAGACCAGGGGTTCGCCCCTGGGGCCGAGCTTCGCCGCGACGCCGAGGGTCGCCTCGATGGACTCGCCCGCGGTGTGCCGCACCCCTTCGGGCAGCACGGCCAGCTTGTCCTCGACGCCGTTGCGGTACGCGGTGGACAGCACGGAGCCGAGGACCGCGATGCCGAGGGCGCCGCCGACCTGCCGGAAGGTGTTGCTCAGCGCGGACGCGGAGCCGGCCTTCTCGCGCGGCAGGGCCTGCATGATCACGACGCTGGTGGGCGTCATGACGTGCGCCATGCCGGTGCCCATCAGGAAGAAGACGACCTCCAGGAGCCAGATCGGGGTGTCGGCGTCGAGCAGCGTGAAGGCCGCCAGGGTCGCCGTCAGCAGGAGCAGTCCGCCGGTGCACACGGCCCGTACGCCGAAGCGGTCGACGACGAGCCGGGCGCGCGGCGCGAAGATCAGCTGGGCCACGGCGAGCGGCAGCATCAGCAGGCCGGTCTGCAGCGGCGAGTAGCCCCGCACGCTCTGGGTGTAGAAGACCGAGAAGAAGGTGACGCCCATCAGCGCGAAGAAGACGAGCGCTATGGCGGCGATCGCCGCGGAGAACACCCGGTTCTTGAAGTACGCGATGTCGACGGAGGGGTGGTCGCTGCGCTTCTCGTACAGCACGAAGCCGACCAGCACGACGAGGCCCGCGACGACGGTGCCGAGGACGGCCGGGTCGGTGAAGTCGGCGAGCTGGCCGCCCTTGATGATGCCGTAGACGAGCAGGACCAGGCCGACGACGGAGAGCGCGACGCCGAAGAGGTCGATGCGGCCGGGCGCGGGGTCGCGGGAGTCGGGCACCAGCCAGGTCATCAGGGCCAGGGCGACGATCACGATCGGTACGTTGATGAGGAAGACCGAGCCCCACCAGAAGTGGTCGAGCAGCACGCCGCCGGTGATGGGTCCGATGGCGATGGCGAGGCCGACGCCGCCCGCCCAGATGCCGATGGCCTTGGGCTGTTCGTCGCGCTCGAAGACGTTCATGAGGACGGCGAGGGTGGCAGGCATCACGAAGGCGGCGCCGAGGCCCATCACCGCGCGGAAGGCGATGAGCTGGACGGGCGAGCCCGACATCGCGGCGAGCGCCGATCCGATGCCGAAGACGACGAGGCCGCCGAGCAGCACCTTCTTGCGGCCGAGCCGGTCGCCGAGGAGGCCCGCCGTGAAGAGGAGGCCCGCGAAGACGAGCGTGTAGGCGTTGATCGCCCATTCGAGCTCGCTCTGGGTGGCGCCGAGGCCGGTCGGTTCGGGGGTGGAGATCGTCTTGATGGCGACGTTCAGGATCGAGTTGTCGAGTACGACGATCAGCAGGCTGAGCATCAGCACCCCGAGGATCGCCCACCGGCGCCGGTGGACGGCTTCCGGTACGCGGGGCGGGGTGGGTATGGCAGGGGAAGACATGAGAGCAGCGTAAATCCATTTCGATACGAGACCGTCTCGTATTGGAAATCCTTGCCGAACGGTATAGACCCGCTTTACCCGATCGGCATCACAGGGCACCGCACTAGCCCCGGAGCGGCACGTGGTGCCACCATGGAGGTGATCCGGGGACGCCGTCAGGGCGCCTCGAGATGACAGAAGGAGCCGTTGCGATGACGCAGCTCTCGGCTGCCCAGAAGAGCACCGACGCCCCGCAGAGCCCCGACAGCAGCAAGGCGCTGTACGGCGGCAAGGGGACCCGGCGCATCACCGTGCGCGACATCACCGCCGCCAAGGAGCGCGGCGAGAAGTGGCCCATGCTGACCGCCTACGACGCGATGACCGCGTCCGTCTTCGACGAGGCGGGCATCCCCGTCATGCTCGTCGGCGACTCGGCGGGCAACTGCCACCTCGGGTACGAGACCACCGTGCCCGTCACCCTCGACGAGATGGCCGTGCTGTCCGCGGCCGTCGTACGGGGCACGAGCCGTGCCCTGATCGTCGGCGACCTGCCGTTCGGCTCGTACCAGGAGGGCCCCGTCCAGGCGCTCCGGTCGGCGACCCGCCTGGTGAAGGAGGCGGGCGTCGGCGCGGTGAAGCTGGAGGGCGGCGAGCGCTCCCTGGCACAGACGGAGTTGCTGGTCCAGTCCGGCATCCCCGTCATGTCCCACCTCGGCCTGACCCCGCAGTCCGTGAACACCATGGGCTACCGCGTGCAGGGCCGCGGCGACGAGGCCGCCCACCGGCTCCTCAACGACGCCAAGGCCGCGCAGGACGCGGGCGCGTTCGCGGTCGTCCTGGAGCTGGTCCCCGCGGAGCTCGCCGCCGAGGTCACCCGCTCCCTGCACATCCCGACCGTCGGGATCGGCGCGGGCTCCGACTGCGACGCCCAGGTGCTGGTCTGGACGGACATGATGGGCCTGACCGGCGGAAAGATGCCGCGCTTCGTGAAGCAGTACGCGGAGCTGCGGGGCGTCATGGCCGGCGCGGCGAAGGCGTTCGCCGAGGACGTCGTCGGCGGCGTGTTCCCGGCACCCGAGCACGCGGTCCACCGATGACCGCCTGAGACCAATGCGGCACCACGGCAGCCCGTCGATCTTCCCCCGTCGACGGGCTGCCGCTTCTCCGCGGGCGCCGTCCACCGGGTGTCGGGCCGCCTGTCGGTGGGATGTCGGTGGTTTGTCGGTGGCCTCTGACACCTTGGGGTCATGAACCGAATCGACATGAACCCCGGCGGCGCAGGGAGCGCGGTCACCGTAAGGGGACTGGTCAAGCACTACGGCGAGACCAAAGCACTGGACGGCGTGGACCTCGACGTGCGCGAGGGCACCGTCCTCGGCGTCCTCGGGCCCAACGGCGCGGGCAAGACCACCCTCGTGCGCTGCCTGTCCACCCTCATCACCCCGGACGCGGGCTCCGCCGTGGTCGCCGGGTACGACGTGGTCCGTCAGCCCCGCCAGCTCCGCCGCGTGATAGGCCTCACCGGTCAGTACGCCGCGGTGGACGAGAAGCTGTCGGGCCGCGAGAACCTGTACATGATCGGGCGGCTGCTCGACCTGTCCCGCAAGGAGGCCAGGTCCCGCGCCGACGGTCTCCTGGAGCGTTTCTCGCTCACGGAGGCGGCCAAGCGCCCCGCGAGCACCTACTCCGGCGGTATGCGCCGCCGCCTCGACCTCGCCGCGTCGATGATCGGCAGCCCCTCCGTCCTCTACCTGGACGAGCCGACGACCGGCCTCGACCCCCGCACCCGCAACGAGGTGTGGAGCGAGGTCAAGCGCATGGTCACCGACGGCGTGACGGTGCTGCTCACCACCCAGTACATGGAGGAGGCCGAGCAGCTGGCCTCCGAACTGACGGTCATCGACCGCGGCAAGGTCATCGCCAACGGCGGCATCGACGAGCTGAAGGCGAAGGTCGGCGGCCGCACCCTGCGCATCCGCCCGGCCGACCCGCTGGAGCTGAGCCCGCTGGCGAGCGCCCTCGACGACCTGGGCCTGACGGGCCTCGCCACGTCGACGGTGGACGCCGAGTCCGGCACGGTCCTCGTCCCGATCCTCAGCGACGAGCAGCTGACCGCCGTCGTCGGCGCGGTCACCGCGCGCGGCATCACCATCGGTTCGATAGCCACCGAACTGCCCAGCCTGGACGAGGTGTTCCTGTCCATCACCGGCCAGAAGGCCAGTGCCCCGCAGGACGCCCGCCCCAGCGAACTCGAGGAGGTCGCCGTATGAGCGCCACCACTCTCACGGCCCCCCTCAAGAAGGGGGAGGCGGACGCCCACATCGGCCTGCGCGGCCACGTCCGGCACACCGGCGCGCTGGTCCGCCGCAATCTGCTGTGGATCCGGCAGGACCCGGAGTCGATGTTCGACGCGGTCCTGATGCCGATCGTCTTCACGCTCCTGTTCGTGTACGTCTTCGGCGGCTCCATCGGCCAGGCGCTCGGCGGCGGTCAGGACCAGTACGTGCAGTACGTGGTGCCCGGCATGATGGCGATGATGAGCATGAACATCGCCATGGCCGTCGGCACCGGCTTCAACCAGGACTTCCAGAACGGCATCATGGACCGCTTCCGGACCCTGCCGATCGGCCAGGGCTCGGTGCTCTTCGCCAAGATCGTGGTGGAGCTGATGCGGCTGCTCATCGCGACGACGATCATGATGATCGTCGGTGTCCTGGTGGGCTTCGACATCACGAACTGGGGCGGCCTGTTCGCCGCCGTGGGCCTCTCCGCCCTGTTCGGCACGTCCATCATGTGGATCTTCCTGGTCCTCGGCGTCTCGATGAAGAGCGCCCAGTCCGTGCAGGCGATGGGCTTCCTGGTCCTGATGCCGCTGCAGTTCGGTTCGTCGATCTTCGCGCCGACCCAGTCGATGCCGGGCTGGCTGCAGGGCTTCACCGACTACAACCCGCTCTCCTCGCTCGCGGACTCCGCGCGCGGCCTGATGGTCGGCGGGCCCGTCGCCCACGACCTGTGGGTGACGGTCGGCTGGTCGGTGGCGCTCACGGTGGTCATGGCGCCGATCGCGATCCACAAGTTCCGCACGAAGAACTGATCACCGGGTCGCTTCGCCCCACGCGGCGCACAGGGCGGTGGCCTCCTCCAGAGGGAGGCTGCCGCCCTTCGCGTACGCCGCTTCGTACGCGTCGTCCCCGAGCACGGCGCGGGACCGCGCCTCCGCCGCCTCGCGGATCTCCCGCTCCATCGTGTTCGCGAAGTGCTCCGGCGGCAGTTCCCGGTCCGCGAGCGCGAGCAGCCGCGCGGCGTCGTACGCGCGATCCCCGTCGCCGTACCCGGCCGACGCCATGGCGACGACGGACAGATGGACGGAGACCATCTGCGGGGCGACGATCCGCGACAACGGGTCGAGAGCCTTCTCGAAGGCCTCGCACGCCGTCGCGAGGCTCTCGACGTGCCGTCCGTCCAGCGCGTCCAGCCAAGCCGTGATGCCGAGCACGGAGCTGTCGAAGATCGCGTATCCGATGCCGTTGAACTCCAGGCGCAGCAGCCGCAGTTGCTCGCGCGCCTCGTCGAGGCGGCGGCAGCGGCCCAGCGCCAGGGCGTAGAAGAGCCGGGCGGCGGGCATCGCGTCGCCCGCACCGTGTCGGCCGGGGTTCTCGAGGACCTCCCGCAGCAGCCCCTCACCTCTCTCGAAGAGGTCCCGCTGCTCCGGGGAGTCCGTCAGGATCGAGCCGAGCCGGGCCTTGAGCAGGGCCACCTGGCTCTGGGCACCGAGCTGTTCGGCGTACCCGACCGCGGCCTCGTAGTCCGCCATGGCCGCCGCGAACTCGCCGCGCCGCTCGTGCGACTCGCCCCGTGCGGCGAGCGCCTCGGCGATGCCCCAGACGTCACCGAGCCGCCGGAAGCCCTGCAGCGCCTCGTCCGCGTCACGGATGGCGTCGCCCGCCCAGTCGGTGCGGTTGGCGAGGATGTTGGCCCGGGTCTGGAGGGCGGCGGCGAGCTCCCACTCGTACCCGAGGGCACGGCAGGCGTCGACCGTCTCGGCGAGGGTGGTCTGCAGCGCCTCCATGCCGCCGCCGAGCAGCACGGCGAAGAACCAGAGGTTGCCGGGTGTCCGGCAGGTCTGCGGGAGGCCGGGTCGGTAGGCGCGCCTGATGCCCTCCAGCTTCGTCGCCGACTCCGGCGACTGCCAGTCCAGCCGGTCCATCTCCATGCAGGAGAGGAGGAGCAGATGCACCTCGCGGCGGGCCTCCACGAGCACCTCGGGGCTCATCGGCGGGGGCGCGTCCGTGCACGACTCGTACAGCGGGGGTGCGGGAGCGACGGGCGGGGCGAAGGGG
>NZ_LIPN01000319.1 GCF_001418325.1 Streptomyces atriruber | reverse complement strand
CTGCGCGTCCTGGCCACCAGCCAGGAGCCGCTGGGCCTGACCGGCGAGATCGTGTTCCTCGTGGAGCCGCTCCCCGCCGCGGACGCCGTCCGGCTGTTCGCCGCCCGTGCCGCCGCCGCGGCCCCCGGCTTCACGCTCACCGCCGGTGGTGACGACGAGGCGGCCGTGGCGGAGATCTGCCGCCGCCTGGACGGCATACCGCTCGCGCTCGAACTCGCCGCCACGCGCGTACGGGCCCTGGGAGTGGCGGAGTTGGCCGAGCGGCTCGGTGACCGGTTCCGGCTGCTCAGCTCGGGGCAGCGCGGCGCCCCGGCCCGCCAGCAGACGCTGCGGGCGATGATCGACTGGAGCTGGGAGCTGCTCACCGCGCCCGAGCGCATCGTGCTGCGCCGCCTCGCCGTGCACCGCGACGGCTGCACGCTCGACGCGGCGGAGGACGTCTGCGCGGGCGACGGCGTGACCCGCGACGAGGTCCTCGACCTCGTGACCCGCCTCGTCGACCGCTCCCTCGTGGTCGTGGCCTCCGGGCCCGCCGGGACGGCGCCGCGCTACCGCCTCCTGGAGTCCGTGGCCGCGTACGCCATGGAACGGCTGCACGCGATGGAGGACCTCACCGGCGTACGCGAACGCCATCTGCGCCACTATCTGGACCTCGCCGAACGGGCCGAGCCCCGGCTGCGCGACGGCGGCCAGCAGGTCTGGCTGGGGCGGCTCGACGCCGAGGCGGCCAATCTCCGTGCGGCGCTGGACGAGGCGGTCCGGCGCCCTTCGGGGGACGACGCCGTGCGGCTCGCCGCCGCGCTCACCTGGTGGTGGCTGCTCCGCGGCCGCCTCACGGAGGCCCGCCGCTCCCTCGAAGCAGTACTCGACGCGAAGGCCGACGACAGCCGACTCGGCCCGCTCCACGCCGCGTTCCGGCTGCTGACCGGAGAGGGCGGGTCGCAGGCCGCGCACCGCACCCCCGCCGCCCCGCACACCGCCCGCACCCGCTGGCTCCACGCCTACGCCCTCTTCAGCGCGGGCGACCCGGCCGCCAGCGAGGACGCCAACGCACAGGCCCTCGCCCTGGCCGACCGCACCGACGACCAGTGGACGACCGCCGCCGCGCTCGCCCTGCGCGCGATGCACGCGCTGATCCGCGGCGATCTCGACACGATCGGCCGCGACGGGCGGCGGGCCGCCCTGCTCTTCGCCGAACAGGGCGACCGGTGGGGCGAGTTGCAGACCGTCGCGCCGCTCGCCGCGCTCGCCGAGATCAAGGGGGACTACGAGGAGGCCGCGCGTCGGCAGGAGGAGGGGCTGACCATCGCGCGCGAGCTCGGTCTCCGGGCGGAGGTCGCCGCACGCCTCTCCGGTCTCGGCCGTCTCGCGCTGCTCACGCACGACTGGGAGCGGGCGCACGAACTGCACACGCAGGCCCACGCGCTGGCGGCCGCGCAGGGCTACCGCTACGGCCAGATCCACGCGGCGATGGGCCTCGCGCTCGGCGCCCGCCGCTCCGGCGACCTGGACGCGGCCGAGGCGCACCTGACGCGCATCCGGGACCGGCACGCCGACGTGTCCTCCCCCGCGGGCGACCACCTGCACCACGCCGAGCTCGGCTTCGTCGCGGAGCTCCGGGGCGACGGGCCCGGCGCCGAGGCCCACCACCTCCTCGGCCTCAAGACGGCCCGCGCCCTCGCCGAGCCACGGGCCCTCGCCCTCTCCCTGGAGGGGCTGGCGGGCGCCGCCTCCGTGTCCGGGGCGGCCGAGCGGGCCGCCCTGCTCCTCGGCGCGGCGGACGCGGCCCGCAGGAGCGTGGGAGCCCCGCTGCCGCCCGCCGAACGCGGCGACGTCGACCGCATCGCGGCGGCGGCGCGGGCGGCCCTCGGCGAGGCCGCCTACGCGGAGGCGTTCGCGCGGGGCGGCCTGCTGCCCACCGACGAACTTCCGTTCGACTAGCTGCGGAGAGGCCCGTATACAGTGGCGAGATCCCGCATTTCACCCGGGATGCGGGGGCCAGGGATGAACCATCGAGTGGGGGGCCTGACATGGCACTGTTCGGAAACGCGCACACCGTCGATCCGATGAAGGCGCAGAGCGAGTACGGGCGGCTGCTCGGGCACGGCGAGCAGGTGCACGCCGCGTACACGCTGATACGCGACACCATGCTGTTCACGGACCGTCGGCTGATCATGGTCGACAAGCAGGGGATCACCGGCAAGAAGGTCGAGTACCACTCGGTGCCGTACCGCAGCATCACCCACTTCGCCGTGGAGACCGCCGGGCACTTCGACCTCGACGCGGAGCTGAAGATCTGGATCTCCAGCAACCCGACGCCGCTGCAGAAGACGTTCACGAAGGGCGTCGACATCTACGAGGTGCAGGCGATCCTCACGCAGTTCGTGGCCCGCTGACGAACCCGCGGAGTCCGCCGGTCGCAACCTTCGGCGTCCCCGCATAGACCAAAGTGCGATGAGCGCGCCGCGCGTTCATCGGCATGCTCGGGATCACCGGACGGCGGCGGCAGGGCCGCCGCCGGATCGGGATCACGGGAGGCGCTGTGTGGAACGACGCTGTGCGGAACGGCGGTGGTAGCGGTATCAGCAGGAGCCGGTTCCTGACGGGGGCCGCCACGGTGGGGGCCGCGGTCGCCGCCGGAGCACTGGCGGGGGCGGGCCCGGCCGGGGCCGTCGGTACGGCACGTCGTGGCACTCCCGTGC
>NZ_LIPN01000318.1 GCF_001418325.1 Streptomyces atriruber | reverse complement strand
CCCCGGCGCCACCCCGTCCGCCAGCCCACCCGGAGCATCACGCTCCGCTCACATCAATTCGCGACGAACGGTGACGGGGTGCGTGCGTAATGTGATGTGCTGGGGTCGGCCGCCGGACCGTATGCACCACAGGCGCCGCAGGCTCGGGGGAGCGAGGGAGGGGCACGTATGAGGTCGGAGCCGATCCGTCGATGGGAATCGGGTGCGTTGGCGCATGCCGTGTCGGACCCTTTCGGCCAGGGCCCGCTGCCCTGGCTGCGCGGGGCCGAGCACTACTTCGACGACACCGGCCGCGTCGTGCCCTGGTACATCGACCACGCCCCCGCCCCCGGCGCCGCGGACATCCCGGCGCCGCGCACCGGCGGCCCGCCCACCGCCGATGACGTGCACTGCCAGATCAAGGGCTTCACCTCCACCGGCGCGGCCGCCCCCGGCGAGGCGATCGACTTCCACGTCACCGTCGACCCGCCCCAGCAGTTCAGCGTCGACATCTACCGCATCGGGCACTACGGCGGGGACGGCGCGAGCAAGATCACCACGAGCCCCCGGCTCTCCGGCATCGTGCAGCCCGCCCCCCTGACCGCCGACCGCACGGTCTCCTGCCACCACTGGTGGCTCTCCTGGCGCCTGCAGATCCCGAGCTACTGGAGCGTCGGGGCGTACGTGGCGGTGCTGACCACCACCGACGGATACCGCTCGCACGTCCCCTTCACGGTCCGTGACGACCACCCCGCCGACCTCCTCCTGCTCCTCCCGGACGTCACGTGGCAGGCGTACAACCTCTACCCCGAGGACGGCCGCACGGGCGCCAGCCTCTACCACGCATGGGACGAGGAGGGCAGCCTGCTCGGCGAGAGCGAGGCCGCCGTCACGGTCTCCTTCGACCGGCCGTACGCGGGCGCGGGCCTCCCCCTGCACGTGGGCCACGCCTACGACTTCATCCGCTGGGCCGAGCGCTACGGCTACGACCTGGCGTACGCGGACGCCCGCGACCTGCACGCGGGTCGCATCGACCCCACCCGGTACCGAGGCCTGGTCTTCCCGGGCCACGACGAGTACTGGTCGCCGAGCATGCGCCGCACCACGGAGCACGCCCGCGAGCACGGCACATCACTGGTCTTCCTCTCCGCCAACACCATGTACTGGCAGGTGGAGCTGAGCGCGTCCGCGTCCGGCGTCGAGGACCGCCTCCTCACCTGCCGCAAGCGCCGCGGCCCCGGCAAACCCGCCCTGTGGCGCGAGCGGGACGGCGGCAAGGCGGCCGAGCAGCAGCTCCTCGGCATCCAGTACGCAGGTCGCGTACCCGAGCCGCGGCCCCTCGTCGTCCGCAACGCCGACCACTGGCTGTGGGAGGCCACCGGGGCGCACGACGGCGACGAGATCGAGGGCCTGGTCGCGGGCGAGGCCGACCGCTACTTCCCGCGGACCGCGCTCCCCGAGCACCAGGGCCGCATCCTGCTCGCCCACTCCCCGTACGAGGACACCGAGGGCGTCGTCCGCCATCAGGAGTCGTCGCTGTACCGCGCCCCGTCCGGCGCCCTGGTCTTCGCGTCCGGCACCTTCGCCTGGTCCCCGGCGCTCGACCGCCCCGGCCACGTGGACACCCGTATCCAACGCGCCACGGCCAACCTCCTGGACCGCATCTGCAAGCGCGACTGACCGCGTCACACCCGTTCCGCCGCACAGCCCCACTCAACCCCTGGCCAAAACCACACTTCCCATACGGGAGAATCGACCTCACTTGGCCAGAACCACGGGAGGGAACCGTGTCCGGATTCGTAGAAAAGCCCGAGCCCCTTGAGGTGCCGGGCCTGGTCCACCTCCACACCGGCAAGGTGCGCGAGCTGTACCAGAACGAGGCGGGCGAGCTCGTCATGGTCGCCAGCGACCGGCTCTCCGCCTATGACTGGGTGCTGCCCTCGGAGATCCCCGACAAGGGCCGCGTCCTCACCCAGCTCTCCCTGTGGTGGTTCGACCAGCTCGCGGACCTCGTGCCGAACCACGTCATCTCCACGGAGCTGCCGCAGGGCGCGCCCGCCGACTGGGCGGGCCGCACGCTGGTCTGCAAGTCCCTGGAGATGGTCCCGGTCGAGTGCGTGGCCCGCGGCTATCTGACGGGCTCGGGCCTCCTGGAGTACAACGAGTCGCGCACGGTCTGCGGCCTCGCCCTCCCCGAGGGCCTGGTCGACGGCTCGGAGCTGCCCGCGCCGATCTTCACGCCCGCCGCGAAGGCCGCGGTCGGCGAGCACGACGAGAACGTGTCGTACGAGGAAGTCGCGCGCCAGGTCGGTGCGGAGACGGCGGCCCAACTGCGCCAGACGACCCTTGCGGTCTACGGCCGGGCGCTGGACATCGCCCGTGAGCGCGGCCTGATCCTCGCCGACACGAAGTTCGAGTTCGGCTTCGACGGGGCGGACCTGATCCTCGCCGACGAGGTGCTGACCCCGGACTCCTCGCGCTTCTGGCCCGCGGACCAGTGGGAGCCGGGCCACGCCCAGCCGTCGTACGACAAGCAGTTCGTGCGGAACTGGCTGACCTCGCCGGCCTCGGGCTGGGACCGCAGGAGCGAGCAGCCGCCGCCGGCGCTGCCGCAGGACGTGGTGGACGCCACCCGCGCCAAGTACATCGAGGCGTACGAGCGGCTGACCGGCACGCCCTGGTAGTCGGCGCACGAAGAAGGCCCCGGTCGAATCGACCGGGGCCTTTCACATGGAGCGGACGACCAGGTTCGAACTGGCGACCTCAACCTTGGCAAGGTTGCGCTCTACCAACTGAGCTACGTCCGCGCTGCGCCGAAGCGCGAGGCCAACTATACCCAACCTCGCTCCCGTGCGAGACGCACTGCGGCATGACGGTTCTCGGCGCCGATTTTGGTGGCCGCCGAGGAGAGGTAGTTGCGGACCGTTCCCTGGGAGAGCGCGGCGCGCTCGGCGATCTCCGCGACGGGCGCCCCGTCGGCGGCGAGTTCGAGCACCTCGGCCTCGCGGGCGGTCAGCGGCGAGTCCCCCGCGGAGATCGCGTCGGCCGCCAACTCCGGGTCCACATAGCGGTTTCCGGCGTGTACGGCGCGGATGATCTCGGCGAGTTTCTGGGCGCTCACGGTCTTCGGCACGAAGCCCCGCACCCCCACCGCGAGGGCCCGTTTCAGATGTCCGGGTCTGCCATGACTCGTCACGATCATGGTCCGGCAGTCCGGGAGTTCGTCGCGCAGGGATGTGGCCACACTCACACCGTCGGCGCCCGGCATCTGCAGATCGAGGACGGCGACGTCGGGCCGGTGGGCCCGCGCCATGGCGAGCGCCTCGGGCCCGGACGCGGCCTCGGCGACGACGACGAGGTCGTCCTCCAGGGCCAGCAGCGCGGCCAGCGCACCCCGGATGAGGTGCTCGTCGTCGGCCAGCAACACACGAAGACTCATGCCGCCTCCCGCTCCTGCTCCCGCTCGGGACCGTGCTTCTGCCCGGCCCGCTCCCCCTGCCGCCCCGACGGCGCCGGGCCCCGCGAAGGCGGCAGGGGCACCTGCACGGCGAGCCGGAAGACCCCGTCGCCGGACACGGTGTCCAGCGTCCCGTCCACCTCGGCCAGCCGCTCGCGCAGCCCCGCGAGCCCGGAGCCCTGCCCCTGGGGCGCCACCTCCGGCACCCCGTCGTTCTCCACGGTCAATGTCGCCCGCCCCTCGCTCACCGCGAGGGCGATGTCGCACCGCCCCGCGTCACCGTGCCGCAGCACGTTCGTCGCCGCCTCCCGCACGACCCACCCGAGGGCCGACTGCACCGAGGCGGGCAGTGCCGCCCCGGATCCGATGACCCGGCAGTCGATCCCGGCCGCCTCCAACACGCCCTGCGCACCGACGAGTTCCACCTTGAGGTCGACCTCGCGATATCCCCGTACGACCTCACGGACCTCCCGCTGCGACTCCTGCGCGATCCGCTGCACCTCGACCATCTGGTCCACGGCCTCCGGCCGCCCCCGGCGTGCGAGCTGCACCGCGAGCTCGCTCTTGAGCGCGATGACGGCGAGGTTGCGCCCCATCACGTCGTGCAGGTCCCGCCCGAACCGCAGCCGCTCCTCGGCGACCGCCAGCCGTGCCTCGACCTCGCGGGCCCGGTCGGCCTCCCACATCACGGAGAGCGTCCAGGCCCCGCAGCGCGTGGAGATCAGCGCCAGGAAACTCGCGAAGGCGATGATGAAGCCGGTCGCGGCGAGCTCCCCGCCGCGCGCCCCCGCGAGGGCGAAGGCGATGACGGACGCGGCGACGACCAGCGCCATGCGGACCGCATAGGCCCGGATGGTGGCGGAGAAGGCGAGCGACTGGGCGAACGGCATCGGCACGAACAGGGCGGTGAGGCCCAGCATCTGCGAGGGCGCGCCGTCCACCGCCTGGAGGCCCACGGCGAGCCCCATCGTGGCGCTCATGAGGACACCCGCCAGCACGAGGTCACGGCGCGGCACCGGGGCCCGTCGCAGATAGTGGTCGACCGACCGGCGCAGCGAGCGGTTGGCCTGCAGGCACTGCGCGGCGGCCAGCACGATCAGGGTCCAGCCGAAGAGCTGCGGGGCGAGGTCGTGGCGCAGGCTCAGGCCGAGCGGCACCGAGACCCAGCTGAGGAGGAAGATCCACGGCAGCGCGTGCCAGGTCACGGTGGACTGGAACTCGACCTTCTCGATCTTGCTGCGCCCGTGCCAGCTCCGCTGCCAGGCCCGAATCCGGCCGACCACGTCCGTCGCCTCCCTCAATGCCGGGGCTCCCAGCGGAACCACCGTCGTACAGCAAACACCGAGAGCAGGGTCCAGGCCACCGCCGTCACGACCGCGCGCAGCGTGTCCCCGGAGGAGAGCGTGTCGGCCCAGCCGCCCCGGATCAGCTCGATGACGGGGGTGAGGGGCAGTACCTGGCAGATCGCGGCGACCTTGTCGGGCAGGACCTCCAGCGGGACGAAGAGCCCGGAGCCGAGCATCGAGACGAAGATCAGCGGCAGGCTCATGACCTGCGCGGACTCGGTCGACTGGCTGAAGCTTCCGGTGACGGCGGCCAGGGCTGCGAACATCACCAGGCCCAGGGCGACGCCGAGCACGACGAGGTGCGGGGCGCTGGGTGCCCCGGTGTCCAGGAGCACGGCGCAGCCCACGGCGAGGACCAGGCACTGCACGATGCCGATGGTGACCGACGGCAGCGCGGCGCCCGCCAGGATCTCGTTGTCGCGCAGCTCGCCGGTGCGCAGCCGCTTGAGGACGAGCTCCTCGCGCCGGGCGACGTAGACGGCGGTCAGCGCGGAGTACACGGCGAAGAGCAGCGAGAAGCCGAGGGCGGCGGGCAGCACCACGGTGCCGACGTCGAGCCCGGTGCCCTTCAGGTCCATCCCCTTGACGGCCTGCTTCATGCTGAACGGGATGACGAACGGCACGAACAGTGCCGCGAACAGCGTGCCCTTGCTCCGTACGAGCAGGGTGAACTCGGCGCGGGCCAGCGAGCGCATCCGCCGCGCCGGGGTGGTCAGGGCCATGGTGCTCATGCCGCCATCTCCTTCTTTCCGTGGCGCCCGGCGGACCGTCCGTCCGCCGCGTCCGGACCGCTCCCGACCTCCTTGGCGATCCGCAGGAACGCCTCCTCGAGCGTGGCCGCCCGTACGTCGAGGGAGCCCAGCTCGACCCGTGCGTCCCGGGCCCACAACAGCAGCCCGGTGGCGGCCCGTTGCAGTTCGTCCGTGCGCAGTCTGACCCGGTGCCCGACCGTCTCGTGCCCGGTCACGCCGAGCTCGGCGAGCGGCGGCAGGTCCCCGAGGAAGTACCCGTCGGGCAGTTCGAAGGAGATGTGCGAGGGCTGCGAGGCGACCACGTCGGCGACCCGGCCCTCGGCGGCGATCCGCCCCTCGTGCAGGATCGCGAGCCGCTCGGCGAGCACCTCGGCCTCTTCGAGGTAGTGCGTGGTGAGCAGCACGGTCGTGCCGTTGTCGCGGAGCTTGCGGACCAACTCCCAGGTCTCGCGCCGCCCTTCGGCGTCGAGGCCGGTGGTGGGCTCGTCGAGGAAGAGCACCTCGGGCCGTCCGAGGAGCGCCATGGCGAAGTCGAGGCGGCGCTTCTCGCCGCCGGAGAGCTGCTTCACGCGGACGCCGGAGCGCTTGGCGATCCCGACCATCTCCAGGGCCTCGGCGACGGGCCGGGCGCCGCTGGTGCAGCCCGCCCACATCTGCGCGGTCTCGCCGACGGTCAACTCGGCGGGGAATCCGCCCTCCTGGAGCATGACGCCGATCCTGGGCCGCACCTTGGCGCGTTCGGTGTACGGGTCGTGTCC
This sequence comes from Streptomyces atriruber, assembly GCF_001418325.1. Lineage (GTDB taxonomy): Bacteria > Actinomycetota > Actinomycetes > Streptomycetales > Streptomycetaceae > Streptomyces > Streptomyces atriruber. Next base: position 23,805 of record NZ_LIPN01000318.1, on the reverse strand, counting down.
GAGCACCCGCACGCGCCCGGCGGCCGGTGCCGCGAGCCCTTCGAGGAGCTCGACGGTGGAGGTCTTGCCGGCGCCGTTGGTGCCGAGCAGTGCGAAGAGCTCACCGCGTCCCACGGTGAAGGAGATTCCCCGTACCGCCTCGAAACCGCCCCCGTACACGCGCCGCAGATCGGTCACGTCGATCACTTGGTCAGTCATGAGGACAGCGTCCCCCGGCCGCGGAGGCCCCAGCAGTGCGCGCTGTCACCGGCCCGCATGACAAATGTCAGATGAGCCCCCCCTCGGCCGGGGAACACGGGAGCCGGGGAACACGAAGAAGGCCCCGGTCGATTCGACCGGGGCCTTCTCACATGGAGCGAACGACGAGGTTCGAACTCGCGACCTCAACCTTGGCAAGGTTGCGCTCTACCAACTGAGCTACGTTCGCATTGCCTCCGACCAGCTCTCACTGATCGGCGCGTGCATCAGCTTACCGCAACCGGAGGACCGGTCCGTGAGCGATGCAGAGCGGGTGACAGGAATTGCACACTGCGCCTTCCCCCTGGAAGGGGGATGTTCTACTACTGAACTACACCCGCATGACTCCGTGGGGCCCGGCTTTTCGGCCTCGCCCCTCGGCGTGCTCCAGACTCTAGCTGACCAGCGGGGGTGCAGCGCAAGTCGGTTGTCCCGAGGGGCGTGGACCTGCTGTTTCAGTTGGCCGCTTCGAAGGCCTCGTAGACCTTCTTGGGGATGCGGCCGCGCGGCGGGACGTTCATCTGGTGCGAGCGCGCCCAGGCGCGGACCGCCGACGGGTCGGGGGAGATCGCGGTGTGCCGGAACGCGATCCCGGACCGCGACCGCTTGCGGGCCGCCTCCAGGTACGGGGCAAGTGCCCCGCGCAGTTTCTCGGCATTGGTTTGATTGAGGTCGATCTCGTACGACTTGCCGTCAAGACCGAAGGCGACCGTTTCCGCCGCTTCCCCGCCGTCGATGTCGTCAAAGAGAGTGACCACGACACGTTGCGCCACGAATATCGGTCCCTTCGCGCGGCTCTACCGCGTTGACATGCGGTGATGCCGACTGCACGGATGTTTTCAGCAAAGTATCGACTATTGCCAATTCCTTTGTACAGTGCCCGGCATTGCATTGTGAAGCCTGTCCTAATGCCTCCGCGTGTCAGGTTCCAATGACGAAGCGTGATCTTTCATGGATTCATCGTGAAGGTTCTCGGTTCGAAACCTGTTTGAGCACCGGAACGTGACCGTCATCTCGTAGGTTGCTACGAATCTACGCGAGTAGAATTTTTGTGCCGGTAGTCTGAAGGAACCTGCTCAGCACCAGCAAGCAGCACACGCCAGCACCACACACCGGGAGTGCCAGTGGCACGCGTCGTAGTCGACGTCATGCTCAAGCCGGAGATCCTCGACCCCCAGGGCCAGGCGGTGCAGCGTGCACTGCCGCGCCTCGGTTTCCAGGGCATCTCCGACGTACGTCAGGGAAAGCGCTTCGAACTCGAGGTCGACGGGCCCGTCGATGACGCCGCCCTCGCCCGTATCCACGAGTTGGCGGAAACCTTCCTCGCCAACACGGTGATCGAGGACTTCGTCGTAAAGGTCGAAGACGCCGAAGGATCCGAGAAGGTGGCGGGGGCCGCGAAGTGACTGCTCGAATTGGAGTCGTCACTTTCCCGGGAACCCTCGACGACCGCGACACCCAGCGCGCCGTCCGCGTCGCAGGCGCCGAAGCCGTGCCGCTCTGGCACAAGGACAAGGACCTCAAGCAGGTCGACGCCGTGGTGCTGCCCGGCGGCTTCTCCTACGGCGACTATCTGCGGGCCGGCGCCATCTCGCGTTTCTCCCCGGTGATGGAGTCCGTCATCGAGCAGGCGAAGGCCGGAATGCCGGTCCTCGGCATCTGCAACGGCTTCCAGGTGCTCACCGAGACGCACCTCCTGCCCGGCGCGATGCTGCGCAACAACCACCTGCACTTCATCTGCCGCGAGCAGAAGCTGCGGGTGGAGAACGCGTCGACCGCCTGGACCGCGGACTACACGGCGGGCCAGGAGATCCTGATCCCGCTCAAGAACATCGACGGGCAGTACACCGCCGACGAGCGGACCCTGGACATGCTGGAGGCCGAGGGCCGCGTCGCCTTCCGCTACCTCGACGGCAACCCCAACGGCTCGCTCCGCGACATCGCCGGCATCACCAACGAGGCGGGCAACGTCGTCGGCCTCATGCCGCACCCCGAGCACGCCGTGGAGCCCCTCATCGGCACCGGCCGTACCGACGGTCTCGGATTCTTCACCTCGATCCTGAAGAAGCTGGTCAACGCATGACTCTGGACACCGTCAAGCACGCGGCAGAGACCCCCGACGTCAAGCTGCCCTGGGCCGAACTGGGCCTGAAGGAAGACGAGTACGAGCGCGTCCGCGAGATCCTCGGCCGCCGCCCGACCGGCGCCGAGCTCGCCATGTACTCCGTCATGTGGTCCGAGCACTGCTCGTACAAGAGCAGCAAGATCCACCTGAAGCAGTTCGGCGAGAAGGTCCCCGAGAACGACGCCATGCTCGTCGGCATCGGCGAGAACGCCGGTGTGGTCGACGTCGGCCAGGGTTACGCGGTCACCTTCAAGGTCGAGTCGCACAACCACCCGTCGTACGTCGAGCCCTACCAGGGCGCGGCCACCGGCGTCGGCGGCATCGTCCGCGACATCATCGCGATGGGCGCCCGCCCGGTCGCGGTCGTGGACCCGCTGCGCATGGGCGACGCGAACCACCCCGACACCAAGCGCGTGCTCCCCGGAGTCGTCGCGGGCATCGGTGGCTACGGCAACTGCCTGGGCCTGCCCAACATCGGCGGCGAGCTCGTCTTCGACGCCTGCTACCAGGGCAACCCGCTGGTCAACGCCGGTGCCATCGGCGTGATGCGGCACGAGGACATCCACCTCGCGAAGGCGAGCGGTCCCGGCAACAAGGTCATCCTGTACGGCGCCCGCACGGGCGGCGACGGCATCGGCGGCGCCTCCATCCTGGCCTCCGAGACCTTCGACGACAGCAAGCCGTCGAAGCGTCCGGCCGTCCAGGTCGGCGACCCCTTCCAGGAGAAGCTCCTCATCGAGTGCACCCTGGAGGCCTTCGCCGAGAAGCTCGTCGTCGGCATCCAGGACCTCGGCGCCGCCGGACTCTCCTGCGCCACCAGCGAGTTGGCGTCCAACGGCTCGGGCGGCATGCGCGTCGAGCTGGACGACGTGCCGCTGCGCGACTCCACGCTCACCCCTGAGGAGATCCTCATGAGTGAGTCGCAGGAGCGCATGTGCGCCGTCGTGGAGCCGGAGAAGGTCGAGCGCTTCCTCGCGATCTGCGAGAAGTGGGACGTCATCGCCACCGTCGTCGGTGAAGTGACGGACGGCGACCGCCTGGAGATCTTCTGGCACGGCGAGAAGATCGTCGACGTCGACCCGCGCACGGTCGCGCACGACGGCCCGGTCTACGAGCGTCCCTACGCCCGTCCGTCCTGGCAGGACGCCCTCCAGGCCGACGACGCGGGCAAGCTCGCCCGCCCGGCGAACGCGGACGAGCTGCGCGAGCAGGTCCTCAAGCTGGTCGCCGCCCCGAACCAGGCCGCGAAGTCCTGGGTCACCGACCAGTACGACCGTTTCGTGCAGGGCAACACCGTGCTCGCCCAGCCCGAGGACTCCGGGATGATCCGGATCAACGAGGAGACGGGCCTCGGCGTCGCCATCGCCACCGACGGCAACGGCCGGTTCGCGAAGCTCGACCCGTACGCCGGCGCGCAGCTCGCGCTCGCCGAGTCGTACCGCAACGTCGCCGCGTCCGGCGCCAAGCCGCTCGCGATCTCGGACTGCCTGAACTTCGGTTCGCCCGAGGACCCGGACGTCATGTGGCAGTTCGCCGAGGCCATCCGCGGCCTCGCGGACGGCTGCCTGGAGCTGGGCACCCCGGTCACCGGCGGCAACGTCTCGCTCTACAACCAGACCGGTGAGGCGGCGATCCACCCGACGCCCGTCGTCGCCGTCCTCGGTGTGATCGACGACGTCGCCCGCCGCACGCCGATCGCCTTCGAGGAAGAGGGCCAGCTCCTCTACCTGCTCGGCGAGACGCACGAGGAGTTCGGCGGTTCGGCCTGGTCGCAGGTGGTCCACGGGCACCTCGGCGGGCTGCCGCCCAAGGTCGACCTGGCGCGCGAGAAGCTGCTCGCCGAGATCCTCATCTCGGCCTCGCGCGACGGCATGATCGACGCCGCCCACGACCTGTCGGACGGCGGTCTCGTGCAGGCCGTCACCGAGTCGTGCCTGCGCGGCGGCAAGGGCGCGCGGCTCGTCGTGCCGGACGGCCTCGACGCGTTCACCTTCCTCTTCTCCGAGTCGGCGGGGCGCGCGGTCGTCTCGGTGCCGCGGAGCGAGGAGCTGCGCTTCACCGACATGTGCGGGGCGCGGGGTCTGCCCGTCACGCGCATCGGTGTGGTCGACGGCGACGTCATCGACGTACAGGGCGAGTTCGCGCTGCCGCTGAGCGAGCTGCGCACGGCGCACGAGGAGACGATTCCGGGGCTCTTCGCCTGATCCGTCCTCTTCCCCGAAGCCCCCGTCCGGACCAGGTCCGGACGGGGGCTTCGGCGTGTGCGCGGATCGGAGGTTGCTTGAGATTACGTAATTACGTAATCTCAAGCCCATGGATCTGGAAGAGCGGGTCGCCGCGCTGGAGCGGCGCATGGCGGAGCTGGAGAGCGCTGAGCAGGCCGCGCCCGCCGTGGGCGAGGGAGATTTCTGGGCCCTCGACGCGCTGAAGGCGCGGCATCCGGTGACGGACGACGCGGACGGCGCCGTCCTGTTCACCGGAGCGGTGCGGGTGCCGACGGGCCACCGGTACGAGTGGCAGTACGGCCTGCTGACCGAGTCGGTCGTCGAGGGCGACTGGTCCGACGCGGCCGAGTCGTTCGCCGCGCTCGGCAATCCCGTACGGCTGCGGCTGCTGAAGGAGATCCTCGGCGGGCTGCGCACGGCTGCCGAGCTGGCCGCGCTGGAGGACATCGGCACGACCGGCCAGATCTACCACCACCTGCGCCAACTGACCGGCGCGGGCTGGCTGCACAGCGCGGAGCGCGGCCGCTACGAGGTGCCCGCCGGGCGGGTCGTGCCGCTGCTCGTGGTGCTCACGGCCGCGCGCCCGGTGACCTGACCGGGATCCCGACACGCATTTCTGTACGAGTCCGCACGAGGGGGAGCTATGTCCGTAGGCCTACGAAAGTCCGCCGCTGTGGCCCAGCGGGTGCTGTGGGTGGTGTTCTTCGCCCAGTTCGTCGTCAGGCAGTTCATGGACCTGCCGTACAACTACTGGGTGAGCTGGCTGCCCGCCCTCGGTGCGATCGCCATCAGCGTGGCACTGTCCCGCTCCGCGCGTCGGCAGATCGTGGCGGAGCCCCCGGCGCCGGTCGAGGTCGAGCCGCCGGTCACCGGCCGCTGGTCCGCGCTGAACAGCCCCGCGGACAAGGTGCCGAGCCACGGCACGCACGGCCTCGGGCAGACCTACGCCATCGACATCACGGCCGAACCGGCCGAAGGCCCCGCCCGCCCCCAGCCCGTCTGGTTCTGGCCCGTCGCCCGGAGCGGTCAGGCCTACCCCGCCTTCGGGGCGCCGCTGCACGCGGTGGCCGACGCGACCGTCGTGCACGCCGAGGACGGCCAGCGCGATCACCTCAGCCGCAGTTCCCTGGTCGGGGTGCTGTACTTCTGGCTGATCGAGGGCGTCGGCAGGACGCTCGGCGGCACCCGTCGCATCGTCGGCAACCACATCGTGCTCGACCTCGGCGAGGGGGCGTACGCCATGTACGCGCACGTCCGGCAGGGCTCGCTCGCCGTGCGGGCGGGGGACAAGGTCCTCGCCGGTCAGCGGATCGGCGGCTGCGGGAACTCCGGCAACTCCACCGAGCCGCACGTGCACTTCCAGCTGATGGACGGGCCCGACCTGGACACGGCGAGGGGCGTGCCGTTCAGCTGGCGCGGGGTCGGGGTGCCCGCGAACGGCGAGAAATTCACGGTCGACGCGCCGGTCCCCGTGGACCAGGTCAAGAATTAGTTCAAGCCTAAAATTCATCCTGGTACAGTGCGGTCATGGCTGAGGCTGAAGCAGGCATGGCCGCGCAACCACTCGGGCTGCGCGAGCGCAAAAAGCGGCAGACCGCGATGCGGATCTGGCGCAGCGCGCTCGACCTGTTCCTGGAGCGTGGCTACGACAAGGTCTCCGTCGCGGAGATCGCGGCCGCCGCCGACGTCTCGAAGATGACCGTCTTCAACTACTTCGGCACCAAGGAGGACGTCCTCCTCGGCCCGATGGAGGAGCACGTCTCCGACGCCGCAGACGCCGTGCGCGAGCGCGAGCCCGGGGAGAGCGCGGTCGCCGCGCTGCGCCGCCAGTTCCTCGTCAAGGTCGCCGAGCGCGACCCCTCGATCGGCCTCTCCGGCGATGCCCGGCTGCTCCAGATGCGGCAGCTCATCAGCGACACCCCCGCCCTCGCGCGCCGGATGCTGACCTTCCAGATGCGCAGCGTCGAGCTCCTCGCGGAGGTCCTCGCCGAGGAGACGGGGGACCGGCTGCTCGCCGGAGTCGCCGCCCACCAGCTCGTCGCCGCGCGGGGCGCGGTGATCCTGGAGAACCATCGCAGGCTCGTCGCGGGCGACACCGTCGAGGAGATGGCCGACGACTGCGCGGCCCTCGCCGAGCGCGCCTTCGACCTGGTGGAAAAGGGACTTCAGGGGTACCCCGCCAAGGCTTAGGGCCTGTCCGGCGGATCATGGCGCGGGTCGCGTCGCCCGAGCAGGGGGACCCCCATCGCGTTGCCGCCCTCCTCAGCCTTGCAGCCGGACGCACCAGACCCCGCTCACCGGCACCGCAAGGCGGACGCCACACCTCCGCTCCCTGATCCGCCGGACAGGCCCTAGGGTCGGCACCATGCCACCGGCCAAGAAGCGCACGCGCTCGTACGACTCCGCCAAGACCCGCACCGCCGTCCTCGCCCAGTTCGGCAACGTACGCGACGCGGTGCGCACCCTCACGCCCGAGCAGCTCGCCCGCCCGACCCGGCTCGGTGCCTGGACCGTGCGCGAACTGGCGGCGCACCTCGCGATGGTCCTCGGCACCGTCCACCGCTACCTCGGCATGCCGGAACCGGACAAGCACGAAGTGCCGCTCATGGACTGGCCGTTCGCGACGGTCACGGCGGCAGCGCAGGTCGACGAGGACACCCGGGCGATCGCGGAGACGGCGGGCGCGGACCTCGACGACCTGTTCACGCGCACGCTCACCGGCATCGAGGAGTCCCTGGCCGCCGCGTCCGACGCGCGCCTGGTGCCCTCCCGCTTCGGCGCCATGACCCTCGGCGACTTCCTCGTCACCCGTACCGTCGAACTCACCGTCCACACCGACGACTTGAACGACGCGGTGCCGGGCCTCGACGTCCCGTACGACCGGCAGGCCCTGGCCGCCTGCGCCCGGTTGCTCGCGGACGCCCTCGCCGTGAAGGCGCCGGGCGCGTCGACGGAGGTGCGGATCCCGCCGTACGCCGTCGTGCAGTGCGTCGAGGGCCCCCGGCACACCCGCGGCACCCCGCCCAACGTCGTCGAGACCGACCCGCTCACCTGGATCCGGCTGGCGACCGGCCGGACGCGGTGGGCGACCGCGGTCGACGCGGCGCAGGTCAGCGCCAGCGGCGAGCGGGCGGATCTGTCGGGGCTGCTGCCGATCATGGGGTGATGGAACCGGGACCCCCACTTGTCCCGTCACATTGCCATGCACACGCAGCGAGTGACCCTCACCCTGACCGCGCTGGCCTCCGCGGGGCTGCTGCTCACGGCATGCGGCACCGAGTCCGGAGCCGGCTCCGAAGGCGACTCCGGCGGGCGTTCCGTGGCGAGCGAGCAAGCTCTGACCGGCGTCCGGTGGAACGTGGACAGCCTCACCGTCGGCGGCAAGAAGCACGACGCCCCGGAAGGCGCCTACCTCAAGATCGGCAAGGACGGGCGGGCCGGCGGCAGCTACGGCTGCAACCAGGCCGGTACGACCGTGTCGATCAAGGGCGACACCGTGGACTTCGGCAAGACGCAGACGACGCGGATGGCCTGTGAGGGCAGCGGCCGCATGAAGTTCGAGGAGGACTTCACGCGCGCCCTCGGCTCGGGCAAGTTCACCGCGAAGGTGGACGGCGACCGCATGACCCTCACCACGGCAAAGGGAGACCGCGTGGACTTCACCTCGCAGCCCGCCGAGCCCGACGCCCCGCTCACCGGCACCAAGTGGACGGTGAACGGCATCGGCGACGGCAAGACGGCCGCGACCCTGCCGAAGGCGCTGTCCGGCAAGGTCCACCTCACCTTCGGCGACGACGGCAAGGTCCGCGGCAACCTCGGCTGCAACGACGTCACCGCCAAGGCCGAGACGGAGGACGGCCGCATCACCTTCGGGGCGCCCGCGACCACCCGGAAGATGTGTCCGGGCGACGCGATGACCACCGAGCGCAAGCTGCTCAAGCTCTTCGGCGGCAAGGCGCGTTACGAGGTGCGGCAGGACACGCTGAAGCTCACCGCGGACGACGGCACCGTGATCAACGCGAACGCCGCCGCGGACAAGGGCAAGAGCTAAGGCCAAAGGCCACGGCCAAGAGCTGAGGGCTAGGGCTTGGGATAGGGCAGCAGCTCGTCGTCCGTCCGCTCCCAAGCCCGCCGCAGCTCCGCCAGGAGACGCGGTTCCGAGGCGGCCCGGTCGGCCTGCTCGCGCCGGTCGTCCGCGAGGTCGTATAGGTGGTCCGTGCCGTCCTTGCCCCGGTAGTACTTCCAGTCCCCGCGCCGCAGCGCACGCTCCCCGCGCACCCGCCAGAACAGCTCGCGCTCGGCGATCCGCTCGCCCCGCAGCAAGTAGGGGGCCAGGCTCGTGCCGTCCAGGGGGTGCGCCGGGTCCGGCCGGGCCCCGGCGATCTCCAGGAGGGTCGCCGTCCAGTCGGGCGTGTAGACGGGCTCGTCGCTGACCTGCCCGCCGTCCAGCCGCGCCGGCCACCGCACGATGGTCGGCACCCGGATGCCGCCCTCCCGCAGCGAGCCCTTGTTGCCGGACAGCGGCCAGTTGTACGAGAAGCGCTCGCCGCCGTTGTCGGACGCGAAGAACACGAGGGTGTCCCGCTCCTGCCCGGACTTCTTCAGCGCGCGCAGCACCTCCCCGATGGAGCGGTCCAGGTCCTCGACCATCTCCGTGTACTTCTCGACGGAGCCGCCGTCCTGGTGCCAGAGCGCGCCCTTCTCGCCCGCCCTGACCCTGCGCACGATCTCGGCGCTCTGCTCCTCGTCGCCGTCGGCTATCCAGGGCCAGTGCGGGGTGGTGAAGTTGAGGTTGAGCAGCCACGGCCTGTCCCCGTGGTCACGGCGTACGTAGTCGCTCGCCCGCTCGGTCAGGATGCGCGTGTAGTACCGCAGGTCCTTGTACTCGGCGTCGCCCTCGTAGAGGTCGTACTCCCCGCCGAGCCCGAGCTTCGAGTAGTACTCCAACGCCCCGCCGAAGTTCCCGAAGAACTCGTCCCAGCCCGACTTGGTGGGCGAGTAATCCGGCAGATAGCCGCAGTGCCACTTGCCGATGAGCGCGGTCGCGTATCCGGCGTCCCTCAGCAGCGACGCCAGCGTGGGGTGCGTCGGCTCCAGACCCACGGACTTGTCCGCGATCGGCTCCGCGAGCCCGCCCTTCGTACGCCCCGGGAAGCGCCCCGTGTACAGGCTGAAGCGGGTCGGCGAGCAGGTCGCGGACCCGGAGTAGGCGTCGGTGAACCGCACGCCCTGGCGGGCCAGGCGGTCCAGGTTCGGGGTCTTGATGTGCGGCGATCCGTAGGACGACAGGTCGGCCCAGCCGAGGTCGTCGCCGAGGATGAAGAGGATGTTCGGGCGCCGTCCGCCCCGGCGCGGGGCCGCGCGGAAGGGCCGCTCCCGGGCCTCGGCGGCGGCGGGCAGTCCCACCGCGGCGGCGGCACCGGCTCCCACGGCACCGCCGAAGGCACGTCGGGACAGGCTGGACTTCTCGTACGAGGGTGAGGACATGGCTGCGCTCCTGAACGGGGCGCGGCACGGCAGGGCGGCGCGACCCGGAGTCGGAAGAAGTGAGTCGACGGAGAGTGAGTTCAGGCAGCGCAGCGACAGATGGCGCTCGCGACACGGACCAGGTCGACGTGGCGGCGCTCCACAAGGGCGACCGTCCGGTCACCGAGGGGCTGCAGGGGCATGGGCCAGGAGCTTCACGGGGCCCGACCGTCCCTGTCAACGCTCCGGACCGGCTGTTCACACGGGCTTCGTACTCCACGTGCGCATCAGGGCCACGACTACGCTCCGTGCGGGGCCCGTATCCCCAATTCGGACCAGTGGTCGATCTCGCCTACACTCGATGCCGTGCCACGTGGTGACGGTCGACTCAATCACGATCTGCTCCCCGGCGAGAAAGGCCCCCAGGACGCTTGTGGCGTCTTCGGTGTCTGGGCTCCGGGCGAAGAGGTCGCAAAGCTCACGTACTTCGGGCTCTATGCCCTCCAGCATCGGGGCCAGGAATCCGCGGGAATCGCGGTCAGCAACGGCTCCCAGATCCTCGTCTTCAAGGACATGGGCCTCGTGTCCCAGGTCTTCGACGAAACCTCTCTCAGCTCGCTCCAGGGTCATATCGCGGTCGGTCACGCCCGCTACTCGACCACCGGAGCCTCCGTATGGGAGAACGCCCAGCCGACGTTCCGTGCCACCGCGCACGGCTCCATCGCGCTCGGGCACAACGGCAACCTCGTCAACACGGCCCAGCTCGCCGAGCTGGTCGCCGAACTGCCGAAGGAGAACGGCCGCGCGACGCAGGTCGCCGCGACCAACGACACCGACCTGGTGACGGCTCTCCTCGCGGGGCAGGTGGACGACGACGGCAAGCCGCTCACCATCGAGGAGGCGGCCACCAAGGTCCTCCCGGACGTCCAGGGCGCCTTCTCCCTCGTCTTCATGAACGAGCACACGCTGTACGCGGCCCGCGACCCGCAGGGCATCCGCCCGCTGGTCCTCGGCCGCCTGGAGCGCGGCTGGGTCGTCGCCTCGGAGTCCGCGGCGCTCGACATCTGCGGTGCCAGCTTCGTCCGCGAGGTCGAGCCCGGCGAGTTCATCGCGGTCGACGAGAACGGACTGCGAACGTCCCGATTCGCGGAAGCGAAGCCCAAGGGCTGTGTCTTCGAGTACGTCTATCTGGCGCGCCCCGACACGGACATCGCCGGCCGGAACGTCTACCTCTCGCGCGTCGAGATGGGCCGGAAACTCGCCGAGGAAGCTCCCGTCGAGGCCGACCTCGTCATAGCGACCCCGGAATCCGGCACGCCCGCCGCGATCGGTTACGCGGAAGCCTCCGGCATCCCCTTCGGCGCCGGCCTGGTCAAGAACGCCTACGTCGGCCGGACCTTCATCCAGCCCTCGCAGACGATCCGCCAGCTCGGCATCCGTCTCAAGCTGAACCCGCTCAAGGAAGTCATCAAGGGCAAGCGCCTCGTGGTCGTCGACGACTCGATCGTCCGCGGCAACACCCAGCGCGCCCTGGTCAAGATGCTCCGCGAGGCAGGCGCCGCCGAGATCCACATCCGGATCTCCTCGCCGCCCGTGAAGTGGCCCTGCTTCTTCGGCATCGACTTCGCGACCCGCGCCGAGCTCATCGCCAACGGCATGACGATCGACGAGATCGCCACCTCGATGGGCGCCGACTCGCTCTCGTACATCTCCATCGACGGCATGATCGAGGCCACGACCATCGACAAGCCGAACCTCTGCCGCGCCTGCTTCGACGGCGTGTACCCGATGGATCTGCCCGACCCCGAGCTGCTCGGCAAGCAGCTCCTGGAGACGGAGCTGGCGGCAGGCCCTGCCGCCACGGCAGCGGCCGACGCGATCCGTCGCCCGTAAGCCCCACGTAGTAACGACACGAAAGCTCTCAACTCACCATGTCTGAGACCACAGGTGCCAGCTACGCCTCCGCGGGCGTGGACATCGAGGCGGGCGACCGCGCCGTCGAGCTGATGAAGGAATGGGTCAAGAAGACCCGGCGTCCCGAGGTCGCGGGCCTCGGCGGCCTCGGCGGCTTCGCCGGACTCTTCGACGCCTCGGCGCTCAAGCGCTTCGAGCGCCCGCTGCTCGCCTCCGCGACCGACGGCGTCGGCACGAAGGTCGACATCGCCCGTCAGATGGGGGTCTACGACACCATCGGCCACGACCTCGTCGCGATGGTCATGGACGACATCGTCGTGTGCGGCGCCGAGCCGCTCTTCATGACCGACTACATCTGCGTCGGCAAGGTCCACCCCGAGCGCGTCGCCGCCATCGTGAAGGGCATCGCCGAGGGCTGTGTCCTCGCGGGCTGCTCGCTCGTCGGCGGCGAGACCGCGGAGCACCCGGGTCTGCTCGGCCCGGACGACTTCGACGTCGCGGGCGCCGGCACGGGAGCGGTCGAGGCCGACCGCCTGCTCGGCCCGGATCGCATCCGTAAGGGGGACGCGGTCATCGCCATGGCGGCGTCCGGTCTTCACTCGAACGGGTACTCGCTCGTCCGGCACGTGGTCTTCGACCGCGCGGGCTGGGCCCTGGACCGCCGGGTCGAGGAGTTCGGCCGCACGCTGGGCGAGGAGCTCCTGGAGCCCACCAAGATCTACTCCCTGGACTGCCTGGCGCTCACCCGCACCACGGACGTCCACGCCTTCAGCCACGTCACCGGCGGCGGGCTCGCGGCCAACCTCGCCCGGGTGATCCCGGACGGCCTGCACGCGATCGTGGACCGCGGCACCTGGACCCCCGGCGCGGTCTTCGACGTGGTCGGCCAAGTCGGCCAGGTCGAGCGCCTGGAGCTGGAGAAGACGCTCAACATGGGCGTCGGAATGATCGCGATCGTCCCCGAGGAGTCGGCGGACGCGGCGCTCACCACCCTCGCCGACCGCGGCCTGGACGCCTGGGTCGCGGGCGAGATCACGGACCGCGGCGAGCACGCGACGGGCGCCGCCATGATCGGCGACTACGCCAAGTAGGCCCGTGATCCCGTTCTCGGAGCAGCACAAAACCCGGTCCGGTGTGGTGACCACCCCGGACCGGGTGAAGTGCAGTTGCTATGCGAACTGCGAATACTGCGTAGGCAACAAATGCTGCGTATGCAACGAGGTCAAGCGCCGCGGCGCTGCGACGACGGACCGGACTCGTCGGAGTCCTCGTCCTCGTCGTCGTTGTACAGATCCGCGTACTGGGCGTACGGGTCGTCTTCCTCGTCGTCGTCCTCGAACGGCTCGCCATTCGGCGGCTGTTGCGAAGTCGAAGCGCCCAGCTCATTGGCCAGACGCGACAGGTCAGTCCCGCCGCTGCTGTACTTCAGCTGGCGGGCGACCTTCGTCTGCTTGGCCTTTGCCCGGCCGCGCCCCATGGCTCGACCCCCTCGGATATGGGGCTCGGTGGCCCCAGAGTCTTGACACGCGTTCATGATCGGGAACGGGCTCTCCTCGGAGAGACCGGTCCGTAGGGCTTCCACGGTACCTGCTCCTGCGGCCATACGGTACGTCGCCCGCAGGACGCGCCTCGGCGCACAACCCTCGAGGAGCCCCGTCCTCGCTGGTCAACTGCGATTTTAACCTCTTCTTGGCGGGCGACCCGCCGACGGGGGTGAGTCTTGTCTCTCGTGTACGTCGACGGGGCCCTGTCAAAGCGTCGCAGAACGCCGGAACATCAGATTCCGGTTTGTTTCAGCGCGCGTCGGACATGCGCTGTTCGGCGATCCTGTCGGCCGCCGCGGCCGGCGGGATGCCGTCCTCCTTTGCGCGAGCGAATATTGCGAGCGTGGTGTCGAAGATCTTCGAAGCCTTCGCCTTGCACCGGTCGAAGTCGAAGCCGTGCAGCTCGTCGGCGACCTGGATCACCCCGCCCGCGTTCACCACGTAGTCCGGCGCGTAGAGGATCGACCGGTCGGCCAGGTCCTTCTCCACACCCGGATGCGCGAGCTGGTTGTTCGCGGCGCCGCACACCACCTTCGCGGTGAGCACCGGCACGGAGTCGTCGTCGAGCGCGCCGCCGAGCGCACAGGGCGCGTAGATGTCGAGGCCCTCGGTGCGGATGAGTGCCTCGGTGTCCGCCACCGCCGTCACCGACGGGTGCTTGTGGACGATCCGGTTGACCGACTCCTCGCGCACGTCCGTGATCACGACCTCGGCGCCGTCCTCCAGAAGGTGCTCGACCAGGTGGTGGCCCACCTTGCCGACGCCCGCGACGCCGACCTTGCGCCCGCGCAGCGACGCATCGCCCCACAGGTGCTCGGCGCTGGCCCGCATGCCCTGGAAGACACCGAAGGCGGTGAGCACGGAGGAGTCCCCCGCGCCGCCGTTCTCGGGCGAACGTCCGGTGGTCCAGCGGCACTCGCGCGCGACGACGTCCATGTCGGCGACGTACGTACCGACGTCGCAGGCCGTCACGTAGCGGCCGCCGAGCGAGGCGACGCAGCGGCCGAAGGCGAGCAGCAGCTCCTCGCTCTTGATCCGGTCCGGGTCGCCGATGATCACGGCTTTGCCGCCGCCGTGGTCGAGCCCGGCCATGGCGTTCTTGTACGACATTCCGCGCGACAGGTTCAGGACGTCGGCGACGGCCTCTTCCTCGGTCGCGTACGGGTAGAAGCGGGTGCCGCCGAGGGCGGGGCCCAGGGCGGTGCTGTGGATGGCGATGACGGCCTTGAGGCCGCTGGCGCGGTCCTGGCAGAGCACTACTTGCTCGTGGCCTCCCTGGTCCGAGTGGAACAGGGTGTGCAGGACGCCGTTGTCTGCTTCGGTCACTGTGGTGACTCCCGGTCAAGTGCGGCGGTTGGGCGGGCTCCCGTACGGGTGGCGGGGGTCCGATGGGCATGAGACTAGAGGCTGTCCACCGACCTTGACCTCCCGGTGCCGAGGATCACGTTTTCCGGCGCGCCCGCGGGGGAGAGAGGAGCCGTGCCCAAGGTGTCTTCGGTGACGGTCCCGTACGCGTCCTACCTGCGTGTGTACGAGCCGTTGGCCGCCTTCCCCGAGCCGGAGCGCGGCCACTGGGCGCGCTATGCCCGCCGCCCCGACCTGCCCTCCTGCCAGGACGAGCTCCGCAGCTCGCTGGCCGACCTGGTGCCCACGCCCCCGGTGCCCGTGCCGGTGCACGAGAGCGACGACGCCTTCGTGGTCGAGGTGGACGGGGTGCTGTGCGTCTGCCCGTGGCGGACCCGGCTGCGCGGCTGGCAGGCCATGGAGGAGCTGGCGGGGCAGCTGCCGCCGCCGGTCCTGGACGCGGTGCTCCCTCCGGTGCTGCGCCGCCAGACCGCCGCGGACTACGAGCGGTGGCTGGCGCGCAACCCCGACGCGCGCCCCTGGATCCGTACGTCGACGTGGCAGGTGCCGCTGCACTGGTTCGTGCTGGTCGCCGACGAGGAGCGGAGCCACGAGCGGGGTGCGTCGCCCGCGCTCCGCTACCGGACGCCGATGGTGCAGGCCCGGCGCCGGGTCGCGCGCGGGCTGCGGGCGCTGCGGGACGCGCTGGACGAGGGGCCGATCATCGAGGGGCTCGTGGACGTCGGCCGGTGGCTGGAGGAGTTCCACCCCCGTTCCCTCGTCGAGCTCGACTACGGCGGGCTCGTGCACGCGGTCTCCGCCGACGAGCTCGACGAGGACCACTCGGCCGCGGACGTCGCCGAGGGGATCGAGGCGCTGCGCATCGGCGACGGCGAGGCGGCCGGCGAGGCGTATGCAAGGCTCGTGGGGCGATGGCGGGCGGTTCGGGACCTTCAGTTCGCGAACTGAGGCCCCTGGTCGCCCGGGTGTCAGGACGTAGGTCCCGATCCGGGCCTTTGCCTCAAGCGTGACGGACCGCACTAACTGCACCCTTGCGCCCATCACCCCTCCTCGTGCCAAAATAGGACAAGGAGTCCGGGGAGGGCTCCTTCCGCCCAAGTATGGGCGGAATGCTCAGCATTGCACTCTATGGGGGGTCTGTTGACTCCTGATCGCTCTGTGACTGATCGTCACTGTGGCGTGACTGTCCGCTATGGCATGGTCCATCGGCTTCCGTCGGTGATGAACACCTGGGAGGGCAATTCCATCGGTTTGGCCGACGCGGCTGGACGGATGGTGTAGTTGTAGTGCCGAGGACAAGCCGTTCGTCCTATAACCGACTCGACTCGCGTCCGCCATTTCGGGCAACGCGGGTCAAGGTGCAGAATTTAGAGGAATGAACCGAGAAGGTTCGGTTCTCCCGAGGAGGCCGCTCATGACCGCTCGCACCCCTGATGCCGAGCCGCTGCTGACCCCGGCTGAGGTTGCCACGATGTTCCGCGTCGACCCGAAGACGGTGACGCGCTGGGCCAAGGCTGGCAAGCTCACGTCGATTCGCACGCTCGGCGGACACCGCCGGTACCGCGAGGCTGAGGTCCGCGCACTGCTGGCGGGTATTCCGCAGCAGCGCAGCGAGGCCTGAAGTACCGATCAACCAGCAGTAACTCGCACAACTCGGGCGAAGAGCACCACTGCTGCCGGGTCCCCCAACCTGGCCGTACGTCCGACATATGGCTACACACGACGAGGGTCCTGCCCCAACGGGGCCCACGCCTGACCCACTTGGGTGCGTCGTCGGATCGCGCTGGACTCCGCCGGGTCCAGCGCGATCTTTTTTGTGCGCCGAGGACGCGCTGGTGGGCGGGTCTCTGAGCGCCCTTGTTTGTCTCTGGGGGGTCCCTGGGCAGGGTGGCCGGGGAGGGCCTCGGGGGTGGTGCAATTGCACATATTAAATTGGCCCATTGTAGGGAGGGTGTAAGTTCCGGGGTTCCTGAAACTTGTTCGGTGACACCCGTCACACGTCGTGAATCTTGTTGCACACGACACCCCTGCGCTAGAGGGGCCGCGGCGGCATTCGTAGGCCTTCGGCTCTCAGCCTCCCACCGGGGAGGCGGCCCGCGCGTCGGCTTTGGTCATGCGTTGGGGGGACTTTCGTCCCCGTGCGGTCCGGCGGGCTCCGCCGGCTCGGCGTGGACGGCTGTGGCGCTCTCGCGCACGAAGGCCGCCTCGGGGGCCTCGTGCTCGCCGGGAACGCGCTGAGACGGCTCCAGGGCGAGCCGCAGCAGTCGATGGCAGATCGGGCAGTGCCGGGTCACATGGCGGTATCTGGTGGCCGCCGCGAGGTGCGCGCGCAGCAAGGCGCGCGTCTCGTGCCGCGCGGACGCCGGAGAAGCGGACATGCGTCACCTCCTGGGGAGCCTCCCGCGGCTCCCTGGTGTCCGGGGTACCGGTGGAATGTGACGCAGTCAAGATGCGCCCGCCACAACGGGCCGCACGCGGGGCGGCGCGAAGACGCGCACGGAGACGCGCATACGAAGAGGGCTGCACCCTCGCGGGTGCGGCCGGCCTCCGCCTCGACAGGCCGGTCGGCCGGGCGACACGAAGAAGGGCCGCACCCTCGCGGATGCGGCCCTTCTCTTACTGCGGTCCTGACGGGATTTGAACCCGCGGCCTCCACCTTGACAGGGTGGCGAGCACTCCAAACTGCTCCACAGGACCTTGCTTTGCGGCACTTGGTGTTGCGTTGTGCTGCGAGATGAGACTGTACAGCAGCGCAGGCCCAGCGGTCGAACTCACCCTGTGTGGCTGTCCGGTCACGCGTCGGATCACGGCACCGCGGCGTCGATCGCCTTCACGATCCGCTTGTCCGAGACGGGGTACGCCGTGCCCAGCGCGTGCGCGAAGTAGCTGACGCGGAGCTCCTCGACCATCCAGCGGATGTCCAGGACCTCCTGCGGCACGGGCCTGCCCTGCGGCATCTGTTCGAGCAGCCGCAGGTACTCGTCGCGCATCTCGTGGACCTTCTGCATGCGGCTGGTGTCCCGCTGGACGTTGGTCGGCATCTGCTGCAGGCGCCGGTCCGCCGCCACCATGTACCGCATCAGGTCCGGCAGTCGCCGCAGCCCCGTCTCCGTCGCGAAGCCCGGCTTGATGAGGGAGTTCAGCTGCTCCCGCACGTCCGTGAGGTTCGCGAGCAGCGTCGGGCTCTTCGTCGACTTCAGGCGGCGCTCACAGGCCTGCCAGGCGGCGAGGACCTGCTGCACCTGGCCGACCGCCCGCACGGTCGTGTCGACGATCTCCGCGCGCACCTTCTCGAAGAGCTTGCGGTACGACGCCTCGTCCCAGACGGGCCCGCCGAAGTCCGCGATCAGCTTGTCCGCGGCGGCCATCGCGCAGTCGTCGAAGAGGGCCTGCATGGAGCCGTGCGGGTTCGCCGACAGGGCGAGTTTCTGCTGGTTGCTGAGCTTGTCGGAGGCGAACTTGGCCGGATTCACCGGGATGTTGCGCAGGATGAGGCGGCGCGTCCCCCGCCACATCGCCAGGACCTGCTCGGCCTCGGTGTCGAAGAGGCGTACGGAGACGGTGTCCCCGTCGTCCACGAGCGCGGGGTACGCCTTCACCGGCTGGCCCGCGCGGCGGGTCTCGAAGACGCGCGTGAGGGTGCCGATGGTCCAGTCCGTGAGGCCCGTGCGCTCGACGGCCGCGCCGCCCGTCCGCTCGGCCGTCGCCGCGGCGGCCTGCGAGAGCGCCTGGCGGGCCTTCGGCTTCAGCCGCACCTTGAGGGCTTCGAGGTCCTTGTCCTCGGCGAGCTTCTTGCGTCGCTCGTCGGTGATCCGGAACGTGATCTTCAAGTGGTCGGGCACGCGTGTCAGATCGAAGTCCTCCGGCGAGACCGGCACGCCGACCATCCGCTGCAGCTCCCGCGCGAGCGTGACGTGCAGCGGCTCCTGCAGCGGCACCGCACGCTCCAGAAAGGCCTTCGCGAAGTTCGGCGCGGGGACGTAGTTGCGGCGGATCGGCTTGGGCAGGGAGCGGATCAGCTCGATGACCACGTCCTCGCGCAGGCCCGGGATCTGCCAGTCGAAGCCCTCGTCCGTGACCTGGTTCAGGACCTGGAGCGGGATGTGGACGGTCACGCCGTCCGCGTCCGCGCCCGGCTCGAACTGGTAGGTCACCTTGAACTTGAGCTGCCCCTGACGCCACGAGTCGGGGTAGTCGTCCTTGGAGACGTCCCCCGCCTTCTCGTTGATCAGCATCGACCGCTCGAAGTCGAGCAGCTCCGGCTCCTCGCGGTGCTTCTTCTTCCACCAGGAGTCGAAGTGCGCCCCCGACACGACGTGTTCGGGCACCCGCTGGTCGTAGAAGTCGAAGAGCGTCTCGTCGTCGACGAGGATGTCGCGGCGCCGCGCGCGGTGCTCCAGCTCCTCCACCTCGGTGAGGAGCCTGCGGTTGGCGGCGAAGAACTTGTGGTGCGTGCGCCAGTCGCCCTCGACCAGCGCGTTGCGGATGAACAGGTCGCGGGAGACCTCGGGGTCGATGCGGCCGTAGTTGACCTTGCGGTCGGTGACGATCGGGACGCCGTACAGCGTCACCTTCTCTATCGCCATCACCGCCGCCTGGTCCTTCTCCCAGTGCGGTTCGCTGTACGTGCGCTTCAGGAGGTGCTGGGCGAGCGGCTCGACCCACTCGGGCTCGATGCGGGCGTTCACCCGGGCCCACAGGCGCGAGGTCTCCACCAGCTCGGCCGACATGATGAAGCGCGGGGGCTTCTTGAAGAGCGCGGAGCCGGGGAAGACGGCGAACTTGGCGTTGCGGGCGCCCAGGTACTCGTTGCGTCCGCCGCGCTGCTTGGGGTCGCTGTCCTTGGACTCCTTCACATCCTTCATCCCGATGTGGGAGAGCAGGCCGGACAGGAGCGAGATGTGGACGTGCTGCTCGGGGGCGTCCTCCTCGTTGAGGTGGATGCCCATCTGCTTGGCGACCGTGCGCAGCTGCGTATAGATGTCCTGCCACTCGCGGATCCGCAGGAAGTTCAGATACTCCGCCTTGCACATCCGGCGGAACGAGGAGGAGCCGCGCTCCTTCTGCTGCTCGCGGACGTACCGCCACAGGTTGAGGAAGGCGAGGAAGTCGCTCGTCTCGTCCTTGAAGCGGGCGTGCTGCTGGTCGGCCTGCGCCTGCTTCTCCGACGGGCGCTCGCGCGGGTCCTGGATGGAGAGCGCGGCCGCGATCACCATGACCTCGCGCACGCAGCCGTTCTTGTCGGCCTCCAGGACCATGCGGGCCAGGCGCGGGTCGACGGGGAGCTGGCTGAGCTTGCGGCCCTGCTGGGTGAGCCGCTTCTTCGGGTCCTTCTGCGTCGGGTCCAGCGCGCCCAGTTCCTGGAGGAGCTGCACGCCGTCGCGGATGTTGCGGTGGTCCGGCGGGTCGATGAAGGGGAACTTCTCGATGTCGCCGAGGCCGGCCGCGGTCATCTGCAGGATGACGGAGGCGAGGTTCGTACGGAGGATCTCCGCGTCCGTGAACTCGGGCCGGGAGAGGAAGTCGTCCTCGCTGTACAGCCGGATGCAGATGCCGTCCGACGTACGCCCGCAGCGGCCCTTGCGCTGGTTGGCGCTGGCCTGGCTGACCGCCTCGATGGGCAGGCGCTGCACCTTCGTGCGGTGGCTGTAGCGGGAGATGCGGGCCGTGCCCGGGTCGATCACGTACTTGATGCCCGGGACGGTCAGGGAGGTCTCCGCGACGTTCGTCGCGAGGACGATCCGTCGTCCCGTGTGCTGCTGGAAGACGCGGTGCTGCTCGGCGTGCGACAGCCGGGCGTACAGCGGGAGCACTTCCGTGAACCGGTAGTTCTTCTTGTTCAGCGCGTCCGCCGTGTCGCGGATCTCGCGCTCCCCGGAGAGGAAGACGAGGATGTCGCCCTTGCCCTCGGCCTGGAGCTCCTCGACGGCGTCCGTGATCGCGGTGATCTGGTCGCGGTCCGAGTCGTCGCCGTCCTCTTCGAGGAGCGGGCGGTAGCGGACCTCCACCGGATACGTGCGCCCGCTGACCTCGACGATCGGCGCGTCCCCGAAGTGCCGCGAGAAGCGCTCGGGGTCGATGGTCGCGGAGGTGATCACGACCTTGAGGTCCGGGCGCTTGGGGAGCAGCTGGGCGAGGTACCCCAGCAGGAAGTCGATGTTGAGCGAACGCTCGTGGGCCTCGTCGATGATGATCGTGTCGTACGCGCGCAGCTCGCGGTCCGTCTGGATCTCGGCCAGCAGGATGCCGTCCGTCATCAGCTTCACGAAGGTGTCGGCGCCGACCTGGTCGGTGAAGCGGACCTTCCAGCCGACGGCCTCGCCCAGCGGGGTGTTCAGCTCGTCGGCGACTCGCTCGGCGACCGTGCGGGCCGCGATGCGGCGGGGCTGTGTGTGGCCGATCATGCCGCGCACGCCCCGGCCGAGCTCCATGCAGATCTTGGGGATCTGCGTGGTCTTGCCCGAGCCCGTCTCGCCCGCGACGATCACGACCTGGTGGTCGCGGATCGCCTCGGCGATCTCGTCCTTCTTCTGGCTGACCGGCAGCTGCTCCGGATACGTGATCACGGGCATGCGGGAGCCGCGCTCGGCCATCCGCGCCGCCGCCTTCTCCACGTCCGCCGAGATCTCGGCGAGGACGGCGGCGCGGGCCTCGGGCTTACGGATCCGGCGGGCACCCTCCAGCCGCCGGCCGATCCGGTGCTCGTCGCGCAGCGAGAGCTCGGAGAGGCGGGGGGCGAGGGCGTCGAGGGCAAGGGCGGGCTGCGTAGACATACGGCCTCCAGGATCTCACCCGCGACTCGGCAGTGGCGAACCGATTTCCCCGGCGGGGCGGCCCGCCACGTACGATTCCGGGCATGCCGACCCGCACGCGCACGACCTGGAGCCCCCTCGCGGTGGTCTTCCTCGTCGTGCTCGGGCTCGGGATGTTCTGCGGGCCCGCGGCCGCCGCGCAGCAGCCGGTGGCCGATGCCGCCCAGGCCACTGCGGCCACCGCGGCCACCGCGGCCGCCGAGGTGTTCGCCGCGCAGGCGGCCGACGTGCAGGGCTCGCCCGGCTGCGGCAAGGGCACCGACCGCGACGCCGACCAGACGCCGGGCACCCCGCAGCGCCCCGGAACGGCGTACGAACTGCTGCCCGCGCTGCACGACACCCGGGCCGCGTCCGGCTCGTGGGGCGCCGACCAGGCCGTGCTCCTGGTGGCACCGGGCCGGGCACCGCCCGCGCTCACTCCGCCCTCACCGATAGATCTCTCGATCCTGCGCGTGTAGGAGGCCCCTGACTTCAGGGGCCCCTTCATCGACGTACAACAGGACAAGAGAGAGCACCTCCGTGCCCAAGAACGGCAGCAAGCCTCAGAACATCAGCAAGCCTCAGAACAGCAACAAGAAGAGCCGCAACATCGCCATCGGCGCGGGTGTCGTCGTCGCCGCGGTGCTGCTCGGCGTCGCCTCGTACACCGCGACCAAGCCCGAGGACTCCCGCAACGGCACCGTGAAGGAGGAGGCCGCGGGCGCCGCGCCCTCCACCGATGCGCAGGCCGGTGTCTACCCCGAGCTGGAGAAGCTCGCCCGGCGCGACGCCAAGGACCCGCTCGCGCAGGGGCGCGCCGACGCGCCCGTCGTGATGGTCGAGTACGCCGACTTCAAGTGCGGCTTCTGCGGCAAGTTCGCCCGCGACACCGAGCCCGGCCTCGTGAAGAAGTACGTCGACGAGGGCACCCTGCGCATCGAATGGCGCAACTTCCCGATCTTCGGCGAGGACTCCGAGCGGGCCGCGCGCGGCGCGTGGGCGGCGGGCAGGCAAGGACGCTTCTGGCAGTTCCACGAGGCCGCGTACGCCGAGGGGTCCAAGGAGAAGGGCTTCGGCGACGGCCGTCTGGAGGAGCTGGCCAAGGAGGCCGGGGTCAAGGACGTCGACCGGTTCGTCGCCGACATGGGGAGCGACGCGGCCAAGAGCGCCGTCAAGAAGGACCAGGAGGAGGCGTACGGCCTCGGGGCCGCCGCGACGCCCTCCTTCGTGATCAACGGACGGCCCATCTCGGGCGCCCAGCCGGACCAGGTCTTCGACCAGGCCATCGAGACGGCGGCGAAGAGCGCGAAGGCGACCGGCAAGGGCAAGGGCGGGGGCTCCGAGTGACCGCCGACGTCGGGTACTTCGCCGCGTTCCTCGGCGGCCTCCTCGCCCTGGTCAGCCCCTGCAGCGCCCTGCTCCTGCCCGCCTTCTTCGCCTACTCGATCGACTCCACCTCGCGCCTCGTCGCCCGCACCGGCATCTTCTACGCGGGTCTCGCGACGACCCTGGTGCCGCTCGGCGCCGCCGGGTCCTACGCCGGGCGGTTCTTCTTCGGCCACCGCGACCAGCTGGTGCTCGTCGCCGGGTGGCTGATCATCGGGCTCGGTGTGCTGCAGATCCTCGGCATGGGGTTCGCCTCGCGGAAGATGGCGGAGCTGTCGGGCCGGATCCGGCCGACCACGGCGTTCTCCGTGTACGCGCTGGGGGCGGTGTACGGGCTCGCCGGATTCTGCGCGGGGCCGATCCTCGGCAGTGTGCTGACGGTGGCCGCGGTGAGCGGAAGCCCGGTCTACGGAGGGCTGCTGCTCGCCGTGTACGCGCTGGGGATGGCCGTGCCGCTCTTCGTGCTCGCCCTGCTCTGGGAGCGGTTCGACCTGGGGCGGCGCAGGTGGCTGCGGGGCCGGACGTTCCGGCTCGGGCGGTTCGAACTGCACACGACGTCGCTGCTGTCCGGCCTCTTCTTCATCGCGCTGGGAGCGCTGTTCCTCGCGTACGACGGGACGACGGCGCTGCCCGGCCTGCTGAACGTGGACGACTCGTTCGCGGTCGAGCAGTGGGCGGGCGGCGTCGGACGGGCGGTGCCGGACTCGGTGCTGCTGGTGGCCGTCGTGGTGGCGGCGGGGGCCGTGCTGGGG
>NZ_LIPN01000317.1 GCF_001418325.1 Streptomyces atriruber | reverse complement strand
GGGCGGGGGCATGAGGTTGCGGGGGGTCGGCGCACCAGAAGCACGGTGCGTGGTGGAAACTGTTTGGTGGCCACGGACGTTGTGAGGATGTCTGGCTCACCGATGAATGCCGGTGTGTGCAATCAGTGTTCGTCCTGCCCCACGGGCGGGTCTGTTTCGGTCAAGGGGAATCGCCCGTGAAGTTGTTTGCGAAGTTGTTCGGCAAGAGTGCACGTGAGGACAGCGGCAATCCGGCCACTGCCCGGCACCGTGCACAGCGCCATGGAGATGCCGAGGAGCAGGGCGCCGGCCGCCCGATGTTCCGGGACCAGGTCGCTGGTCCAGGTGGTGACAATTCGGGCGGACAGGGCGCGTCATCTGTTGACCCTGCCGGTCCCGGCCGCATAGGTTTCGGGGAACCTTCAACCTCAAGTACGGGTGGAGGGTTCGCCCCCGGCCCGTACGGATCGAATGCCCCCGAGGGACAGCCGCGGCAGGAGGACCAGTCCATGGCCCTGGTGTGTACGAGGTGCGGGAACCGCAACGCCGAGGCGAGTCGGTTCTGCTCCAACTGCGGTGCGCCGCTGCGGGCCGGAGCCGCGCCGGAGCGCGCGTCGGAGACGACCTCGACGATCTCCATCTCGGGCCTGGAGGCCTACGACGCCGAGGTGACGGGGCAGAACCCGTCTCCCGCGCTCTCTCCGGAGGCGCAGGCCGCCGTGGACGCGCTGCCGCTCGGTTCGGCGCTCCTCGTGGTGCGTCGCGGTCCGAACTCGGGCAGTCGTTTCCTGCTCGACGGCGAGCTGACCACCGCGGGCCGTCACCCGCAGAGCGACATCTTCCTGGACGACGTGACCGTGTCGCGTCGTCACGTGGAGTTCCGCCGGGTCCAGGACGGTTCCTTCACCGTCGCGGACGTGGGCAGCCTCAACGGCACGTACGTCAACCGGGAGCGGATCGACTCGGTCTCGCTCTCGAACGGCGACGAGGTGCAGATCGGCAAGTACCGACTGGTCTTCTACGCGAGCCAGCGGGCCGTCGGCCTCTGACCCTCCCCCCGGCGCCGTCTGGGGGGACAACCCCCAGGGAAGGTCCATGCTTCAAACACCGAGGGGCGGTGCCGGTAGCGGCACCGCCGCCGCGGACCGTCGGCTGATGAGCATCGGTGCCGTGCTGAACGAACTGCGTGACGAATTTCCCGAGGTCACGATCTCGAAGATCCGGTTCCTGGAGGCCGAGGGGCTCATCGAGCCCCAGCGCACGCCTTCCGGGTACCGGAAGTTCAGCCCGGAGGATGTCGAGCGGCTCGGTCACGTCCTGAGGATGCAGCGGGACCACTATCTGCCCCTCAAGGTCATCCGTGAGCACCTCGACGCGCTGGAGCGCGGTGAGAGGCCTCCTCTGCCGTCCCTGGGGCGTCAGCGGGACGTCGGCGATGTCCGGGGCCCGGACGACGTCGAGGGGCCGACGGCGGCCCGTGTGGGCCGTGACGAGCTGCTGGCCGCCGCCGAGATCGACGAGGGACAGCTCCACGAGTGGGAGACGTACGGCCTCGTCGCGCCGTTGCCGGACGGCGGGTACGACGCGGAGGCCGTCACGGTCGCCTCGCTCGTGGTCGAGCTCGGCCGGTTCGGCATCGAGCCACGGCACTTGCGGGTCATGAAGGCCGCCGCGGAGCGTGAGGCCGGGCTCGTCGACCAGGTGGTCGCGCCGCTGCGCCGGCACCGCAATCCGCAGACCAGGGCCCATGCCGAAGCTCGCACCAAGGAGCTGGCCGGTCTCACCGGGAGGCTGCATTCGGCGCTCGTGCAGACCGCGCTCGGCGTCAGATTGCCCTGACTCGACCGCTCCCGGCCGTTACTCGGCGGGTGCCCGACTACCCAAACCTGCCAGCCACGTCCTAGGGTTGCTGTGTGAACGAGCTCGACGTCGTAGGTGTCCGGGTCGAAATGCCCTCCAACCAGCCGATCGTGCTCCTGCGTGAAGTGGGAGGCGACCGGTACCTCCCCATCTGGATCGGACCAGGTGAGGCGACCGCCATCGCCTTCGCGCAGCAGGGCATGGCACCCGCACGGCCGCTGACCCATGACCTTTTCAAGGACGTGCTCGAAGCGGTCGGCCAGGAGCTCTCCGAAGTGCGCATCACGGACCTGCGAGAAGGCGTCTTCTACGCGGAGCTGGTTTTCGCCAGCGGTGTCGAAGTGAGTGCGCGGCCGTCCGACGCCATAGCGCTGGCGCTGCGGACCGGGACGCCGATCTACGGCAGCGACGGCGTCCTGGACGACGCCGGCATCGCGATCCCGGACGAGCAGGAGGACGAGGTGGAGAAGTTCCGCGAGTTCCTCGACCAGATCTCGCCCGAGGACTTCGGCACCAACAGTCAGTGAGCCGCTTCTGACGGCCCGCGTCGGGCCATTCGGCTAGCCTTTCCCCGCGGTGAGGTACGGGAAACCACTCTCAGGGTGATTATCACTCGGCGTGCCGAGTGTGGCGATCGTTGACGAGCCCCTGGCGACTGCCTACCGTCGAGAAGGCAGTTCAAGGAGGGAGGTCGGCGTGAGAAGCAGCGGCGACGGTACGGCGACGGGCGGTCCGTACCCGATCCACGGCGGTGCGGTCGATCACTCTCCGAACCGACCGATGGCGGTCCAGGGGAGCGGCGACGCCACGTCCGGGCAATCCGAGCAGGTCGGCTACCGCGGTCCCACCGCGTGCGCGGCCGCGGGCATCACTTACCGGCAGCTCGACTACTGGGCCCGTACGGGCCTGGTGGAGCCCAGTGTGCGGGCCGCGGGCGGCTCCGGGACGCAGCGGCTCTACAGCTTCCGCGACGTGGTCGTCCTCAAGATCGTGAAGCGTTTCCTCGACACCGGGGTGTCGCTGCAGAACATCCGCACGACCGTCCAGCACCTGCGCGAGCGCGGGTTCCGTGACCTCGAGCGGATGACGCTGATGAGCGACGGGGCGACGGTCTACGAGTGCACGACGTCCAGCGAGGTCCACGACCTGCTCCAGGGCGGCCAGGGGGTCTTCGGGATCGCCGTGGGCGTCGTCTGGCGGGACGTCGAGGCCGCACTGTCCCAGCTGCACGGCGAGCGCATCGACACCGGGGAGACGCTCGTCGGGCACAATCCGGCCGATGAGCTGGCCCGAAGGCGCAACAGGGCCGTCTGACGCCGCGTTGTCAGTGGCGTAGGGCAGCATCAGAGGTGTGAGAAGCACGCCGACGATCCTGCATCTGGACATGGATGCCTTCTACGCGTCCGCGGAGCAGGCCGCGAAGCCCAGCCTGCGGGGAAAAGCCGTGGTGGTGGGCGGGCTCGGGCCGCGCGGTGTGGTGGCCACCGCTTCCTATGAGGCGCGGCGTTTCGGTGTGCACTCGGCGATGCCCACGGGGCAGGCGCGCAGGCTGGCGCCCAACGCCGCCTATCTCGTGCCCCGCTTCGGGCTGTACCGCGAGATCAGCGAGCAGGTGATGGGGCTGCTGCGGGAGCTGTCGCCGCTGGTGGAGCCGCTCAGCCTGGACGAGGCCTTCGTGGACCTCGAGGCCGGGGGCGTCGCCGACGACGCGGAGTCGGCCAGGGCCGTGGGGGAGCGGCTGCGCGCGGACATCAGGGAGGTCACGGGGCTTTCCGGGTCGGTGGGGCTCGCCGTCTCCAAGATGCTGGCGAAGATCGCCTCCGAGGAGGCCAAGCCCGACGGGCTCAAGCTCATAGCGCCGGGGACGGAGAGGGCGCTCCTGGGGCCGATGCCGGTGCGGACGCTGCCCGGTGTGGGGCCCGCCACGGGCGACCATCTGCGGCGGGCCGGGATCCTCACGGTCGCCGAGATCGCGGAGGCCGGTGAGGACGAGCTCGTGCGGCTCCTGGGCAAGGCTCACGGGGGCTCTCTGTACGCGATGGCGCTCGCGCACGACGAGCGGCCCGTGGTGGCCGAGCGGGAATCCAAGTCGGTCAGCGTCGAGGACACGTACGACGTGGACATCCACGACCGGGTGCGGGTGAGGGCGGAGGTGGCGCGGCTCGCCGAGCGGTGTGTGCAGCGGCTGCGGGCGGCGGGGCACTCGGGGCGGACCATCGTGCTCAAGGTGCGGAGGTTCGACTTCTCCACGCTGACGCGGTCCGAGACGCTGCGTGGGCCCACGGACGACCCCGGGGTGGTGCGGGAGGCCGCGGCGCGGTTGCTGGAGGCCGTGGACACCACGGGCGGGGTCCGGCTCCTCGGAGTGGGCGTCACGGGCCTCGCGGACTACACGCAGGAGGACCTCTTCGCGCAGGCGCAGGCAGATGCGCAGGCTCAGGCGGCGGTGGAGACCGAGGCGCAGGCCGGGGCGGGGGAGGAGTCCCCGGA
>NZ_LIPN01000316.1 GCF_001418325.1 Streptomyces atriruber | reverse complement strand
TTCGGCAATCCGGCCGGGGGCGGGGCCCAGGCCGAGTTCGACCTGCGGTCCGCCGTGCGGGGGTAGGGAGGGGAGCTACAGGAGCTTCTCGTAGCAGCGGCTCAGGTCGTCGAAGCGGTAGAGGCCGAACTTCTCCGCGGCGGGGGTGTAGCCGCTGGAGGCGTAGAGGGCTATCGCCTCGGGTTGCTTCGTGCCCGTCTCCAGGACCATGCGGACCCGGCCCGCCGCTTTCGCGTCGTCCTCCAGGGCCGCGAGTAT
Organism: Streptomyces atriruber; assembly: GCF_001418325.1. Classification (GTDB taxonomy): domain Bacteria; phylum Actinomycetota; class Actinomycetes; order Streptomycetales; family Streptomycetaceae; genus Streptomyces; species Streptomyces atriruber. Next base: position 17,922 of record NZ_LIPN01000316.1, on the reverse strand, counting down.
GCGGCGGGCGAGGCCCAGGCCGCGGGCCNNCTCGTTCTCGTCCATGCCGCGCCAGCCGCCCGTCGCCAGTGCGGTGCCGTGCTCGTCGTACGCGATGAAGTAGCGGCCGCGTGGCGGTTCGAACATGGTCGGGTCGAGGGGGGTGACGTCCCCCTCGTCGCCGTAGCGCTCCGCGTACTCGAGCTGGACGAGGTCGTTGAGCCGGACCGCGTCGGGGTGCGCGAACGTGACGGTGAGCAGGTGTATCCCGGAGGCGGTGGTGACTGCATTCTGGATAGTCATGCGCTCCATCGTACTTCTATGCGTAACCAGTGGTGGGTGTGAGGACCGTGGTGCCGGACCAGTGTGCCGGTTGGTGCCGGTATCGTGCCGGGATGCTCACTGTGACCAGCGTGAATGTGAACGGGCTGCGCGCCGCCGCCAAGAAGGGCTTCGTGGAGTGGCTCGGCGAGACCTCGGCCGATGTGGTGTGCCTGCAGGAGGTGCGGGCCGAGGAGCACCAGCTGCCGGACGAGGTGCGGGCCCCCGAGGGCTGGCACGTCGTGCACGCGCCCGCCGCCGCCAAGGGGCGCGCCGGTGTCTCGCTGTACACGCGCCGTGAGCCGGACCGGGTGCAGGTCGGCTTCGGGTCGCAGGAGTTCGACGGCAGCGGCCGGTACGTCGAGGCGGATCTGCCCGGCGTCACCGTGGCCAGCCTGTATCTGCCCTCCGGCGAGGTCGGCACCGAGCGGCAGGACGAGAAGATCCGCTTCATGGGGGAGTTCCTCGCGTATCTCAAGGAACTCAAGGTGCGGGCCGCCGCCGAGGGGCGCAACGTCCTCGTCTGCGGCGACTGGAACATCGCCCACCAGGAGGCCGACCTCAAGAACTGGAAGGGCAACAAGAAGAACTCCGGGTTCCTCCCCGAGGAGCGCGCCTGGCTGGACGAGGTCTTCGCGGAGTACGAGGACGTCGTGCGGGCGCAGCACCCGAACGTCGAGGGTCCCTACTCGTGGTGGTCCTACCGCGGGCGCGCCTTCGACAACGACACGGGCTGGCGCATCGACTACCAGGTCGCGACGGCGGGGCTCGCCGAGCGCGCGGTGAAGGCGTACGTGGAGCGGGCCGCGAGCCACGCGGAGCGGTGGAGCGACCACGCGCCCGTCACGGTGGTCTACGACCTGTAGGCCCCCCTCGTCCCCCGTCGGGGTGGTCCCCGGTGGGACACGGACACAAAGTCCGGTAGAAGGCTGTCCCGGCGCCGGGCGGCATGGCAGATTTCGGTCGCGCACATGACCAACTGCCGAGCTGTCAGGGGGATTTCATGTCGGCCATGCCTTCTAGACGTGCCGTCGTGCTGGGCGCGGCGGGCGCCGGGATCGCGGCGGCCCTGCCCACCGCGCGGGCGTACGGAACCGACGCGTCCCACGGAACGGGCGGCGGCGGCGGGATTCCCGCCGGTACGCCGCCCGTTCTGCTGACCGAGCAGGCGAGCAGGCGCATCCTCGTGCTCGACCCGGGGCGCCGCGTCTGGGACCCGGCCGCCGATCCGTCCGTCGTGCGCTGGGAGTTCTCGCCGGTCGGCGACCCGCGCTACCGGGACCTGCTGCCGGACGTGAGCTGGGTGTATCCGTGCGAGGCGAAGGTGCGGGTGCACCGGCGGCGGACGTACGTCCTGACGACGGCGTCGTTCGGGTTCGTGGCCGTCGTCGAGCATCCGACCGGCAGACGGTACTGGGGCACGGCGATCGGCCCCGGCGACGATCTGTTCAATCCGCACAGCGCCGAGATCCTGCCCGACGGCAACGTGGCCGTCGCGTGCAGCACGGGCGCGCGGGTGCGGCTGTACGCGGCGTCGCAGGGGCCGCGGGCCACGCGGTACGCGGAGGCGGAGCTCAAGGGTGCGCACGCGCTGCACTGGGACGGTGCGCGCGGGGTGCTCTGGGCCCTCGGGGACGACGAGTTGGTGACGTACGAGGTGGGTGGGACGGCCGCGCGGCCCGCCTTGGAGCGGACGTACGGGATCGGGCTGCCGGTCGGCACACCGGGGAAGACGCCCGGCGGGCACGATCTCTCCCCGGTCTGCGGGCGGCCGGGGCGGCTGTGGGTGACGACCAACGCGGCCGTCTTCCAGTACGAGAAGAAGGGCCGGGTCTTCGTGCAGGACTTCGCCGGGGCCGCGGAGATCTCCCGCAAGTCGGTGAAGGCCGTCGGCAATGATCCGCGCACCGGGCAGGTCGTGACCACCGTCCCGGAGGCCGGTCTCGGGGAGACCTGGTGGACCACGACGGTGAGCGTGCACCGGCCCGAGTCGAGCTACCGGCTGGTCGACGGCGGCATCTACAAGGCGCGTTGGTGGCTGCCGGTCTGAGTTCGGGGACCGTGGGCGTCAGGATTCCTTGAGGCGGCGGTCCAGGGCCATGGAGAGCTCCGCCTCCACCACGCTCTTGGCGACCGGGCGCAGCTGGTCGATGTCGACGTCGGCGGTGTCGGGCGTGTGGGTGCGCATGACGGTGATGAACAACTCCGCGAGCGCGTCGGCGTGTTCGCGCACGCGCTGGCCAGCCTCCAGGACCGCGGCGAGCGGAACTCCCTTGCGCACCAGGGTGGATGAGGCGTCGAGCAGGCGGCGGCTGATGTGGACGAGTTCGTCGCCGTCCGTGCCGAGGTAGCCGAGGTCCAGGGCGGCGACGAGGTTCTCGGGGGTGACCTCGCCCGCGAAGTGGTCGGCGAGTTCCTCCGGCGTGAGGCGGACCGGCTGTTCCTCGGTCGGCTCGCCGAGGCCGAGGAGTTCGCCGACGTCGCGGCCCTTGTCGAAGGCGTCGGAGAGCTCGGCGATGCCGTTCAGGGTGTGGCCGCGCTCCAGGAGGGCGGCGATCGTGCGCAGTCTGGCCAGGTGGTGCTCGTCGTACCAGGCGATGCGGCCCTCGCGGCGGGGCGGCGGGATCAGCCCGCGCTCGCGGTAGAAGCGCACGGTGCGCACGGTGATGCCGGCCTCCTCGGCCAGCGCCTCCATGCGGAATTCGCGTACGCCGTCGTCCGGTGTGTTCGCGCGTCCGCCTTCTCGTTCGTCTGCCACGTGGGAAGCCTATCCGGGCGGCGGTCGCAGGCCGCCTGCTCGGTGGCCGGCGGTACCGCCGGTAACTTTCCCCCGCCCAACCCCTACCCATGAGTACGGGACTGGCCTACTCTCCCAATTGCGCCAGTAGTCACTGGCAGGGTTCAGGTACTTCCGGGAGGCGGCGGAATGACAGAGCACGAGCACGTACGGGTGGCGGTGATCGGATCCGGCTTCGGCGGCCTCGGTGCCGCCGTGCGGCTGCGCCGCGAGGGCGTCACCGACTTCGTCGTCCTGGAGCGGGCCGGAGCCGTGGGCGGCACCTGGCGGGACAACAGCTACCCGGGCTGCGCCTGCGACGTGCCCTCCCACCTGTACTCGTTCTCCTTCGCGCCCAACCCGGACTGGCCGCGCACCTTCTCCGGCCAGGAGCACATCCAGGAGTACCTGGAGCACGTCGCCGACACCTTCCGGCTCCGCCCGCATCTGCGCCTCGACACCGAGGTGAAGCTGATGACCTGGGACGCCGACCGGCTGCGCTGGGTGATCGAGACCAGCAACGGCACGTACACCGCCGACGTCGTCGTCTCCGCCACCGGGCCGCTCTCCGACCCCAAGACCCCGGACATCCCCGGCATCGACACCTTCCCCGGCAAGGTCTTCCACTCGGCCCGCTGGGACCACGACTACGACCTGCGCGGCAAGCGCGTCGCGATGATCGGCACCGGCGCCTCCGCCATCCAGATCGTGCCCGAGATCCAGAAGCAGGTCGGCAGTCTCACCCTCTTCCAGCGCACGCCCCCCTGGGTGATGCCCCGCGCCGACCGCGCCATCACCGGCGCCGAACGCTGGCTGCACAAGCAGCTCCCCTTCACCACCCAGGCCCGGCGCGGCCTCCTGTGGGGCATCAGGGAACTGCAGGTCCAGGCGTTCACCAAGCGGCCCAACGAGCTCGGCATGGTCGAGCGGATCGCCAAGCGGAACATGCACCGGGCCATCAAGGACCCGGCGCTGCGGGCCAAGCTCACCCCGACGTACCGCATCGGCTGCAAGCGCATCCTGCTCTCCAACGCCTACTACCCGGCGCTCGCCAAGCCCAACGTCGACGTCGTCGCCAGCGGTCTGACCGAGGTGCGCGGCAACACCGTCGTCGCCGCGGACGGCACCGAGACCGAGGTCGACGCGATCATCTTCGGCACCGGCTTCCACGTCACGGACATGCCGATCGCCGACCGCGTCGTGGGCGACGAGGGGCTCACGCTCATGGAGACCTGGAAGGACGGCATGAACGCGCTGCGCGGCGCGACCGCCGCCGGGTTCCCCAACTGGATGACGATCATCGGCCCCAACACCGGGCTCGGCAACTCCTCCATGATCCTGATGATCGAGTCGCAGCTGAACTACATGGCCGACTACCTGCGGCAGCTGGACGTCCTGGGAGGCCGGGCCGCCCTCGCCGTCCGGCCCGACTCCGTGCGCGCCTGGAACCACCGGGTGCAGGAGCGGATGAAGCGCACCGTCTGGAACACCGGCGGCTGCAACAGCTGGTACCTCGACGAGAACGGCGTCAACACGACGGTCTGGCCCGGCACGACCACCGAGTTCAGGGCGGCGACGCGGCGCGTCGACCTCTCCGAGTACGAGGTGCTGCGCGCCCCCGAGCCGCCGGCGGCCGTGTCCGGCTCCGATGCGGGGGCCACGAAGGGCGCGAAGAAGAAGGCCGCGACGAAGAAGGTCGAGGCCGGGGCATGAGCCGACTGACCCATGTGACGAGCGGGCCCTACGCGCCGCCCGTCGCCGCGCGCGAAGTGACCGCCGTCTCCGCCGACGGGGCGCGCCTCCACGTCGAGGTGCACGGCCCCGAGGGAGCGCCCGCCGTGGTGCTCGCGCACGGGTGGACCTGCTCGACGGCCTTCTGGGCGGCGCAGATACGCGACCTCTGCACCGACCACCGCGTCATCGCGTACGACCAGCGGGGGCACGGCCGCAGCGCCGCGCCCGTGGCCGCCGACGGATACAGCACGCGGGCGCTCGCCGACGACCTCGAAGCGGTCCTCGCGGCGACGCTCGCGCCGGGCGAGAAGGCCGTGCTCGTGGGGCACTCCATGGGCGGCATGACGCTCATGGCCGCGGGCGGCCGGGCCGGGGTGCGGGAGCATGCCGCTGCCGTCCTGCTGTGCAGCACGGGCAGTTCGGAACTGGTCGCCGAGGCGCGGGTCGTGCCGCTGCGGGCCGGGCGGACGCGGACCCGGATCACGCGGTCGGTGCTCGGCTCGCGCGCCCCGCTCGGGCCCGTCACACCGCTGGCCAGGCGCGTCCTCAAGTACGCCACGATGGGCCCCGGTTCGGCGCCCGAGAAGGTCGAGGCCTGCGCACGGATCGTGCACGCCTGCCCCCGGGGCGTCCGCCACGGCTGGTCGCACGTGCTCGACGGCCTCCAACTGGACGTGGAAGTAGGCGGGTTGAAGGTGCCCACGGCCGTCGTCGCCGGTACGGCCGACCGGCTCACGCCCGTCGTGCACGCACGGCGGATCGCCGCCGCCCTGCCGGAGTGCCTGGGGCTCACCGAGCTCGCCGGGATCGGACACATGACACCCATCGAGGCGCCGGAGGCCGTCACCGGACGGATCAGGACGCTCGCCGGAACGTACATACAGGTCAAGGAGGGCGCATGAGCAGGGTCAGCCTGGAGGGGCAGGTCGCGGTCGTCACGGGCGCGGCGCGCGGAGTCGGTGAGCTGCTCGCGCGCAAGCTGTCGGCGCGCGGCGCGAAGATCGCGCTCGTCGGCCTGGAGCCGGACGAGCTGAAGAAGGTCTCGGAGCGGCTGCACACCGAGTCCGCGCACTGGCACGCGGACGTCACCGACCACGTGGCGCTCGCGCAGGTCGCCCAAGAGGTCAAGCAGCACTTCGGCAAGGTCGACATCGTCGTCGCCAACGCGGGCGTGGCCAGCGGCGGGCCCTTCCTGGAGTCCGACCCGGACGCGTGGCGCCGCGTCATCGAGGTCAACCTCATAGGCAGTGCGGTGACGGGCCGGGCCTTCCTGCCCGTCCTCATGGAGAGCCGCGGCTATCTGCTGCAGATAGCGTCGCTCGCCGCGATCACGCCGGCGCCGATGATGACGGCGTACTGCGCGTCGAAGTCGGGCGTCGAGGCATACGCACACGCGCTGCGCGCCGAGGTCGGCTACAAGGGCGTCAAGGTCGGGGTCGGCTATCTCTCCTGGACCGACACGGACATGGTGCGGGGCGCCGACCAGGACGACGTGATGCGGGAGCTGCGGCAGCGGCTGCCGTGGCCGTCCAACAAGACGTATCCGCTGGGTCCCGCGGTGGACCGGATCGTCGCGGGCATCGAGCGCCGCTCCAGCCATGTGTACGCACAGTGGTGGCTGCGGGGCATGCAGGGCATCCGCGGCTATCTGCCCTCGGTCATCGGGGCGGTCGGCCAGCGCGAGATGAAGCGCTTCGAGCCGCGGCTCGGCACCGTCTCGACGGGTCTTGTCGGGGCGGGCGGATCGGCCGACGAGCGGGCGCGCGCGGTGAGTTGAGCCCGCGCGGGCCGGTGCGCGGACGGGTGTAGACACGACGGAGGCCCCCGGCGTCCCGGGGGCCTCCTCGCACGAGCTACACGTCAGGCGTCGTAGTCCCGGTCGAACTTGTCCTGCTGCTCCTGCGCGGCCTCCTGGGCCTGGTCCGGAGCCTGCGAAGACCGCTCACTCGCCTCGTCCCGGGCCTGCGAGGCGCGTTCGCTCGCCTCGTCCTTGGCGCCGCCCATGGAGTCCTTGGCCTTGTTGGCGAGGTCCTGAGCCTTGTCCTGGAACTGGTCCTTGATGCCCATGCGATTCACTCCCGGTGTTGGGTGAGGGGATTGGGCCTCGACCAGATTTACACAGGTGGACATTCCTCGCATTTCGATCACATGAGGGCCCGGCGACAGGGACTTCACGGGCGGGGCGGCAGCGGCGGCCTGCTGCGGTCCGGGACGTCCGAGTGGTCCGGCGGTTCCGACGCCGGGTTCCGGGCCAGCAGGTCCAGTGCGAGCTGTACCGCGTCGTCGAGCTGGGCGTGCCGCCCCTCCGCCCAGTCCAGCGGGGTGCGCAGGATGTCGAGGTCGGGGCTGACGCCGTGGTTCTCCACGGTCCAGCCGTACGCGTCGAACCAGCCCGCGTTCATCGGCACCGTGATCACCGTGCCGTCGCCCAGCGCGTGCCGCCCGGTCATGCCGACCACGCCGCCCCAGGTGCGCTGCCCCACGACGGGACCGAGCCCGAGCAGCTTGAAGGCCGCCGTGATCATGTCGCCGTCGGAGGAGGTCGCCTCGTCGGCGAGCGCCACCACGGGCCCCCGGGGCGCGTTCGACGCGTACGACACCGGCTGGGCGTTCCGCGTGAGGTCCCAGCCGAGGATCTTGCGCGTCAGCTTCTCGATGACCAGTTCGCTGATGTGGCCGCCCGCGTTGCCGCGCACGTCCACGATGAGCGCGGGCCGCGACACCTCCAGGCGCAGGTCCCGGTTGAACTGGGCCCAGCCGGAGCCGCCCATGTCGGGGATGTGCAGGTAGCCGCACTTGCCGCCGCTCAACTCGCGGACGACGCCCCGGCGTTTGGCCACCCAGTCCTGGTAGCGCAGGGGGCGTTCGTTGATGAGGGGGACGATCGCGACCCGGCGGGCCCGGCCCTCGCCCTCGGGCTCGAAGGTCAGCTCGACCGTCGTGCCGCCCGCCGCCGAGAGCAGCGGATAGGGACCGGTCACCGGATCGACCGGACGGCCGTCGATGTGCGTGAGGACCGCGCCCTCCCGGATGCCCGCACCGGCCAGCGGTGAGCGCGCCTTCGAGTCGGAGGAGTCGCCGGGCAGGATCCGCTTGACCATCCAGCCGTCGTCCCTGCGCACGAGGTTGGCGCCGAGCAGGCCCATGGCGCGCTGGTAGTGCGGGGGGCCTTCGTTGCGGCGCGCGGGGGAGACGTACGCGTGGGAGGTGCCCAGTTCACCGAGGACCTCGCGCAGCAGGTCCGCGAACTCGTCGGGGGACGCGACCCGTTCGACCAGCGGCCGGTACTGCGCGAGCACGCCGTCCCAGTCGATGCCGGACATCCCCGGGTCCCAGAAGTAGGAGCGGATGATCCGGCCCGCCTCCTCGTAGGCCTGGCGCCACTCGGCGGCCGGGTCGACCTCGTGCAGGATGCGGCGCAGGTCGATCCAGACGGTGGTGTCGCCGTCGCCCTGCTCGGTGGAGGGCACGGCGCTCAGGTCGCCCTCGTCGACGACCACGAGCCGTGAGCCGTCGCCGCTCAGCGCGAACCAGTCGAGGTGGTCGACGAGCTGGGACTTCTTGGCCTTGGTGATGTTGAAGTATTCGAGGGTGGGGCGGCCCGACATGTCGGCGGGGTTCACGAAGGTCTCGCCGAGCGCGCCCGAGATGGGCCAGCGCAGCCAGACCAGGCCGCCGCCGCTGACGGGGTGCAGCGCCGAGTACTTCGACGCGGCGACGGGGAAGGGCGTGACCCGCGCCTCCAGGCCCTCGATCTCCACGGTGGTGGTGCCGTCGCCCCCGCCGCCGTCGGCCGGGTCGAGGCCGCCCGCGGCGGGCCGCCCGTCGGGCAGCAGGGCGAAGGGGGAGGGCGTCGCCGACGACAGCGGTACGAGGTAGGGGCGGCAGCCGAGGGGGAAGGACAGGTCGCCGGTGTGCACGTCGTAGACCGGGTCGAAGCCGCGCCAGGAGAGGAAGGCGAGGTAGCGGCCGTCGCGGGTGAAGACGGGGTTCTCGTCCTCGAAGCGGCCGTTGGTGACGTCGACGATGGCGCGCATGCCGGGGCCCGCGATCCGGGCCAGCTTGATCTGGCGCAGGGAGCGGCCGATGCCCGGGTGCGACCAGGTCAGCCAGCAGCCGTCGGGTGAGAAGGCCAGGTCGCGGACGGGTCCGTTGAGGGAGCGGATCAGCTCGGTGACCTCGCCGTCGGATTCCTCCGTGACGTCGATGAGGAGGAGACGGCCGTCGTTGGAGGCGATGGCGAGGCGCTCGCCGTCGCGGTCGGCCACCAGCTCCTGGACGCGGCCGAGCTGCCCGCTCGCCAGCCTGCGGGGCGCGCGGGGGCCGCTGGCCCGCGGCAGGTAGGCGATCTCGACGGCGTCCTCGCCGTCGGCGTCGGTGACGTAGGCGACCTGCCCGCCCGTGCCGAGCATCTCGGGCAGCCGGACGCGCACGCCGGGGGTGTCGCTGATGGTGCGGGCGGGGCCGTCCCGGTGGGTGAGCCAGTAGAGGGAGCCGCGCACGACGACGGCGCTGGCCCGGCCCGTCGTGTCCACGGAGAGCGAGTCGATGTGCTGGGCGGCCGGCACCTGGTAGATCCGGCGCCCGGCGCGCGGCCCGCCGAGCCGCACGTCGAGCCTGCGGGGCGCGGAGTCCGCCGCGAGGCCGTCGACCAGCCAGATGTCGCCCGCGCACTGGTAGACGACGCGGGTGCCGTCACTGGCCGCGTGGCGGGCGTAGAACGTGTCGTGGTCGGTGTGGCGCCGCAGGTCGGAGCCGTCGGGCAGACAGGAGTACAGGTTGCCGACGCCCTCGTGGTCGGAGAGGAACGCGATGCGTCCCGCGACGAACATGGGGGAGTCGAGGTGCCCGTCGAGGTCGGTGAGGATCTGCTCGCCGTGCACCCACAGGCGGCCCGTCGCGCCGCCCCGGTACCGCTTCCAGGCGGCGGGCTCGTGCGGCGGCTTGCCGGTCAGGAGCAGGGTCTTGCGGTCGCTGTCGCCGTCGGCGAGGGAGTCGGTGATCGCGATGTCCCAGACCGGGCCCCAGGGCAGCTTGCCGCCGGGGGAGCCGTCGGTGGGCACGCTGTAGGCCCAGCAGAAGTACGAGAACGGCTGGCCGTGCGAGGACACGGCGAGGATGTCGCCGTCGGGTGACCAGCCGCAGACCCGGGTGTCGGTGCTGCCCCAGTAGGTCAGGCGGCGCGCGGGTCCGCCGTCCACCGGTGCCAGATGGATCTCCGGGTCGAGGCTGCGCCAGGTCGTGTAGGCGATGTGGCGGCCGTCGGGCGAGAAGCGGGGGTGGCTCACCTTGGTCCGGTCGACGGTGAGCCGCCACGCCCGGTCGGCCGGGGAGCCCTCCGGGGTGAGGGGGGCCACCCACAGGTCGTCCTCGGCGGCGAAGCAGAGGCGATCGCCGCTGAGGTGCGGGAACCGCAGGTAGGCGTCGTCCGGGGGGCTGGCGTCCTGGGCATCGTCGCGCGCGTCGGTCACCTCCCCATGCTTTTCCGCTCCGCAGGCGGCGGCAACTCGTGCCCGGGGGTGAGAACGGGCGTGACGCAGCACACGTACGAAACGGTTTCGTTTCGCTGGGGGCCGGGAGTACAGTTCTGCCGTACGAAACCGTTTCGTTCCGAGCAGTCCCAGGACGTGGCGCAGGAGGTGGAGATCGTGGCCGAGACGACGGCGTCGACGACGGCACGGCGCACCAGGATCACCCCCGAGCGCGAGGCCGAGCTGTACGAGGCCGTGCTCGACCTGCTCCGCGAGGTCGGTTACGACGCCCTCACCATGGACGCCGTCGCCGCCCGCACCCGGTCCAGCAAGGCCACCCTCTACCGCCAGTGGGGGAGCAAGCCGGAGCTGATCGCCAAGGCGCTGCGGCACAACAAGCCGGCGTCCCTCGCGGACATCGACACCGGTTCCCTGCGCGGCGACCTGAACGAGATGGTGGCCCGCTCGGACGACTGTCAGATGGAGAAGGACGCCGCGCTGATGCGGGGCCTCTTCCATGCCATCCACGACAACCCCGAACTCCACCAGGCGCTGCGCAACCTGCTCATCGAGCCGGAGCTCACCGGCCTGAACGACCTGTTGCGCCGGGCGGTGGAGCGCGGTGAGGTCGCCGCGGACAATCCGGCGCTGGAGTACGTCGTCCACATGATGGTCGGCGGTTTCGTCGCCCGGGACCTCATCGAGGACCGCCCGGTCGACCGCGCGTTCCTCGCCTCGTACATCGATGCCGTGATCCTCCCCGCACTCGGCATCTGACCCGACCGCCCCCCTGTTCCTGACGCGCACCGCTCACGTCGTCGGGCTGATCTCCCCTGCCCAATCCGGACCACACGACCTGACCGGGAGTACGCCTCCGTGGCCACTTTCCTCTACAAACTCGGCAAACTCGCCTTCAGGCGACGCCATTTCGTCGCCCTCATATGGGTGGCCCTCCTAACGCTCGCCGGGGTCGGCGCCGCGTCCGCGCCCACCGCCGCCTCCAGCAGCTTCTCCATTCCCGGCACGGAGGCGCAGAAGGCCTTCGACCTCCTGGAGAAGCGGGCCCCCGAAGCCAGCGCCGACGGGGCGAGCGCCCGCGTCGTCTTCAAGGCTCCGGACGGCGAGAAGGTCACCGACAAGGCCAACAAGGCCGAGATCGAGAAGACCGTCGCCGCCGTGAAGTCGGGCTCGGACCAGGTGGCCCGCGCGGACAGCCCCTTCGTGACCAAGACGGTCAGCAAGGACGGCTCCACGGCGTACGCCTCCGTCTCGTACAAGGTCACCTCGATGGAGCTGACCGACGACGACCGCGACGCGCTGGAGAAGACCACCGACGACGCGCGCGACTCGGGGCTCACCGTCGAGGTCGGCGGCGACGCGCTGCAGGCCATGCCGGAGACCGGCTCCACCGAGATCATCGGCATCGCGGTCGCGGCGGTCGTCCTCGTCATCACCTTCGGCTCGCTGATCGCGGCCGGACTGCCGCTGATCACCGCGCTGATCGGCGTGGGCATCGGCGTCTCGTCGATCACCGCGCTCGCCAACGCGCTGGACCTCGGCACCACCACGTCGACGCTCGCCATGATGATCGGCCTCGCGGTCGGCATCGACTACGCGCTCTTCATCGTCTCGCGCTACCGCGGCGAACTCGCCGAGGGCCGCGACCGCGAGGAGGCGGCCGGACGGGCCGTCGGCACCGCGGGCTCCGCGGTCGTCTTCGCCGGACTCACCGTGGTCATCGCGCTGGTCGGCCTCGCCGTCGTCAACATCCCGATGCTCACCAAGATGGGCTTCGCCGCGGCGGGCACGGTCGTCATCGCCGTCCTCATCGCGCTCACCCTCATCCCGGCGCTGCTCGGGTACGCGGGCAAGCGGGTGCTGCCCGCGGGCGAGAAGAGCAGGCTGTTCGGAGGCGGCAAGAAGAAGGCCGCCGACAGCGGGTCGGCCGGTGAGCCGAAGCAGAACATGGGTACCCGCTGGGCCCGCTTCGTGGTCCGCCGTCCGATCGCGGTGCTGCTCGTCGGCATCGTGGGCCTCGGCGCCGCGGCCATTCCGGTCTCGCAGCTGGAGCTCGGCCTGCCGGACGACGGCGCGCAGCCGACGTCCACGACCCAGCGCAAGGCGTACGACCTGGTCTCGGACGGGTTCGGCCCCGGCTTCAACGGTCCGCTGATGGTGGTCGGCGACCTCAAGGGCGCCGACGACCCGAAGGCCGCGGCCGGTGAGATCACCAAGACGATCTCCAAGCTCGACGACGTCCTGACCGTCGCCCCGCCGATGCTCAACAAGGACAAGGACACCGCGATCATCAGCGTCGTCCCGTCCTCCAAGCCCAGCGGCATCGAGACCGAGGACCTGGTCCACTCGATCCGCGACTCCGGCGCGCAGATCAAGTCCGACTCCGGCGCCGAGATCATGGTCACCGGCACCACGGCCATGAACATCGACGTCTCGCAGAAGCTCAACGACGCCCTGCTGCCCTATCTGGCACTGGTCGTGGGCCTCGCGTTCCTGCTCCTGATCATCGTCTTCCGCTCGATCCTGGTCCCGCTCAAGGCGGCCCTCGGCTTCCTGCTCTCGGTCCTCGCGGCCCTCGGCGCGGTCGTCGCGGTCTTCCAGTGGGGCTGGCTCGGCTCGCTCTTCGGCGTCGAGCAGACCGGCCCGATCATGTCGATGATGCCGATCTTCATGGTGGGCGTCGTCTTCGGCCTCGCGATGGACTACGAGGTCTTCCTCGTGACCCGCATGCGGGAGGCGTACGTCCACGGGGAGCGGCCCGGCCAGGCGATCGTGACCGGCTTCCGGCACGGGGCCCGGGTGGTGTCGGCGGCGGCCGTCATCATGATCGCGGTCTTCGCGGGCTTCATCGGCTCGTCCGAGCAGATGGTGAAGATGATCGGCTTCGGCCTTGCCATCGCGGTCTTCTTCGACGCGTTCGTGGTCCGCATGGCGCTGGTGCCCGCGGTCCTGGCGCTGCTCGGCAAGAAGGCGTGGTGGCTGCCCAAGTGGCTGGACCGCGCGCTGCCGAACGTGGACGTCGAGGGCGAGGGCCTGCGCACGGTGTCGGAGGAGGACGCGGACACGGACCGGGAGCTGGCCCGCGTCTGACGTACGTACGGCGTACGTACGACGTGCGTAGGGCTCAGTGGGTGATCGGGGTGGCGGCCGCGTGCGTGCGGCGCAGGAAGCGGATCAGCGCCGACGCGTCGAACTGCACGACCGTCACCCCGTCCGCCTCGTGGAACTCCACGACCGTCTGGACCCGCCCGCACGGCCACACGTGGACGTTGCCGGAGGTCACGGGCGCCCGGAGGCCCCGCTCCAGGAGCTGCCGGGAGAAGACCCGATGAGGGGAGTCGGGGAGGCCGATCCGCACCGCGTGCGGGTCGGCCTCCGCGTCGTAGTGGAGGATGACGGGGACGGCGCGGTGGCCCTCGGAGGAGTCCGTGACGAGGTGGGCGCGTGCGTACTGCTCGACTGCGGACATCGCTCGGCTCCTCATCCTTACGGGCATTTCCTCACCAATGTCCCATATGTACGGTACTTCGCCGCGACTGGTCGCGGCGGTCGGCGTAGTTGAATCGGGACCGACGCGCTCTTGCAAACCGTTTGCAACAGAGCACTATCATTGAACGGTTCACGAGCCGTCCGCCCTGCCCAGGGCCCCTGCCCAGGAGCGCGCGCATGCATGTCCCCGACGGGTTCATCAACGTCCCGGTCTCCGCCGCCGCCGGGGTCGTCGCCGCCGGTGCCGTGGCCGTCAGCCTCAAGGGCGCCCGGCGTGAGCTGGACGAGCGGACCGCGCCGCTCGCAGGCCTCGTCGCCGCCTTCATCTTCGCCGTGCAGATGCTCAACTTCCCCGTCGCCGCCGGCACCAGCGGGCATCTTCTCGGCGGCGCGCTCGCGGCGATCCTCGTCGGGCCCTTCACCGGGGTGCTCTGCGTCTCCGTCGTCCTGCTCATGCAGGGCGTGCTCTTCGCGGACGGCGGTCTGACCGCGCTCGGCGTGAACATATCCGACATGGCGATCGTCACGACCGTCGTCGCCTACCTCGTCTTCCGCGGCCTGGTGAAGGTGCTGCCCCGCGGCCGCCGCTCGATCACTGGCGCCTCCTTCGCCGCCGCCCTCCTTTCGGTGCCCGCCGCCGCGGTCGCCTTCACCCTCATCTACGCCCTCGGCGGCACGACCGACGTCTCCATCGGCAAGGTCGCCACCGCGATGGTCGGCGTCCACGTCCTCATCGGCATCGGCGAGGCCGCCATCACCGCGCTCACCGTCGGCGCGGTCGTCGCCGTCCGGCCGGACCTGGTCTACGGGGCCCGGGGGCTGACCCGGCCGCTCAAGCTGCGCGTCGCCGGGGAGCTGGTGGACGCGCCCGCCGCCGCACCCGCGCCGGTCGCCGCCCGGTCCACCCGCAAGGTGTGGATCGCGGGCATCGTCGCCTCCCTCGTCCTCGCGGGCTTCGTCAGCTTCTACGCCTCGGCCGACCCCGACGGCCTGGAGAAGGTCGCCCACGACAAGGGCATCGACAAGAAGGCCGAGGAGCACGCCAGCGCAGACTCCCCGCTCGCCGACTACGGCGTCAAGGACATCGCCGACGCCCGCCTCTCCGGCGGCCTCGCGGGCGTGATCGGCGTCGGCGTCACGGTCGTCGCCGGGACCGCGGTCTTCTGGGGGCTGCGCCGTCGCCGTACGAGCGACTCCTCCCCGGCCGCCGTGCCGGATTCGGAACAGGTCTGACATGGGCGCGGGTCACGCCCACCGGCTCTACCGGCACGGCCACTCGCCGGTGCACGCCCTGCCACCGCACACCAAGCTCGCCGCGGTCCTCTGCTTCGTGATCGTCGTGGTCTCCACGCCGCGCGAGGCGATGTGGGCCTTCGGGCTGTACGCGCTGCTGCTCGGCGTGGTCGCGTACGCCGCCCGCGTACCGGCCGGATTCGTGCTGAAGCGGCTGCTCATCGAGATCCCGTTCGTGGCGTTCGCCGTGCTGCTGCCGTTCGTCGCCCAGGGCGAGCGGGTCGACGTGCTCGGTCTGTCCCTCAGCGTCAACGGACTCTGGGGCGCCTGGAACGTCCTGGCCAAGGGGACGCTGGGCGTCGCCGCTTCGGTGCTGCTCGCCGCCACGACGGAGCTGCGCGAGCTGCTGCTCGGACTCCAGCGGCTCAAGCTGCCGCCGCTGCTCGTCCAGATCGCCTCCTTCATGATCCGGTACGGCGATGTGATCACCGACGAGATGCGCCGCATGAAGATCGCCCGGGAGTCGCGCGGCTTCCGGGCGCGGGGCGTACGGCAGTGGGGCGTCCTCGCCAAGTCCGCGGGGGCGCTCTTCATCCGCTCGTACGAGAGGGGGGAGCGGGTGCACCTGGCCATGGTCAGCCGGGGGTACGCCGGGTCGATGCCGGTCATCGACGACATCACGGCCTCCCGCGCCCAGTGGACGTACGCGCTGGCTCTCCCCCTGACCGCCCTCGTCGTATGCCTGCTGGGATGGACTCTGTGACTGACGCAACTGATGTGACTGCTGTGACCGCCACCGCGTCTCTTGAGGTCTCGGGCCTCGCCTTCGCCTACCCGGACGGTCACCAGGCCCTCTTCGGCGTCGACTTCACCGTCGGGCGCGGCGAGCGGGTCGCCCTGCTCGGGCCGAACGGCGCGGGCAAGACGACGCTCGTCCTGCATCTGAACGGCATCCTGACCGGCGGCGCGGGCGGCGTGACGGTCGCCGGGCTGCCCGTCGGCAAGAGGCACATGGCGGAGATCAGGCGCCGGGTCGGCCTCGTCTTCCAGGACCCGGACGACCAGCTGTTCATGCCGACCGTGCGCGAGGACGTGGCCTTCGGGCCCGCGGCGGCGGGGATGCGCGGACCGGAGCTGGAGGCGCGCGTGATGAAGGCGCTCGGGCAGGTCGGCATGGCGGAGTTCGCGGACCGCCCGCCGCACCACCTCTCCTTCGGGCAGCGGCGCAGGGTGGCGGTCGCGACGGTGCTCGCGATGGAGCCGGAGATCCTCGTCCTGGACGAGCCGTCCTCCAACCTCGACCCGGCCTCGCGCCGCGAACTCGCGGACATCCTGCGGTCGCTGGACGTGACGGTCCTGATGGTCACGCACGACCTGCCGTACGCCCTGGAGCTGTGCCCGCGCGCACTGATCCTCAGCGACGGCGTCATCGCGGCGGACGGCCCGACGGGCGAGCTGCTCTCCGACGGGGACCTGATGAGCGCCCACCGCCTGGAGCTGCCTTTCGGCTTCGATCCGAAGTCGGTGCGGGGCAGGGGATAGGGAATCGACGGCTATCGATAGCTGTTGGCCTTGTTATGGACGATGTCGTAGGTGTCATGAGCGTCATGAGTGTCAGGGGCGGGGCGCACGGCACGGTGGCCGCCGGTTACGAGCCGGTGCGGGACGCCTTCGTACGCAACTTCGCCGAGCGCGGGGAGCGGGGCGCGGCGGTGACCGTGTACCGGGACGGGCGCCGGGTCGTGGACCTGTGGGGCGGCACGAAGGACGTCGACGGTGACCTCGCCGCCGGGGACGCGCCCTGGGAGCGGGGCACCGCGCAGATCGTCCGTTCGGCGACGAAGGGCGTGGCGGCGGCGGTGCCGCTGCTGCTGCACCAGCGGGGCGAACTGGACCTGGACGCGCCGGTCGGCTCGTACTGGCCGGAGTTCAAGGCGCGCGGCAAGGAGCGTGTTCTCGTACGTCATGTGCTCGCGCACCGCGCGGGTGTCCCCGCCCTGGACCGTCCGCTGACGCCCGCCGAGGCGCTCGACCCGGACCTCGGTGCCGCGGTGGTCGCGGCGCAGGCTCCGTTCTGGGAGCCGGGAAAGGACCACGGCTACCACGCGCAGACGTACAGCTGGCTCGTCGGTGAACTCGTGCGGCGCGTGACGGGCAGGCCGGTGGGGGAGTGGATCGCGGACGAGATCGCGCGCCCGTACGGCCTGGACCTGTGGGTCGGCCTTCCGCGGGCGGAAGCGGAGGCGGGCCGGGCCGGTCGGCTCGGCCGCATCGAGGCTCCTGCCGGGCCGGGCGGGCTGCGGATGCGTCCCAAGCGGAACGTGGCGGAGGCGTACGCGGACGCGGCGTCGCTGACCCGGCGCGCGTTCGGGGCGATCGATCCCTCGCCGGACGAGAACGACGCGGCCTACCGGGCGGCGGCGCTGCCCGCGTCCAACGGTGTCGCGACGGCGGACGCGCTGGCCCGCTTCTACGCGGGGCTGATCGGCGAGGTGGAGGGCGGCGGCGCGCGCCTGTTCACCCCCGCCACGGTGGCGTCGGCCCGGGCGGAGGCGTCTGCGGGCCCCGACCGCGTCCTGGTCGTCAACACCCGCTTCGGCCTCGGCCACATGCTCCACGGCGCGGCGTCCCCGCTCCTCGGCCCCGGCTCCTTCGGCCACCCGGGCCGCGGCGGCGCCCTCGGCTTCGCCGACCCGGAGTCGGGCGTGGCGTTCGGCTACGTCACCAACGGCATGAACAAGGGCGTCACGGCGGACCCGCGGGCCCAGGCGCTGGTCCGGGCCCTGCGAGAGTCCCTCTGACCGTCCGGGACGCCGCGCTGTGGGCGCCCACCCCCACCACGCGGTGGGCGGGGGCCCGGTTGCCTCGCTGCCCCGCTGGTGCCCGGGCCGCACCTGACCC
>NZ_LIPN01000315.1 GCF_001418325.1 Streptomyces atriruber | reverse complement strand
GGTGCGGAAGCGGCAGCCCGACGGCGGGTTCACGGGGGACGGCACGTCGCCCTTGAGCAGGATGCGTTCGCGGCGCGGGACGTCGTCCGCGGTCGCCTCGGGGACCGCGGACAGGAGCGCCTTCGTGTAAGGGTGGCGCGGGTTCGCGTACAGGCTCTCGCGGTCGGCGATCTCCACGATGCGGCCCAGGTACATCACGGCGACGCGCTGCGAGAAGTGGCGTACGACGGCGAGGTCGTGGGCGATGAAGAGGAACGCGATGCCCAGGTCCTTCTGGAGCTGCTGGAGCAGGTTGACCACCTGCGCCTGGATCGAGACGTCCAGGGCCGACACCGGCTCGTCCGCCACGATCAGCTTCGGCTCAAGGGCGAGCGCCCGTGCCACCCCGATGCGCTGGCGCTGGCCGCCGGAGAACTCGTGCGGGAAGCGGTTGAAGTGCTCGGGGTTCAGGCCGACCGTTTCGAGGAGCTCGCGGACGCGGGCCTCGCGGCCGCCCGCCGGTTCGATGCCGTTGACCTCCATCGGCCCCGAGATGATCTTGCCGACCGTCTGGCGCGGGTTCAACGAGGCGTACGGGTCCTGGAAGATCATCTGGATCTCCGAGCGGACCGGCGCCAGCTCCTTGCGCGAGGCGTGCGTGATGTCCCGGCCGCGGTAGGAGATCCTGCCGCCGGTCGGCTCCAGGAGACGCGTGATCAGGCGGCCCGTCGTCGACTTGCCGCAGCCGGACTCGCCGACCAGGCCCAGGCTCTCGCCCCCGCCGACGGTGAAGTCCAGACCGTCCACGGCCTGCACGGCGCCGATCTTCCGCTTGAACGGGAACCCGCCCATCACGGGGAAGTGCTTGGTCAGCCCGCTGACTTCCAGGAGAGGCGCGGGAGGGGTGCTGCTCATCGTGGTGGAATCCCGTCTCTTGTACGTCAGTCGGTGCGCGTGCCCGCGAAGTCCGCGAAGAACTCCGTGCGCTGCTCGGCCGTGAGGTGGCAGGCCGCGCCCCGGCCCCCGGTCAGTTCGAGGAGCGGCTGCTCGCCCGAGCAGCGCCCGTCCCCGACCTGCTCGGTGAAGGCGCACCGCGGGTGGAAGCGGCACCCGGAGGGCGGGTTGAGGAGGCTCGGCGGGGTGCCGGGGATGGGGGAGAGCGGCACGTCCACGGGGCCCTCCAGGGACGGCATCGAGCCCAGCAGACCCCAGGTGTAGGGGTGCTGCGGCGCGCGCAGCACCTCCTTCTTCGTGCCCCGCTCCACGCACCGGCCGCCGTACATCACCAGGACGTCGTCCGCGATGTCGGCGATCACGCCCAGGTCGTGCGTGATGAAGATGATCGCCGTGCCGAACTCCTGCTGGAGGTCCTTCAGGAGGTCCATGATCTGCGCCTGGACCGTCACGTCGAGCGCGGTGGTCGGCTCGTCGGCGATCAGCAGCGTCGGGTTGCAGACCAGCGACATCGCGATCATCGCGCGCTGGCGCATACCGCCCGAGAACTGGTGCGGATAGTCGTCCACGCGCAGATCGGGCTGCGGGATGCCGACCTTCGTCAGCATCTCGACCGACCGGTCCCTGGCCTCCTTCTTGGAGGCGCCGGTGTGCTTGCGGAACGTCTCGCCGATCTGCCGGCCGATGGTGTGGTACGGCGACAGCGACGCCAGCGCGTCCTGGAAGATCATCGCCATCTTGTTGCCGCGCAACTGCTCCAGCTCCCGCTCGGTGGCGGTGAGCAGCTCCTTGCCGTCGAGGACGATCTCGCCGTCGATGGCGGTGCTGTCCTTGTGGTGCAGGCCCAGGATGGCGAGGTTCGTCACGGACTTGCCGGAGCCGGACTCGCCCACGATGCCGAGGGTCTTGCCCTTCTCCAGCTCGAAGTCGAGACCGTCGACGGCCTTGACCGTGCCGTCCTCGGTGGCGAAGTGGACGCGCAGGTCGCGTACGGACAGGAAGGGGGTGGTGCTCATCAGATCTCTCCCTGAGCCCTAGGACAGCCGCACGCGCGGGTCGATCAGCGCGTAGAGGGCGTCGACGACGATGTTGAAGATGACGATCGCGGTGGCCGCCACCAGGACCACGCCGAGCAGGAGCGGCAGGTCGCTCGTGTCGACCGCCTTCACCGACAGCTCACCGATGCCGTGCAGGGCGAAGGTCTTCTCGGTGATGATCGCGCCGCCGAGCAGGACGCCGATGTCCAGGCCGAAGATGGTGACGATCGGGCCCATCGCGCCGCGCCAGGCGAAGCGGAAGAAGACCGTGCGGCGCGAGAGCCCCTTGGCCCTGGCCGTGCGGACGTAGTCCTCGTTCATCGTCTCGACGAGCTGCGAGCGGGCCATGCGGGTGTAGTTCGCGGTGAAGATCAGCGCGAGCACGAGCCAGGGGATCAGCAGCCCGGAGAACCACTGCGCGGGGTTCTCGGTGATCGGTGTGTACGCGGGCCGGTCGAGCAGATGCAGCTGGTCGGTGAGGAGGTACACGGCGAAGACGCCGACGACGTAGATCTGCATCGAGGAGGCGATGAGCGACGCCGACGAGGCGATCTTGTCGACGGCCTTGCCCTGTTTGACGGCGGCCAGCATGCCGGTGCCCACGCCGAGGACGACGAACACGACCGCGGCGCCCATGGAGAGCGAGACGGTGGTGGGGAAGCGGTCGAGGATGGTGGCCAGGACGGGTTCCCGGTTGCGGAACGAGTAGCCGAGGCAGGGCGCGTCACAGAACCCGTAGGTGTCGTAGTCGCGGCCGACGAACAGACCCTCGAACCAGTGCCAGAACTGCACCGGCAGCGGGTCGGCGATCCCCAGGTTGTGCTTCACCAGTGCCAGCGTGTCCGGCGGACAGACCTTGCCGCAGGCCAGGCGCGCGGGATCGCGCGGAGCGGCGTAGAAGAGAAGGAAGACGATCGCGCTGATGATCAGCAGGATCATCGCGCCGCCGATGACGCGGCGAATGAGGAAGCGGAGCATGGCAGTTGGGATTCCTGACGGATGCCGTGAGGGAGGTGAGGGTCGGGGCGGGCCCCCGGGAAGAACCCGGGAGCCCGCCCCGGGGGCGCGTCAGCCCTTGACGTACGTCTTGTGGAGCAGCGTCGCTGCGAACTGCGGGTCGTGGATGGCGCCGCCGACCTTGGAGCCGTGCAGGTACCAGCGGCGCTGGTAGGTCTCCGGAATGATCGGCACGACCTCCTTCATGATCCGCTTGTCGAGCGCGGCCCAGGCCTTGCCGGCTTCCTTCGGGTCCGAGATGACGGCGTTCTTCTTGATCGCCTCGTTGATCCAGGGGACGTCGCACTGCGAGACGTTGTTCTGGCCGTCGCCGATGGCCGTGCCGTCGAGCATCGGCTGGATCATCGTGTAGGCGGTCGGCCAGTCCGGCGACCAGCCGAACCACATCACGTCGAACTTGTTGTCCAGGCGCTGGGCCTGGTCGTAGAAGTCCGTCGAGTTGAGCGGCTTGATGACCGGCTCGAAGCCCGCGGCCTTCAGGTTCTTCTCGATGATGATCTTGGTCTTGTCGTAGGTGGGGCGCCGCGGGAAGGCGTACACGATCTTCGTGCCGAGCTTGCCGGCCTTCTTCAGGATCTCGTGGGCCCGCTTGACGTCGCCCTGCGGCTCGTCGAGCTTGTCGTAGAGGTCGAACTTCTCGCGGCCGACGATGTCGGGGCTGAGGATCGTCGTCGCGTAGTCGCCCGCGGTGGTGCCGCCGTAGATCTTGCGGCTCTGCTCCAGCGGCCAGGCGATGAGCAGCGCCTTGCGCACCTCGACGTCCGTGACGCGCTTCATGTTGATGGCGAAGTAGTAGGTGCCCGACGACAGGCCGTTGAAGCTGCGCTTCTTGATGTCCGGGGTGGTGAGCACCTTCTGCATGCGCTCGGCCGGGATCGGCTCGTAGATCGCGACCATCTGCTGGTCCTTGCCCTGGTCCGCGATGAAGCGGTCGCAGGACTCGGGGCCGGTCGGCCCGAACTCGAACTCGAAGCTGTCCGGGTAGGCGTTGCGGATGGAGTCGGTCTTCGGGTCCCAGTGCTTGTTGCGCGTCAGCGTCATCGACTTGTCGATGGTGCGGTGCTTGACGATGTAGGGGCCGCAGGAGAAGGGCGCCTTGTCGTACTTCTCCTTGGTGTCGTGCTTCACGGGAGCGGCCGCGTACGAGTGCATGGCCAGCGTGAAGTTGAACTCCGGGCGCGACTCCTTCAGATGGAAGGTGATCGTCCGCTTCGCCTTGTCGGTGACGATCGAGTCCAGGTGCTTGCCCTTGTACGGACCCTCGTACGCGTCACGCCACTTGGCGCCCTTGCCGGTCAGCGCCTGCTGGACGTAGATGGCGCCCTCGGTGATGAACGGGGCCCAGCCGCGCTCGAAGCCGTGCCGGACGTCGTCGACGGTGAGGTCGCTGCCGTCCTGCCACTTCACGCCCTCCTTGAGCGTGAAGGTCCAGGTCTTGTTGTCGTCCGAGGCCTTGCCGGTGTCGGTGGCGAGGTCGCCGACGAGGATCTGGTGGCCCTCCATGTCGGTCTGGTAGCCGGTGAGGCAGCGCGCGAAGAGGTTGGCGAGGGAGGAGTTGTACGCGAAGTAGATGCGCTGCGGGTCCATGTGCGACACGTCGTCCTCGGCGACGCCGTAGATCGTGCCGCCCTTCTTGGCGCCGGGGACCCCGGGCGCGGGCCCGGTCGAGTCCTTCTCGGTGCCGACCTTCACGCTCGCGTTGGTGTACTCCGTGGCCCCGCCGTGCGAGCCGCCGTCCCCACCGCCCGAGTCGCCGCTGCTGCACGCGGACAGCACGAGCGAGCCGCCCGCCGCGACCGACGTCGAGATGAGGAGGTTTCTGCGTGAGATTGCCATCTGGCTACCAACCCTGTGTGAAGGAAAGAGAGCGAAGAGCGGGCGGGCACGGCCCCGTCGCGCGTGCCTGCCCCGGGGGAGCGTCAGCGTCGGGTCTTCGGGTCGAGCGCGTCGCGCACCGAGTCCCCGAGCAGGTTGAAGGCCACCACGAAGATCACCATGGCGAGGCCGGGGAACACCATGAAGGTGATGTCGTCCTGGTAGTACTTCGAGCCGTTCTGGATCATCACTCCCCAGTCCGGCGTCGGCTCCTCGAGTCCGACGCCCAGGAAGGCCAGGCCCGCCTCGGCGGTGACGAACAGCGGGAGCAGGAGCGTCGCCTGGATCAGGATCGGCGTCCACAGGTTCGGGAGCAGTTCCTTGAAGATGATGCGCGCCGGTGAGGCGCCGGTGACCTTGGCCGCCTCCACGAACTCCCGCTCGCGCAGGGCGAGTACCTCGCCGCGGAGCAGTCGCGCCAGGGGGGCCCAGCCGAAGGCGGTCATCACCGTGATGAGGCTGGTGACGGTGAGCCACTGCGGGATCTTGTCCTCGGGGCTGACCAGGACCGAGATCATCACCGGGAAGAACGCGATGTAGAAGAGCGTCGACGGGAAGGCCAGCAGGATGTCGATGATCCGGCCGATGAGGTAGTCCGTCTTCCCGCCGATGTATCCGGCGGTGAGGCCGATGGTGATGCCGAGCAGGGTGACGAGAAGCGTCGTCGCGGTCGCGATCAGCAGGGAGTTGCGGATTCCGTAGAGCAGGAAGGTGAAGACGTCCCTGCCGAGGACCGGCTCGACGCCGAACCAGAAGTCCCCGTCGATGCCGCCGTTCGGCTTGATCGGGTAGTTGAAGTCGTTGAGCAGTCCCGGCTGGTCGAGTCCGTAGGTGTCGTACGGATTCTTCCCGTACACCTTCGCGATCAGCGGCGCGCAGAGCGCGACGACGAAGAAGAAGATCACGACACAGGCGGCGATCACGCCGGACTTGTCCCGCTTGAAGCGGGTCCAGGCGAGCCGTCCCGGTGAACGGCCCTTGCTGCCCTGGTCCTTGGGCGGTGGCGGCGTGCCGTCTGTTTTGCCCGTCACTTCAAGCGTGGCGGCAGTGGCGGGAGTTGGGGAGGTCATGGCGCTCCAGGCCCGAAGAGGGTCATCAGGAATCCGCAGGACAACCAGCACCCACGGGCTTGGCGCGACTTTCGCAAGGCGTTTCCCACGCGGTCAATGAATCGTGAGCCGCTTTGAGCCTCTCTTGAGCTCCTTTATTTCTTCTTTACCTAAGCGTGGGCATGACATTGCGTTGGCGTAATCATGCGTGATGGACAAGGTGTGCCGGGGCGGGGCAAGCGCGGCATTGAGTCGGATATGAGTCCGATATGCGGTCGGGGTCGTCTCGGAATGCGTACATCCGGATGGGCTCCGACTCGTACGGGTGGGGTAAATGTGCGGTTCATTCCCCTTGCAGCGATATTTGGCGGTAAGTAATCGCGGTAGCCGAGGATCAGGAGGACTCCATGCGTGGAGCCACGCACGCCAAGTGGGCCGCATGTGCGGTGGCCGTCGCTCTCGCGGCGACGGCCTGCGGTGGCGGGGGAAGCAGCGGCGGCGGTGGCGACGGCTCCGGCATCGTGAGCTCCTCCTGGGGCGACCCCCAGAACCCGCTGGAACCGGCGAACACCAACGAGGTCCAGGGCGGCAAGATCCTCGACATGGTCTTCCGGGGCCTCAAGCGGTACGACCCGAAGACCGGCGAGGCCAAGGACATGATCGCCGAGTCGATCGACACCGACGACGCCCAGAACTTCACGGTCAAGATCAAGGACAACTGGAAGTTCAGCAACGGCGAGAAGGTCACCGCCAAGTCCTTCGTCGATGCCTGGAACTACGGCGCCAACCTCAAGAACAACCAGAAGAACGCCTACTTCTTCGGCTACATCGAGGGCTACGACAAGGTCCACCCCGAGAAGGGCGACCCCGGCGCGCAGACCCTCTCCGGACTGAAGGTCGTCGACGACAAGACCTTCACGGTCAAGCTCAGCCAGAAGTTCTCCACCTGGCCCGACACCCTCGGCTATCCGGCCTTCGCGCCGCTGCCCAAGGCGTTCTACGACGACCACGACGCCTGGCTCTCCAAGCCCATCGGCAACGGTCCCTACACCGTGGACTCGTACACCAAGGGCTCGAAGATGTCCCTGCGCAAGTGGGACGGCTACCCCGGCGACGACAAGGCGCAGAACGGCGGTGTGGACATGAAGGTCTACACCGACAACAACACCGCCTACACCGACCTGATGGCCGGCAACCTCGACCTGGTCGACGACGTCCCCGCCTCGCAGCTCAAGAACGCCAAGAACGACCTCGGCGACCGCTACATCAACACCCCCGCCGGCATCATCCAGACCCTCGCCTTCCCCTTCTACGACAGCAAGTGGAACAAGCCGGGCCTGGAGAAGGTCCGCCAGGGCCTGTCCATGGCGATCAACCGCGAACAGATCACCGAGACGATCTTCCAGAAGACGCGGACGCCCGCCTCCGACTGGACCTCCCCGGTCCTCGGCGACAAGGGCGGCTTCAAGAAGGGGCTGTGCGGCGACGCCTGCACCTACGACGCCGACAAGGCGAAGCAGCTGGTCAAGGACGGCGGCGGCATCCCCGGCGGCACCCTCAAGGTCACCTACAACGCGGACACCGGCTCGCACAAGGAGTGGGTCGACGCCGTCTGCAACTCCATCAACAAGGCGCTCGGCAACGACAAGGCCTGCGTCGCCAACCCCGTCGGCACCTTCGCCGACTTCCGCAGCAAGGCGTCCAAGCAGGAGCTGGACGGCGCCTGGCGTGCGGGCTGGCAGATGGACTACCCGCTGATCCAGAACTTCCTGGAGCCGGTCTACTTCACCGACGCCCCGTCCAACGACGGCAAGTTCTCCGACAAGCAGTTCGACAAGCTCGTCAACGAGGCCAACGGCGAGACGGACACCAACAAGGCGATCGGCAAGTTCCAGGACGCCGAGAAGATCCTCGCCAAGGAGATGCCCGCCATCCCGCTCTGGTACCAGAACGGCAGCGCCGGCTACTCGGACAAGGTCTCCGACGTCTCGCTGAACCAGTTCAGCGTGCCGGTCTACAACGAGATCAAGGTCAACTGAGACGCCGGGAGCGGCCGCCCGGCCCCCGCGGGGGAGCCGGGCGGCCGCTCCCCTTAATTCCGGAGCCCCCATGGGACGTTATGTGATCCGGCGTCTGCTGCAGATGATCCCGGTCTTCATCGGCGCCACGCTGCTGATCTTCCTGATGGTGAACGTGATGGGCGACCCCGTCGCGGGCCTGTGCGGCGACCGCAAGTGCGACCCCGCCACGGCCGCCCAGCTGAAGAAGGAGTTCGGCCTCGATAAGCCGGTGTGGCAGCAGTACCTCACGTACATGGGCAACGTCTTCACCGGCGACTTCGGCACCGCGTTCAACGGCCAGAAGGTCACCGAGCTGATGTCGGCCGCCTTCCCCGTCACCATCCGGCTGACCGTCGTCGCCATCGTCTTCGAGATCGTCATCGGCATCTCGCTGGGCGTGCTGACGGGCCTGCGGCGCGGGCGCCCCGTCGACACCGTGGTGCTGCTGCTCACGCTCGTGGTGATCTCCATCCCCACCTTCGTCACCGGACTCGTCCTGCAGCTGCTGCTGGGCGTGCAGTGGGGCGTCATCAAACCCTCGGTGTCGAGCGAGGCGCCCTTCAACGAGCTGCTGATCCCAGGACTCGTGCTCGCCTCGGTCTCCCTGGCGTACGTCACCCGGCTGACCCGCACCTCCATCGCGGAGAACCGGCGCGCCGACTACGTCCGCACCGCCGTCGCCAAGGGCCTGCCCCGGCGCCGCGTCGTCACCCGGCACCTGCTGCGCAACTCCCTGATCCCCGTCGTCACCTTCATCGGCACCGACGTGGGCGCGCTGATGGGCGGCGCGATCGTCACCGAGCGGATCTTCAACATCCACGGCGTCGGCTTCCAGCTCTACCAGGGGATCCTCCGCCAGAGCACCCAGACCGTCGTCGGCTTCGTGACCGTCCTCGTCCTCGTCTTCCTGGTGGCCAACCTGATCGTCGACCTCCTGTACGCCGTACTCGACCCGAGGATCCGCTATGCCTGAACCCCATCAGCCAGAGGGCGCCATCGCCGCGACCGGCATGGGCGGCGCGATGGACCTCGCCGCGAGCGAGGCGACCTCCCTGGAGAAGACGCCGGGCGGGCCCGACGGCGGCGGCCCCTCGGCCCCCGCCCGCAGCCTCTGGTCCGACGCCTGGCGGGACCTGCGGCGCAACCCGATCTTCATCGTCTCGGGCCTGGTCATCCTCTTCCTCGTCGTCATCTCCCTGTGGCCCTCGCTCATCGCCTCCGGCAACCCGCTCGACTGCGACCTCTCCAACGCCCAGAAGGGCTCGGCGCCCGGCCACCCCTTCGGCTACAACGAGCAGGGCTGCGACGTCTACACGCGGGTCGTGTACGGCACCCGCGTCTCCGTCACCGTCGGCGTGTGCGCCACCCTCGGCGTCGCCGTCATCGGCAGCGTGCTCGGCGGCCTCGCCGGGTTCTTCGGCGGGGCGTGGGACGCGGTCCTCTCCCGCATCACCGACATCTTCTTCGCCATCCCCGTCGTCCTCGGCGGTCTGGTGCTCCTTTCGGTGGTCACCAGCTCCACCGTCTGGCCGGTGATCGGCTTCATGGTGCTGCTCGGCTGGCCGCAGATCTCCCGCATCGCCCGCGGCTCCGTCATCACCGCCAAACAGAACGACTACGTGCAGGCGGCGCGGGCCCTCGGCGCCTCCAACTCCCGGATGCTGCTGCGTCACATCACCCCGAACGCCATCGCCCCCGTGATCGTCGTGGCGACCATCGCGCTCGGCACGTACATCGCCCTGGAGGCCACGCTCTCCTACCTCGGGGTCGGTCTGAAGCCGCCGACCGTCAGCTGGGGCATCGACATCTCGGCCGCCTCCCAGTACATCCGCAACGCCCCGCACATGCTGCTCTGGCCCGCCGGAGCCCTGGCGATCACCGTGCTCGCGTTCATCATGCTCGGCGACGCGGTGCGCGACGCCCTCGACCCGAAGCTGAGGTAGGCGCCCATGGCAACCGTGGCATCCGAGGCGGCCGCGTCCGGCACGCCCGCGGCGTCCAAGCTGCTCGAAGTGCGTGACCTGCACGTGGAGTTCCGCACCAGGGACGGCGTCGCCCGAGCCGTCAACGGCGTCGACTACAGCGTCGACGCGGGCGAGACGCTCGCCGTCCTCGGCGAGTCCGGCTCCGGCAAGTCCGTCACCGCCCAGGCCGTCATGGGCATCCTCGACACCCCGCCCGGAAAGATCACCGGGGGTGAGATCCTCTTCCGCGGCCAGGACCTCCTGGGGCTCAAGGAGGAGGAGCGGCGCAAGATCCGTGGCGCCGGCATGGCGATGATCTTCCAGGACGCGCTGTCCTCCCTGAACCCGGTGCTCAGCGTCGGCGAGCAGCTCGGCGAGATGTACGTCGTCCACCGCGGCATGTCGCGCAAGGACGCCAGGGCCAAGGCCGTCGAACTGATGGACCGGGTGCGCATCCCGGCCGCCAAGGAGCGGGTCGGGCAGTTTCCGCACCAGTTCAGCGGCGGCATGCGCCAGCGCATCATGATCGCCATGGCGATGGCGCTGGAACCCTCGCTGATCATCGCCGACGAGCCCACCACCGCCCTCGACGTCACCGTCCAGGCCCAGGTCATGGACCTGCTCGCGGAGCTCCAGCGCGAGATGAACATGGGCCTGATCCTCATCACCCACGACCTCGGCGTCGTGGCGGACGTCGCCGACACCATCGCCGTCATGTACGCGGGCCGCATCGTCGAACAGGCCCCGGTCCACGAGATCTACCGGGCGCCCGCGCACCCCTACACCCGCGGCCTGCTCGAATCCATCCCGCGCCTGGACCAGAAGGGCCAGGAGCTGTACGCGATCAAGGGGCTGCCGCCGAACCTCATGAACATTCCGCCCGGCTGCGCCTTCAACCCCCGCTGCCCCATGGCCCAGGACGTCTGCCGCACCGACGAGCCACCGCTCGCGCAGGTGACGTACGAGGGACTGGCCGCCGACCGCAGGAGCGCCTGCCACTTCTGGAAGGAGACGCTCGATGCGACACGGTGAGGGCGGCGCGCACATCAGCAAGAAGCAGCTGGCGGAGGAGGGCGAGACCGCACGGCAGCTGCTGGACAAGGCCAAGGGCGAGATGGACTTCGCCGAGCACGGATCGGATTCGGGGCGCGAGCCGATCCTCCGGGTCCGCGGCCTGGTCAAGCACTATCCGCTGACCCAGGGCATCGTCATCCGCAAGCAGGTCGGTGCGGTCAAGGCCGTGGACGGCGTCGACTTCGACCTGGGGCAGGGCGAGACGCTCGGCATCGTGGGGGAGTCCGGCTGCGGCAAGTCGACGGTCGCGAGGATGCTCGTCAACCTGGAGCGGCCGACCGCGGGCGAGATCCGCTACAAGGGAGAGGACATCACCAAGCTCTCCGGCCGCGCCCTCAAGGCGGTCCGCCGCAACATCCAGATGGTGTTCCAGGACCCCTACACGTCCCTGAACCCCCGGATGACGGTCGGCGACATCATCGGCGAGCCGTACGAGATCCACCCCGAGGTGGCCCCCAAGGGGTCGCGCCGCCAGAAGGTGCAGGAGCTCCTGGACGTGGTCGGGCTCAACCCCGAGTACATCAACCGCTATCCGCACCAGTTCTCGGGCGGCCAGCGCCAGCGCATCGGCATCGCGCGCGGCCTGGCGCTGCGCCCCGAGGTCATCGTCGCCGACGAACCGGTCTCCGCCCTCGACGTCTCCGTGCAGGCGCAGGTCGTCAATCTCCTGGAGAACCTCCAGAACGAGTTCGACCTGAGTTACGTCTTCATCGCGCACGACCTGTCGATCGTCCGGCACATCTCCGACCGGGTCGGCGTGATGTACCTGGGGCGGATCGTGGAGATCGGCTCGGACGCGGAGATCTACGACCACCCGACGCACCCCTACACCCAGGCGCTGCTCTCCGCCGTGCCCGTCCCCGACCCCGAGGCGCGCGAGCACCGCGAGCGGATCATCCTCTCCGGGGACGTGCCCTCGCCCGCCAACCCGCCCTCCGGCTGCCGCTTCCGCACCCGCTGCTGGAAGGCGCAGGAGCGGTGCGCGCTGGAGGTCCCGCTGCTCGCCGTGCCGGCGGAGTTCCGCCTCGACGACAGCCCCGCCGCGCACGACTCGGCCTGCCACTTCGCCGAGGAGAAGCAGGTCGTGCCGTAGCGGGCGGGGCGGCTCGCGCCTACTTCCTCGGGATCCCCAGGGACCGCTTGAGGAAGTCCACCTGGAGCAGGAGCAGGTTCTCCGCGACCTGCTCCTGCGGGGTCATGTGGGTGACGCCGGACAGCGGCAGGACCTCGTGCGGGCGGCCCGCGGCGAGCAGCGCGGAGGACAGCCGCAGGGAGTGCGCCACCACCACGTTGTCGTCGGCCAGGCCGTGCACGACGAGCATCGGGCGGTGCGGCTCGGCCGCCTCCACGAGCCCGTCGTCCCAGATCAGGGAGTTGTGCCGGTACGTCTCCGGGGTCTGGTTCGGATCGCCCAGGTACCGCTCCTCGTAGTGCGTGTCGTAGAGCCGCAGGTCCGTGACCGGGGCGCCTACCACCGCGGCGTGGAACACGTCGGGCCGGCGCAGCGCGGCCATGCCCGCCAGGTAGCCGCCGTAGGACCAGCCGCGGATCGCCACCCGGGACAGGTCGAAGGGGAACTGCTCGGCGAGCGCGTGGAGGGCGTCGACCTGGTCCTCCAGCGTGCGGGTCTTGTCGTTCTTGATCGACTTTTCCCAGCCGGGGGAGTGGCCCGGGGTGCCGCGGCCGTCCGCGACGAGCACCGCGAAGCCCTGGTCGGCGAACCACTGCGAGGTCAGGAAGATGTTGTGCGCACGCTGGACGCGCTGGCCGTGCGGGCCGCCGTACGGATCGAGCAGTACCGGAAGAGGCCCGTCCGTCTCCTTGTAATCAGTGGGGAGCAGGACGGCGCACGGGATGTTCCGCGTGCCCCCTTCCGTGAGCGTCACGCGCGGTGTGAGCCCTGGGCGCTGGGCGTGTGAGGCGATGGTCGCCACCTGCTTGCCCCCGCGCAGCACCCGCACCTGGGCGCCGGGGCGGTCGAGCGTGGCGGACACCAGGACGGTGAGGCCGCCCGCGCGCACCGCCGAGTGCACGCCCGGCTCCTGCGAGACGCGCTCCACGCCCAGTTCGTTGACGCGGTACACGTGGATCTCGCCGGTCTCCGGGTCGGCCGCGGCCGCACCCGCCGACGCCGACACCAGGATGTCCTCCTCGGTGACGTCGAGGACCGCGCGGACGTGCAACTGCGGTCCGGTCAGCGGGCGTTCCCCCCACGCCAGGACGCGGGCTCCCCCCTCGTCGGCGATCCGCACCAGCTTCCCGCTGGGCGACCAGCACGGCACACCAGGGAAAAGTTCAAGCCATTCTGGATCTTCCTCCGCGTGCACCATCCGCGTGGCCCCGCTCTCCGGATCCACCGCGAGATACAGCTGGCCGCACTGGTCGCGGGACTGCACGAGAAGCAGTGGCGCACCGTCCGCCGACCAGTGCACCCGGGCGAGATAGGGGAAGCGGGCGCGGTCCCAGACCACCTCGGTGCGCGAGCCGTCCAGACCGAGGACCCACAGGCTCACGTCCGCGTTGGGCGTGCCCGCGGCCGGGTACGCGATCTGCTCGGGCGCCCGGTCCGGATGCGCCGGATCAGCGATCCACCACCGCTGTACGGGGGCGTCGTCCACCCGCGCGACGAGCAGCCGCGCCGAGTCGGGCGACCACCAGAAGCCCCGCGAACGGGCCATCTCCTCCGCCGCGATGAACTCGGCGAGACCATAGGTGACGGTCGCCTCCAGGCCCGTCTCGGGCGCCGCGAGGGCCCGGTCGTCCTCCCCGTCCACCCCCGTCACGCGCAGGGCGCCCTGCGC
>NZ_LIPN01000314.1 GCF_001418325.1 Streptomyces atriruber | reverse complement strand
GTGCCCCGCCGCCACCCCCGGCCGCGGGGCACAGCACTGCCCACCCAGGTGGACTAGCCCGGTCAGGCCACCCCGAACCACCCGAAGAGACGGGGAAGTTGGGCTGAACCGTCCGGGCGGGTGATACGTCATTAAGCAGTAGGAGCCGCTGCGGCAAAATCCCTGCGGATTGACGCCCGGAGGGCAACACTGGGATCGGACCAACTACAACGGGGGGCGGTTATGAATACCGCATCGAGCCACAGGACCGACGTCACAGCCATCTCATCGCAGCGAAAGAACCCTTCCATGTGCCAGCACCAACCACCGTGCCCGACAGCCGACTCCGCCGACCGGGAGGCCGCGCTCCTCGCGGCCAGCCACCCGGAGCAGGGCTGGAGCCTGCTGTGCAACGGCGTCCTGATCTTCGAGGACACCGGTGAGCTGCTGCCGGACGGCCAGATCATCGCCCCGCACCGACCGCTGGGCACCGACCAGGTCATGACGGCCGCCTGAGCACTGGCACGACCGCACAAGCATCGCCGCACAGCACCGAAGCAGCACAGGAAAGACGAGGGGCCGGCCCGGAGAGAAGTCTCCGAACCGGCCCCGACGCATGCCCGCTCCACACGGGCGCCTGCATCAGTCCTCGTACGCATCCAGCGGCGGGCAGGAGCAGACGAGGTTCCGGTCGCCGTAGGCCTGGTCGATGCGGCGCACCGGCGGCCAGTACTTGTCCGCGGCGACGACGCCGGGCGGGAAGACGGCCTCCTCGCGGCTGTAGCCGTGCTCCCACTCACCGCTCAGCGCGACGGCGGTGTGCGGGGCGTTCCGCAGCGGGTTGTCGTCGGCGCTCCACTCGCCGGAGCCGACCTTCTCGATCTCCCGGCGGATGGCGATCATCGCCTCGCAGAACCGGTCGATCTCGCCCAGGTCCTCGCTCTCCGTGGGCTCGATCATCAGGGTGCCCGCGACCGGGAACGACATGGTCGGCGCGTGGAAGCCGTAGTCGATGAGCCGCTTGGCGATGTCGTCGACACTGACACCGGTCGCCTTGCTGAGCGGCCGCAGGTCGACGATGCACTCGTGCGCGACGAGACCGGCGGGGCCGGTGTAGAGCACCGGGTAGTGCGGCTCCAGGCGCTTGGCGATGTAGTTGGCCGAGAGCACCGCGACCTGGGTGGCGCGCTTGAGGCCCTCGCCGCCCATGAGGCGTACGTACGACCACGAGATCGGCAGGATGCCCGCGGAGCCCCACGGCGCCGCGGAGATCGGGCCGACACCGGTCTCGGGACCGGCTGCGGGCTGCAGCGGGTGGTTGGGCAGGTACGGCGCGAGGTGCTCGCGCACACCGACCGGGCCGACGCCCGGACCGCCGCCGCCGTGCGGGATGCAGAACGTCTTGTGCAGGTTGAGGTGCGAGACGTCGCCGCCGAAGTGGCCCGGCTTGGCGAGGCCCACCAGGGCGTTGAGGTTGGCCCCGTCGACGTACACCTGACCGCCGGCCTCGTGGACCGACGCGCAGATGTCGGCGACGTGCTCCTCGAAGACGCCGTGCGTCGACGGGTACGTGATCATCAGCACGGACAGCTCGTCGCGGTGCTTCTCGATCTTGGCGCGCAGGTCCTCGACGTCGATCTCGCCGTCGTCGGCGGTCTTGACGACGACGACCTTCATGCCCGCCATGACGGCGCTCGCGGCGTTGGTGCCGTGCGCGGACGACGGGATGAGGCAGACGGTGCGCTGCTCGTCGCCGTTGGCCCGGTGGTATCCACGGACCGCGAGCAGCCCCGCGAGCTCGCCCTGCGATCCGGCGTTGGGCTGCAGGGAGACCTTGTCGTACCCGGTGACCTCGGCGAGACGTTCCTCCAGCTCACGGATGAGCGTGAGGTAGCCCTGCGCCTGCTGGGCGGGGGCGAAGGGGTGCAGCTGGCCGAACTCGGGCCAGGTGACCGGCTCCATCTCGGTGGTCGCGTTGAGCTTCATGGTGCAGGAGCCCAGCGGGATCATGCCGCGGTCGAGCGCGTAGTCGCGGTCGGCGAGCTTGCGCAGGTAGCGCAGCATCGCGGTCTCGGAGCGGTGCTGGTGGAAGACCGGGTGCGCCAGGTAGTCGTCGCTGCGCAGCAGGCCCTCGGGCAGCGTGTCGGCGGTGGCGGCATCCAGCTCCTGGACGTCGGCCTCGACCCCGAACGCGCTCCACACGGCGGCCAGTTGCGCCCGCGTCGTGGTCTCGTCGCAGGCGAGGGAGACGTGGTCGGCGTCGATCTGGTGGATGTTCACGCCGCCTTCGCGGGCGGCGGAGACGAGCTCCTCGGCCCTGCCCTCGACACGCACGGTCAGCGTGTCGAAGTACGCGCCGTGGACGACCTCGACACCACCGGCGGTGAGCCCGGCGGCGAGCAGCGTCGCGTACCGGTGGGTGCGCCGCGCGATGGACTTGAGGCCCTCGGGCCCGTGGTACACGGCGTACATTCCGGCCATGACGGCGAGCAGCACCTGAGCGGTACAGATGTTGCTGGTGGCCTTCTCGCGGCGGATGTGCTGCTCACGGGTCTGCAGGGCGAGCCGGTAGGCCTTGTTGCCGTCGGCGTCGACAGAGACGCCGACGAGCCGTCCCGGAAGGCTGCGGGCGAACTTCTCGCGCACCGCCATGTACCCGGCGTGCGGGCCGCCGAAGCCCATCGGGACGCCGAAGCGCTGCGTCGTGCCGACGGCGATGTCGGCGCCCAGCTCGCCGGGCGAGGTGAGCAGGGTGAGGGCGAGCAGGTCGGCGGCGACGGTGACGACGGCGCCGATCTCGTGGGCCTGGTCGATGAGCGGCTTTATGTCCCGTACGACGCCGGAGGCGCCCGGGTACTGGACGAGCACGCCCACGACACCGCGCTCGGCGACCTCGGCCGGGATGCCCTCGCTCAGATCGGCGACGACGATCTCGACGCCGGTCGGCTCGGCGCGGGTCTGGATGACGGCGATGGTCTGCGGCAGCGCGTCGGCGTCGACGACGAAGACGCCGTTCTTGACCTTGCCCATGCGCCGCGAGAGGGCCATGGCCTCGGCGGCGGCGGTGCCCTCGTCGAGGAGCGAGGCCCCGGAGGTGGGCAGGCCGGTCAGCTCGGCGACCATCGTCTGGAAGTTGAGGAGCGCCTCCAGCCGGCCCTGCGAGATCTCGGGCTGGTACGGCGTGTAGGCGGTGTACCAGGCCGGGTTCTCCATCACGTTCCGCAGGATGACCGGCGGGGTGAAGGTTCCGTAGTAGCCGAGTCCGATCATGGAATCGAGGACCTGGTTACGGTCGGCGAGGGAGCGCAGCTCGGCCAGGACCTCGGCCTCGGTGCGTGCGCCGGGCAGGTTCAGCGCCTCGGCGTTCTTGATCACATCCGGTACCGCGGCGGCCGTCAGCTCGTCGAGCGAGCCGTACCCGACCTGGGCGAGCATCTTGGCGCGCGCTTCCGCATCGGGCCCGATGTGCCGCTGCTCGAAGGGGATGCCCTGCTCGAGCTCGGAGAGCGGGATGCGATTGGTGGCAGTCATTGCGGAGGCCTCCTGGTCTGCACGACCTGCGAGGGGTACCACGGCGCGGGTACCCGGACGGCCTCCCCCTCTGTCATGTCAACCTGAGAGCTTCACAGGCCCGTCTGTCGACAGACCTGCTTTCACCGTCGGTGAGGAAGGGTTCCGAACGTGCCCGCCCGACGCCCGCCCTGCTTTCCAGAGTGACCTCGTCCGTGCGGTACGGGTGCCTGAGAGATTCCGGGGAGGATTTGCTCCTTCGGCGCCTCCGGGAAGTACATTCCGGAGAGCTCTCCCGCACGGGGTCAGCGGCCAGGCGCCAGCCTACCAGCGAGGACCAGGACCGATCCCTCGAGTGGCCACCTGCCCCGAAGTGCTCTTTCGTAGTGACTACGAATGATTAAGGATGAGTTACGCCCGATTTCGACAAGCCGCGACCAGCTGGAGGGCCCGTGCAGACCGATATCGATCCGCGCAACCTGATCGGCCGCAAGGCGTTCGACCGGAACGGGGCGAAGATCGGCACCATCGACGAGGTCTACCTCGACGATGCCACCGGCGCACCGGAATGGGCAGCCATACGCACCGGTCTCTTCAGCCGGGACGCCTTTGTCCCCCTGGAACCCAGCGAACTGGTCGAGGACGGCACCCTGCTCATCCCCTTCGACCGGGCCCTGATCAGGGACGCCCCGGACTTCGGAGTCGGCCGCCACCTCTCCCCCGAGCAGGAGCTCCAGCTCTACCACCACTACGGCCTGGACACGACACCACCACCGGCCCCGCCCGCCGTGCCGCCTCCGGACCAGAACTTCGGCCACGTCGCAGGCACGGAGACCCCCTGATCCACGCCTGATCCACCCCCTGCCCCTCCCCTGATCCACCTCATCCGGAGGTGGGGGACGGCGGCGCGGCGACCAGCGGCAGCGGCTCCGCGGGCTCCAGCTCCGGGTCGTCCGTACGGAACGTCCGCACCCGTCCCGGCGCCGAAAGCGGCGTCTCGAAGCGCACCGTCACCCGGCCGAGGCCGCTCCCCTGCACCCACCCGTGCCCGTACTCGGCATGCCGCACGTCGTGACCGGCCGCCCAGTGCCTCTCCGCAGGCGCCACCGACGCCTCGGCGCTCTCCCTCTCCCTTATACCCATCT
>NZ_LIPN01000313.1 GCF_001418325.1 Streptomyces atriruber | reverse complement strand
CCCGGCGCCTGAGGCCCCCACCCTGACACCGTCGGCCGACGACGAGCCCCAAGAACCGCACTCCCCAGCCGAAGAAGAGGAACAGCCCTCTCCCCGCGTACTGCCGCACCCCGACCGAGTACCCGCACCTCTCCCCGCTGGACCGGCTGCGGACGGTGCCCCACAGCCGCGCCGGGGCCTCCTGCCGTGGCTCCGCCGCAGGCGACACCGCACCTGACCAACTGTCGCTCAAGGCGCGGGCGTTGACCGTCCACGGCCGCAGCGGGCGAGCTCGCCGGTCCCGGCGCGGACCGGGGAACACAGCCGCCCCGCCCCGTCGGGTCAGAACTGGGTGTCCAGCCATTCCCGGAACGTGGGACCGGCGAGTTCGGCGTGTGAGCCGGGCAGGAATCCGCCGACCGCCGCGATGTCGCCGTCGGGCATGCCGGAGCCGTCGACCCCGACCACCTCGATGCCTCGGCGGGCGCCGAGAAGTTTTGCCGCCTCGGACATGATTTCCGTGCGGGGCCCGGCTATCTCGGGGATGGGTACCCCTGGACCGGGCAGCGCGGCGCCGGGGTCGGCGGCCAGGTCGACCAGCGTCTCGGCCACGGTGCGGCAGGCCACGAGCTGGGTAGGCAGGGCGGGGACGCGGGCGACGTCACCCTGCCGCCAGTCCAGGAGTTGGCCGACGAATTCGTGGAACTGCGCGGCCCGCAGGATGCGGGCGGGCAGCGGGCCGGACAGGTTGGCTTCCTCGTGCACCTGCTGGGCGGCGACGAAACCGGCGGTGGCCTTGTCCGTGCCGATGATCGACACGGCGACGATCCGGTCGACCTCCGCCCGCAGACCGGCTTCGTGCAGGTTGCCTGTGGCGGTCCGGAAGAACTTCGTGGCGGCCTCCTGGTCGGAGGCGTGCCACGACGCGACGTCGATGATGACGTCGACACCGACGAGCGCGTCGGCCAGGCCCTCACCCGTGATCACGTCCACGCCGGTGGTGCGGGACATGGGCACCACCTGATGCCCCCGTTCCGTGAGGACGTCCACGACGTGGCGTCCCAGCCGTCCGGTTGCTCCTGCTACGGCGAACTTGCTGGTGCTCATGTTCTCTGCCCTTCTCGGTTGCGGCGGACGACGCGTGGTGTCCTGATGCACACGAGACGTCGGTGCCTCGAATCCCGTAACAGTCGCGGCCGTGTGACGTGGGCCATGCATCGTGGGTGTTACGCGACATCGCCGTCAGGCGTCCAGTGCACGGACCACGGCCGGGCACGGCGGGGAAGTGAGAAGGCGGGAGTCGGATATGAGCGAGTACGGCGGACGGATCACGGACACACGCGAGCAGTGTGGCGGTCCGCTGGATCGCGTTGCTCGAGCGGAGGCGCAGGGCGGCGCCACCGAGGTGTTCCTGGCCCACCGGGACCTGCTGTTCACCGTCGCCTACGAGATCCTCGGTTCGGCCGCCGACGCCGAAGACGTCCTGCAGGAGACCTGGTTGCGGTGGGCTGCCGTCGATCAGACGAAGGTACGCAAGAAGCGCGCGTACCTGGTGCAGATCTCGGCCCGGCAGGCACTGGACCGGGTACGCGCGCTCGGTCGGCGCAAGGAGTCCTACGTAGGATCATGGCTGCCCGAGCCGCTGCTGACCGCGCCCGACGTGGCGGAGGACGTCGCCCTGGCCGACAGCGTCTCCATGGCGATGCTGCTGGTACTGGAGACGCTCGCGCCGGTCGAGCGGGCGGTGTTCGTGCTCCGCGAGGTGTTCGACCTGGCGTACGACGAGATCGCCGACGCAGTCGACAGGAGCCCGGCCGCGGTTCGCCAACTCGCCTACCGGGCCCGGGCACACGTCGCCGCGCGCCGACCGCGCGGCACCGCCTCCCCGGCCCAGACCCGGGCTGCGCTCCACGCCTTCCAGCAAGCCGTCGAAACCGGTGAACTGCAGGGTCTGCTCGACATCCTCGCACCCGACGTCGTCGCCCTCAGCGACGGCGGCGGAGTCCGACACGCCCTGCTACGGCCCATCGTGGGCGCGGACAACGTCGCCCGCCTGTTGGCCGCCGGGTGGTGGAGACGTGCGGGCGCACGGACCCTCGAACCGGTACAGATAAACGGCGGCCCGGCCCTCCTCGTCCGGATCGACGGCGAGGTCGACGGCGTCCTGGCCGTGCACATGGAGAACGGCTACGTCACCGGCGCGTACCACGTCCGCAATCCCGGCAAGCTGTTGCACGTGGAACACGAGATCGCCATCAGCCTCTGATCCAGGCCGTGGGGACGCGGTCCAGGAACCCGTGAACGGCGCGGATCCGGCCGTCGTCGGCCAGGGTGATGACTCAAGCCTGCCGCCCGGCCGCACGGTGGTCGATGACCGCTCAGGTCATGGAGATCTGCGTGCGTGAGCCGCCGCTGGAGGCGTCGACGACCGAACCGGGGGGCTAGTGGCTTTGGCCGCCGGGGGCGTACCCCTGCAGGAAAGCGGGCGCGAGCAGGCGCTGTCGCTCCAGCAGTTGAGGAAGCTCGCGGGCGAGGTCCGGATGGGACTTGGCCCAGTCCGGAGCGTGCGCCACGAACTCACGGCTGTTGAAGACGCTGTAGCGGTTGATGTCCGAGGCGCTGAGCCGCGACGCGTCGTGGGGGTCACGGGAGATGATCACGGCGAGCCTGCTGCCCAGCGGCAGCGTCAGACGGCGGAAGTTGTGGAACCCGGTCCCGACGCCATGGTCGAAGAAGCCGGTCGGCACGCCCTCCGGCGGGGTGCCCACCACGCCGGAGAAGCAGACCGGGTTGTCGCCGACCAGGAGCCCGCCTCCACGGGGGCGGTAGCAGGACCAGTGCATGTCGCTGGACAGCAGAGTGGAGACGAGGTGATTCCACTGGTCCTTGTAGTACGCGTTGTCGTCATGGCGCAGCTGCCACGGATCGATCACGTACATGGAGATGAACCCCATCATGCTCGTCTGGAACTGTTCTTCGTCCTCGTCCTCGTCCTCGACCCCGATCGCCCTGCCCGTCACGTGCATCAGGAAGCGGCTGCGCTGCCACTGGAGGGCCAGGAACCAGGCCAGGGCACTGCGGGCGTGGGCGGGTACCGCGCGCTCCCGGCCCTGCACCAGTTCCCTGACGACGGTGGCGGCCTCGCCCTCGATCTTTCCCATGGCCGCCTCCATCGAGACGTGGTCGGGTTCGTGCCCCGGGCGGTAGATCGAGTGACCGAAGTTGCGGTGGCCGAGGTCGCGGACGGCCGAGCCGAATCGCCGCTCGCTCATCACCTGGTGGACGATCAGTTTCCCCTTGGGTCCGGCGAAATGGTGCAGCAGGAACTGGGGGATGAAGTGGTGCTTTTTGGCGTGCTGGGGCATGGGGCGACTGTAGCCAGGCCGGTGCCGGACGTGCCGCCGCCCCGGGAAGCCCGAGACGCAAGGTGCGTGGGAGTCGTGAAGAAATCGCGTACGAATCTTCGCATTCGGTCACAGGAGCGGAAAACTCGGAGCGCTCACTCGGCGCTTCGAACAAGTCGGGCGCCGACCCGCGCGATGGGAGACCGATCAACGATGTTCACTCTGGCACGGAGCAAGGCAGGCAGCAGAGTGCGGACCGCCGCACTCGCGCTCTCGGCCGTCGCGGCCCTCACCCTCGGTACGACCGCCATGACTGCCACCACCGACGCGGCAGCGGCCCCCGCCCCGGCCCCGGCGCCCAAGAAGCAGGGGCCGACCTCGGTGGCGTACGTCGAGGTGAACAACAACAGCATGCTGAACGTCGGCAAGTACAGCCTCGCCAACGGCGGCGGGAACGCCTTCGACGTCGCCGTGATCTTCGCGGCGAACATCAACTACGACACGAGCAAGAAGGCGGCCTACCTGCACTTCAACGAGAACGTGCAGCGTGTCCTCGACAACGCCGCCACGGAGATACGGCCGCTGCAGGAGAAGGGCATCAAGGTCGTCCTCTCGGTGCTCGGCAACCACCAGGGCGCCGGATTCGCCAACTTCCCGTCCCAGGGGGCGGCTTCGACGTTCGCGAAACAGCTGTCGGACACCGTGAGCAAGTACCGCCTCGACGGCATCGACTTCGACGACGAGTACGCCGAGTACGGCAACAACGGCACCGGCCAGCCCAACGCGAGCTCGTTCGTGCACCTGGTGACGGCGTTGCGCGCGAACATGCCCGACAAGATCATCAGCCTCTACAACATCGGACCGGCCGCGTCGCGCCTGTCCTACGGCGGCGTCGACATCTCGTCCAAGTTCAACTACGCCTGGAACCCGTACTACGGCACCTGGCAGGTTCCCGGCATCTCCCTGCCCAAGTCGAAGCTGTCGCCGGCGGCCGTCGAGATCGGCGGGACCTCGCAGAGCACGGTCGCCAGCCTTGCCCGCCGCACCGTGAGCGAGGGGTACGGCGTCTATCTGACGTACAACCTCGACGGCAACGATCGCAGCGCGGACGTCTCCGCGTTCACGAGGGAGCTGTACGGCAGTGCTGCCGTCTACACGCGATAGGGCGTGCCACATCCCGTAGAGCGGTGAAACCGTGTACCGGCCGCGCCTCCGACAACGATGTCGGAGGCGCGGTCCTCTGCGCGGTCGGACGACGCACCCGGGGCGCGGTCACCCCACGAGGTCGGGGGAGCGGAGCATTTGCGGCGGGATGTTCCAGGCGTCGACGAGGTCTTCCGCGATCGGCCGGACCCTACGGCACAGGTCGTTCACCTCGCGGTGGATCGCCTTGGAACGCTGGACCGTCAGTCGGCCGTGCTCCATGAACCAGGCACGGTCCGCCTCGATGGTGGAGAGGGCGAACAGGTCACACAGCAGGGCCAGCGCGGCCTTGTTCTCCCCTTCGCCGCCGCCGCTCCCGTCGGGCGGCAGCTGCCGCACCTTGTCGACGAACGCTTCGAGCACCAGTCGCTCGACGTGTGCGTGGGCCACCGCGATGACGTGGTCCTGGACCTGCGAGAAGACGACCCCGGGATGCTTCTCCTGGTCCATCCCGCGCTTGAGCCGACGCGCCAGGCCGGCGAGCATGTGCTCCTCACGGAAGCGGAGCATGGCGAGTTGGTACTCCGAGTCGAAGAGGCCCGCTTCCTGGTCCCACTCGTCGCCACCGGGCAACAGGTCGCGTACCCGTTCGAGCAGCTTGTGGACGGAGGTCTTCTCGATGACCGTGTCGACGGCGAGACCCGTCACGTACCGGACCATGCCGAGCTGGTCCATGTTCTCGAACTCGCTCGCGTAATGCGTCAGCAGCCCCTTCGCCACCATCTGCAGCAGCACGTGGTTGTCGCCCTCGAACGTCGAGAAGACGTCGCTGTCGGCCTTCAGGGCGGCGAACCGGTTGACGGCGAGATACCCGGCGCCTCCGCACGCCTCGCGGCACTCCTGGATCGTGCGCGTGGCGTGCCAGGTGCCGAGGGCCTTGGTGCCCGCGGCCCGTGCCTCCAGTTCGCGCCGGGCGCGCTCGTCGTCGTCGATGCCGGAGAACACGTCGTGCAGCTGCGTGCGCACGACGTCCTGGGCGAAGTGCAGCGCGTACGTGCGTGCGATGAGCGGGAGCAGGCGGCGCTGATGCATGCCGTAGTCGAGGAGCACCTGCTCCTCGCCGTCCGAGGCGGCCTCGAACTGACGGCGGCGGTTGCCGTACTTGGTGGCGATCGTCAGAGCGACCTTGCTCGCGTTGATGGCGCCGCCCGCGACGCTGACCCGGCCCTGGACCAGCGTGCCGAGCATGGTGAAGAAGCGGCGGTCGGGGTTGTCGATCGGGCTCTGGTAGACGCCCTCCGGGGTCACGTCGGCGAACCGGTTGAGCAGCGCCTCGCGGGGCACGCGCACGCCGTCGAACCGGATCCGGCCGTTGTCGACGCCGTTGAGCCCCATCTTGCGGCCGTCGTCCTCGATGCGGACGCCGGGGGCCACCGCACCGTCCACGCGGACCGGGACGACGAAGGCGTGCACGCCCTTGCGTTCCCCGCCCACCTCCAGCTGGGCGAAGACGACCGCCAGCTCGGCGTGGCGGGCCGCGTTGCCGATGTAGTCCTTGCACGCCGCGTCGCCTTCGGTGGTGATGACGAACTGCCCGCTGTCGGCGTCGTACCGGGCCACCGTGCCGAGAGCCTGGACGTTGGAGCCGTGCCCGGTCTCGGTCATCGCGAAGCAGCCCATCAGCTCCCCGGTGATCAGACGCGGCAGGTACGCCTCGTGGTGGCGCTCCGTGCCGAGCTGCAGGATCGCGCCGCCGAAGAGCCCGAACTGCACGCCGACCTTCACCAGCACCGAGAGATCGCCGAAGGCGAGCGTCTCGAACGCGGCGATCGACGCGCCGACGTCACCGCCCCCGCCGTACTTCTTCGGGAAGCCCATGCCGGTCTGCCCCGTCGCCGCCATCTCGACGACGACCTCGCGCACGCGCTCCCGGAACTCGTCGAAGCCGAGCCGTTCCGCTTCGTCCAGCACGCCCGCGTACGTCGCCAGATTGGCCCGCACCAGAGTGCGGACCTCGGAGTACTCGCCGTCCAGCAGCTCCGCGAGAGCTCGGATGTCGACGGCGGGCGGCACGTAGCCCCCTGGGGAAACGGCGCTTTCGGTGACCATGAGGCCCTGGTACCCGACCGTGCGGTGATCAAATCGGTTGGTTGATCCATCCGGGGCGGCTGCTGGGAGGAGCGTCGGACGACCACTCTCCACGGGCCGCGTCGGGTCCGCTGAGTACAGTGATCGAATCGCCGTAGCCACACCTCTGGAGAACCCGTGACATCGCACCAGCCCCTCGACCACGCCGCGCGCCGCGCCGCCACGACGACAGGCCGGTGCAGGGGCAGGGGCGCTGCGGTGGGTGCCGTGGTCCTGCCGACGGCGGCGCTGCTGGCCCTGCAGCTCGGCCTCGGCGCCGTGGCACAAGCCCAGACCCAGCCCCGGACTCTCGTCGGAGCGGCGCCACACGTGGCGAGCCCGATCGTCGCCCCCGACCGGGCGACGATCACGGAAGGTCAGGTCAAGGAGGTGGCGCCGGGTGGTGAGATCACGTATCCGAGCGTCACCAGCTGCCTCACGGTGACCGTGCGCCTGAGGGACGGCGGCCTTGTCGGGGCGCACGCCAGCCTGTTCCAAGTACCGGGTGAACTACGCTCGGACCGGATCCTGGCCGCGCTCAAGGACCGTGTCGGCGACCGTCCCGTGACCGCGGTCGAGGTCAGAGGGGCGGTGGGGGCCTGGCACCCCAGCTACTTCGTGAAGGCGATCGAGAGCTACGGCGACGGCGAGCAGCCGCCGGTCCCGACCGGCCAGGACCTGGACGGGATCGCCGAGGCGGTGGCGCAGGGACTCGGCCGACCCCGCAGCACGGTCACGGTCGAGGACGTGCCCGACGGCGACCAGACCGTCACCTGACACTGCGGGTGGGTTGCCCGGCGCCGATCGAAAGTCAGCCCCCCGGAGCCGGTCACGTTGCTTTCGCGTCCTCACCGGCCAGGAAGGGACGCAGCAGCGCCAGCAGGGCACGGGGGCGGTGCAGGGGGACGATGTGGCCGCAGTCTTCGATGACGTGTCCGGTGAGATCGTCGGTGACCGGGCGGAGTTGGCGTTCCAGTGCCCTGCCGACGGGCCGGGCGCCCAGCGCCATCGTCGGCACCGTCAGGCGGGCGGTGGCGACCGCCTGCTCGATCTGAGCCGCACTCTCGGGCAGCGCCCGGTAGTACGAGAACGCGCGGCTCAGCGCCTCGCGTCCGGTGTATGCGCGGACGAAGGCGTCCCGGAGGGCGGGGCGCACCCCGTCGCCGAGCGTGCCGGTGCGCAGGAACCAGTCGACGTACGCGGCCTCGTGCCCCTCCACCACGGTCTCGGCGAGGCCGCCCGCGGCGGAATGGAAGCCGAACCACCACGGCGGCCCGTCGGCGAGGAAGTCCTCGGCGCCGGGCAGCCCGCCCAGCAGGGACTCCATGACGACCAGGCGCCGGACCAGACCGGGGCGGCGCAGGGCGAGGAGGAAGGCCGGAGCGGTGCCCGCGTCGATGCCGACCACCGCGGCCGAGGTGACGCCGAGCGCGGTGAGAAGCGCCGCGGCGTCCTCGGCGAGGGTTCCGGCGTCGTACCCGGCGGCGGCCGGGCTGCTCGCGCCGAACCCGCGCAGGTCCGGCGCGATGACGCGGTAGTGGCCGGACAGGTCGGCTATGACGTCCGTCCACAGCTCCCAGGTGTGCGGGAAACCGTGCAGCAGCAGGACGGCCGGACCCGATCCGGCGAGGGCGACGTTCAATTCGACACCGTTGACGGGGACGCGCCGCAGTGCGGGCATGGAGAGGCTCCACATGTGGTGAGG
This sequence comes from Streptomyces atriruber, assembly GCF_001418325.1. Classification (GTDB taxonomy): domain Bacteria; phylum Actinomycetota; class Actinomycetes; order Streptomycetales; family Streptomycetaceae; genus Streptomyces; species Streptomyces atriruber. The sequence goes on along the minus strand of NZ_LIPN01000313.1, from coordinate 5,182 downwards.
AAAGGTGACCACATCACGCTAGGGAACTACCCTGGCTCCTCCAAGACGGCACTTTCCCTTCAGGTGGTGAGCCCTGAGTGACCACGTCGAGCCCCGGTGAGCGGGGGGACTTGCTGGATCCGCTCTGCCCGACCCGCCAGTTGCTCGACCGCATCGGCACCAAGTGGACGTCGATGACGGTCAAAGTGCTGGCCGAGGAGGCGCCGGACGAGCTCCGGTTCGCGGAACTGCGGCGTCGTATCCCCGGCATCTCACAGAAGATGCTGTCCGTCACCCTGCAGAGCCTCGCCCGAGACGGCCTGGTCGCGCGCCGAGTGGAACCCACCGTGCCCCCCGCCGTCCACTACCGGCTCACCGAGCTCGGCCTGTCCCTCGAAGAACCGCTCTCCGCCCTGCGGGTCTGGGCCGAGACACACATGCGCGAGATCGACCGCAGCAACCAGCTGGCCGACGAGTGACGCCCGGGCCAGGGCCTGTCCGGCTGGAAGAGGAGGCCTTCTGGATCCTGACAGGTCCGTGGACCCTGGCATCGGCTCGGGGATGACGCGTGCCATCAGTTCGTCTCCGATCACGAGGAACTGCCCCGCGAGAAGAATGAGGAGCGCCCATGGTGCATGACGTCATCGTTGTCGGAGCCGGCATGTTCGGTTCGGCGGCGGCGAAGTACCTCGGCCGCGCCGGTGCCGACACCCTGATCGTCGGCCCCGCCGAGCCCCAGCGCCTCGATGCGGCGGTCGGTCTGCCGGACTTCGGCGCTCACTACGACGAGTCGAGGATCGCCCGGTGTCTGGGCTGGGACCGGTTCTGGGGCACAGTGGACACGCGGTCGACAGCACGGTACCGGGACATCGAGGCCGAGTCGGGCATCGGCTTCTTCACCGAATGCGGGTCCCTCGCGCTGGTCTCCGCCGCACAGGGTGACCGTACCGAGGCGATGCTGCGGGCCGCCGGGGACGACGGCGTCGTCGTGGAACGCATGCCCGCCGCAGAGCTTCGCCGGGAGTTCCCCGCGCTTCGAGCGCCGTCACTGACCGGCGGCGTCGAAGGACTCCTGGAACGCAAGGACGCCGGCCGTCTCGACCCTCGCCGACTGGTCCGAGCCCAGCTGGAGCTGGCGCTGTCGTCAGGGGCCCGACTGGTCCGGGGCACGGTGACTTCCGTGCACCGACAGGAGCGGACGGGCCACTGGAGGGTACGGGTGCAGGACGACAACGGCGGCTTTCACGCCGAGGCCGAGACCGTGCTTCTTGCCACCGGCTCCCTGATCAACCACAGCGACGCCCTGCCCGCACGGCACGCGGTCGACCTCCAGGTCTTCACCGAACCCAACCTGCTGTTCGAGGTCGCCGACGACCACCTCGACGGGCTGCGCCACCTTCCCACCGTCGTGATCATCGACCCGGACGACACCGGCAACGGCAACCTGTCGGCCTACCTCATCCCTCCCCTCCGCTACCCCGACGGCAGGTGGTACGCGCGCGTCGGCCCGGCGATGCAGCCGGTCGTCCGCGAACTGCGCACCGCGGAGGAGGTCCACTCCTGGTACGCCCAACAGCGCATCACCAAGGAGCAGTCGGCCTTCCTCAACCGCATGGCGCACCTACTGCTGCCCGGCCTCGCACCGGTCTCCGTACGCGAGGCGTGCTGCGTCGTCGACAAGACCCGCACCAGATACCCCTACATCGGGCACCTGGACGCCGACCGGACCCTGTCGGTCGTCGTCGGCGGCAACGGGCACGGCGCCCGTGGCTCCGACGAGATCGGGCGGCTCGCGGCGAGCGTCGTACTGGACGAACCCTGGGATTTCCCCGTTCCCCGGGCGACGTTGGCCCCCGTACCGGCGGGACTCGACGACACGTGCCGTGCCGGATATCTGCAGCCGCCCTTCGGGCTCTGCTGACGGCGTCGCTCGTTCTGTGGGGCATGGCGCTGCGTGCGGCGGCCGGACGGCCAAGCGGCCCGGCTGCCCGGAGGCTCACTGCGGCTGTCGGGCGGCTTCCCGTACGTGGTGGCGGAGCCAGCGCGACGCGGGATCGTCGTCGACGCGATGGTGCCAGCGCAGTTCGATGTCGGCGGCAGGGAGTTCCAGGGGCACCTTGTGCCACCGGAGCGGGACCTGCCGTTGGACGAGGTGTTCTGCCACGACCTGGGGGCCGAGGCAGACGAAGTCTCCCTCCAGGGCCATCAGGGCCGCCACGGCGAACGAGGGGACGACCGCGACCACGCGGCGGGAGCGGCCCAGGCGTTGGAGTGCGTCGTCCAGGGGGCCGTGCGCGAGGCCCCGGCGGGAGGCGGAGATGTGCGGACGCGCGCACAGGTCGTCCACCGTGATCCGTGTGGCCCTGCCCAGGTCGGAGTCGGCCGCCACGACGGCGACGAAGTGGTCGGAGAACAGTGTCCGGGTGCGCACGTCCGGCGGAGGTGGGTCGGCGACGCCGATGTCGAGGTCCAGGGAGCCGTCGCGCAGCTGATCGGGTTCCTTGGAGTCCTGGGGTACGAACCGCAGGCGGACGTCGGGTGCCTCGGCGGCGATCCGGTGGGTGAGGCGGGGTGCGAGGACGGGGCTCAGCCCGTCGTTGACGCGGATGGCGAAGGTGCGCCGCCACGCGCGCGGGTCGCTCCCGGCAGGGTCCATCCGGAGTTCGGCCGCCGCGTCCAGCAGCGCTTTGACCTTGGCGGCCGATTGCAGGGCGAACGGCGTCGGCACGAGGCCACGGCCCGCGCGCACCAGGATCTGGTCGTTCATCGCCCGTCGCAGGCGGCCCAGGGCTCTGCTGGTGGCAGGGATGGACAGATGCAGGCGTGCCGCGGCCGCGGACACGCTGCCGGTGTCCATCAACGCGTCGAACACGCGCAGCAGGTTCAGGTCCAACTGCTCGGACACAGGCGTCCCTTCGTTTGCGTCTGACGCAAACCACAAGTGCGAAGTATGCATTAGACAGCAAATAAGAGGCGTTCGACAATCGTCTCCTCACCCCTGAGGAGATGGTGAAATGACGGACAACAACACGCGGTTAGGGGAGCGGACTTCTTCTCCCGACGCCGACGCCGATGTCGACGCCGATGTCGCCGTCGTCGGCTGTGGGCCCGTCGGGCTGACGCTCGCGGCCCTCCTGGGCAGGGCCGGACACTCGGTCGTCGTGCTCGAACGGCACCCCAATCTCTACGGCCTCCCGCGCGCCGCCAGCCTCGACGGCGAGACCATGCGCACGCTCCAAGGGCTCGGCCTGGTCGACGAGTTGGCGCCCGATATGCGGGCGCAGGACGCGTACGAGTGGCGCAACGGGACCGGTGACCTCCTCATCCGGCAGGAGTTCCGGGACGTCGGCGCCAGTGGTTGGGCCGACCTCTATCTGTTCCATCAGCCGTCCCTGGAGAGGGCGCTGCACTCACTGTGCGCGTCACTCCCGAACGTCGACATCCGCCTGGGCGCGGAGGTCACCGGCCTGGCCCAGGACCGCGACCGGGTCACACTGGAGCTGGCGGACGGCGCCTCCCTCGGGGCGCGCTACGCCGTCGGCTGCGACGGCGGCAACAGCTTCGTACGGGGTGCGCTCGGCATCGACCAGGACGACCTCGGCTTCTCCGAGCCCTGGCTGGTCTACGACTTCGCGCTCCGGCGTCCCGCGGCCGAACTGGGACTGCCGTCGATGCTCCAGATCGGTGACCCCGGGGGGCCGACCACCATCATCACCACCGCTGCCGGACATCAGCGGTTCTGCTATCTGCTCGATGAGGACGACGACTTCGAGCGGGCTCGTGCGGCGGACCGCGTATGGTCCCGGGTGGGCCGTTACCTCTCCCGCGACGACGCCGACATCGTCCGCACCGCCACCTACACCTTCCGGTCGCTGGTCGCGAGGCGGTGGCGAGTGGGCCGGGTGCTGCTCGCGGGGGACGCCGCGCACCAGATGCCGCCCTTCCTGGGGCAAGGGCTGTGCTCAGGCATACGGGACGTACGCAACATCGCCTTCAAGGCGGATCTCGTCCTGAGGGGAGTACAGGGTCCCGAAGTGCTCGACACGTATCAGAGCGAGCGGGAGCCGCATGTGCGGGGCGTGACGGCCACGAGCATGCAACTGGGGCGCCAGCACACCTTGCGGGACCCAGTACTCGCCCGGGAACGCGACGTCACACTGATGGCCCGCCGGGCCGCGCTCCAGGAGCCGGAACGGATTCGGCTGCCCGACCTCGGCCCGGGCCTGCTCGCCTTCGGCGGGGGACGGTTGTCGGTCCAAGGACGGGTGAGTGACGGTCGGCGGACCGGGCTGCTCGACGAGGTCATCGGCGGGGGCTTCCGGCTGCTGGTCGTCGAGCAGGCTCTGCTCCAGTTGGGTCCGGCCTTGCTCGCCTCGCTCGGCGAACTGGGCGTCACCGTCGTGGGCCTCGGCGCCTCCGCCGCCGGAGCCGTTCTCGCCGACCTGGACGGCACCCACCGGCGGTGGCTGTCCGACATCGGTGCCACCGCCGCCGCCGTACGTCCCGACAACTACGTCTACGCGGCCGGACCGGACGCGGGCGCGGTGGCCGACCGGCTGCTGACGGCCCTCGTCCCCGACCGGCGCGCATGAGGCCCCCGTTGTACGCCGGGGAGACGGACAGCACCTCAACTCAAGGAGTCGTACGCCGCATGGGAGACCTCTGTGGGAAGACCGCACTGGTCACCGGCAGCAGCCGGGGCATCGGGCGGGGCATCGCCGAGCGGCTGGCCCGGGACGGGGCACTGGTCGCCGTGCACTGCGGCAGCAACGAGGCGGCGGCCGAGGAGACCGTCGCGGCCATCGCCGCGTCCGGCGGCCGCGCGTTCGTCGTGAGCGCCGAACTCGGTGTTCCCGACGACGTGGACACGCTCGTGGGCGGACTGGAAACCGGACTCGGCCTGCACGGGGAGTCGATGGTGGACATCCTGGTGCACAACGCGGGGCTCAACCTCATGGGGCGGCCCATCGAGGTGCTCACCCCCGACGAGTTCGACCGGATGGTCGCGGTCAACGTCAAGGCGCCGCTCTTCCTCACCCAGCGGCTGCTGCCGAGGCTGCGCGACGGTGGGCGGATCATCAACATCTCGTCCGTCTCCACCCGCGTCGCCTCCGCCCACGGCATCGGCTACCCGCTCACCAAGGGCGCGCTCGAAGTGTTCAGCCACACCCTGGCCAAACACCTCGGCCCCCGCGGCATCACC
>NZ_LIPN01000312.1 GCF_001418325.1 Streptomyces atriruber | reverse complement strand
ACCGTGTGGTGCGGGGCTGCGGTGGGGGTCAGCGCGCGGTAGGCCGCGGAGATGCCGACCACGGGGTCCGCGGCGGCGGTCGGGGCGTTCGTGCCGGGCAGCGGGACGGAGGCGGTGTCCCGCGCGGGAGGCTCCTCCCGGTGGCGGGTGCCGGGATCCGGTTCGAGCAGGGCGAGGATGCGGGCGGCAACCTTCCGTTTGACCGGACGCGGTGCCGCGCGGAGTGCGACCGCACCGGCGACCGCGACCAGGCACAGGGCGTACAGCGTGATCACCCAGGGCTTCGGCTCGCGGCCCGCGTACAGGCCGTGGATCAGCGCCGAGCACCAGGCGGGGTAGGAGAGCATGTGCAGCGCCCGCCAGCGCGACGCGATCCGCGCGGGGGAGGCGAAGGCGCTGCGCAGGGCGCCGGTGACGGCCGTGGTGATCATCAGGAGCCCGGCGAGCGAGCCGAGTCCGATGAGCCCGGCACTGCCCGAGACGCCGAGTCCGAACGGCATCAGGGCGCCGAACAGCGACACGTGGTCGAGCGCGACCTTGACGGTGCCGTGCAGCAGCAGGAAGCCGACGGAGGCGATCGCGGTGGCGCGGTGCACGGCCTGGGCGAGCAGGCGCTGGCGCGAGTGCAGGAACAGGCGGTCCGTGGCCACCAGGCCCCAGACCACGGCCGCGGTCAGGGAGACCAGGGAGAGGACGCCTGAGGTGAAGTCGATGGCGTCCCGCAGTCCGTCGCTGCCCGCGAAGACGAGCAGGGGTATCAGGAGCAGTGCTCCGACGCCCAGGACCCGGGACAGGGGTATGGAACCGGAAGGCGCACCCGGGAATGAGTGCGGCCGTGGTGGGGAGGCTGAGCGAACGGACGACCGGGACGGCGAACGGGGAGACGATCGGGGGAGGGAACGGCTCTTGCGGTGCGGGTGCAGAGGGTTCATGGGGGCGGCTCCGAAATGGTTCGGTCCCGCCGCATGCTAAGTCGCTCCATACCGGTGGGTACGGGGTTTGAGTTATTGCGTTGTTATCAAAGTGCGACACGATCTTGGTGTTGCCCCGATAGCGGGCGGTACGCGGAGTAACCCTTGGCCAAGGCATGGGAGCGGCGGCGTTCGAATGCTGCGCCGTGGAAGCTCGTCGCGACCCGCGGGAGGGCTGCGGTACCCTGACGCCATGCGTGCCGTACGCCTTCTGCTTAGCGGGCCGCGCTGATCAGTCCCGACCGCCGGTGAATCGCGGTCGGAATCGGCGCGGCGTCCCCTCCTGTGCGAGGGGCATTTTTGTTTGACCAGCACGGTCAATTCCGCAGGCAGAGACGATCGATGGAGCTTTGAGGATCATGAGCGAGACGAATTCTGCTGCCGCCTCCGAGGCGGCCGCGCCGCACCGCTATACGGCCGCTCTGGCCGCGGACATCGAGGCACGCTGGCAGGACTTCTGGGACGCCGACGGCACCTACGAGGCGCCGAACCCGAGCGGCGACATGGCCGCGCGGGACGAGGCGGAGGCCGCTCTGGTCGGCAAGCCCAAGAAGTTCATCATGGACATGTTCCCGTACCCCTCCGGAGCGGGCCTGCACGTCGGTCATCCCCTGGGCTACATCGCCACGGACGTCTACGCGCGCTTCCAGCGCATGACCGGCCACAACGTCCTGCACACCCTGGGCTTCGACGCCTTCGGCCTGCCCGCCGAGCAGTACGCGGTGCAGACGGGCACCCACCCGCGGGTCTCCACCGAGGCCAACATCGAGAACATGAAGTCCCAGCTGCGCGCGCTGGGCCTGGGCCACGACAAGCGGCGCTCGTTCGCCACGATCGACCCCGAGTACTACAAGTGGACGCAGTGGATCTTCGTCCAGATCTTCAACTCCTGGTACGACGCCGACGCCGCGCAGGCCCGCCCGATCGCCGACCTGGTCGCCCAGTTCGAGAGCGGCGAGCGTGCCGTACCGGACTCCACGCGCGCGTGGAGCGAGCTGGACGCCGCCGAGCGTGCCGAGGTGCTGAGCCAGTACCGCCTGGCTTACGCCTCCGACGCGCCCGTCAACTGGTGCCCCGGCCTGGGCACCGTGCTGGCCAACGAGGAAGTCACCGCCGACGGCCGCTCCGAGCGCGGCAACTTCCCCGTCTTCAAGTCCAAGCTGCGCCAGTGGAACATGCGCATCACCGCGTACGCCGACCGGCTGCTGGACGACCTGGACGCGCTGGACTGGCCCGAGGCCATCAAGCTGCAGCAGCGCAACTGGATCGGCCGCTCCGAAGGCGCCCGGGTGAGCTTCCCCGTGGGCGTCGAGGGCGACGCGATCACCGTCTTCACCACCCGCCAGGACACCCTGTTCGGCGCGACCTACATGGTCCTGGCGCCCGAGCACGACCTGGTCGACAAGGTCATCCCGGAGACCTGGCCCGAGGGCACCCACGACGTGTGGACCGGCGGTCACGCCACGCCCGCGGAGGCCGTCGCCAAGTACCGCGCCTTCGCCGCCGCCAAGTCCGACGTCGAGCGCCAGGCCGACGCCAAGGAGAAGACCGGCGTCTTCACCGGCGTCTACGCCACCAACCCGGTCAGCGGCGAGCAGGTCCCCGTCTTCATCGCCGACTACGTCCTGATGGGCTACGGCACCGGCGCGATCATGGCCGTCCCGGCGCACGACAGCCGCGACTTCGCCTTCGCGCGCGCCTTCCACCTGCCGATGCACTGTGTGGTCGAGCCGTCCGACGACCGGGGCACCGACACCAGGACGTGGGACGACGCCTTCTCCTCGTACGAAGCGAAGCTGATCAACTCCTCGAACGAGGAGATCTCCCTGGACGGCATGGACGTCGAGGGCGCCAAGGCCCGCATCACGGGCTGGCTGGCCACCCGCGGCATCGGCGAGGGCACCGTCAACTTCCGCCTCCGCGACTGGCTGTTCAGCCGCCAGCGCTACTGGGGCGAGCCCTTCCCGATCGTCTACGACGAGGACGGCGTCGCGCACGCGCTGCCCGAGTCGATGCTGCCTCTGGAGCTGCCCGAGGTCGACGACTACTCCCCGCGCACCTTCGACCCGGACGACGCGAACACCTCTCCGGAGACGCCGCTCTCCCGCAACGAGGAGTGGGTCAACGTCACCCTGGACCTGGGGGACGGCGCCGGGCCGCGCACCTACCGCCGCGAGACCAACACCATGCCCAACTGGGCGGGTTCGTGCTGGTACGAGCTGCGCTACCTGGACCCGCGCAACGACCGGCAGCTGGTCGACCCCGCCGTCGAGCAGTACTGGATGGGCCCGCGCGAGGGCCAGCCGACCGGCGGCGTCGACCTGTACGTGGGCGGCGCCGAGCACGCGGTCCTGCACCTGCTGTACGCGCGCTTCTGGTCGAAGATCCTGTTCGACCTGGGCCACATCTCGTCGGCCGAGCCGTTCCACAAGCTGTACAACCAGGGCATGATCCAGGCCTACGTCTACCGGGACAGCCGCGGCTTCCCGGTGCCGGCGGCCGAGGTCGAGGAGCGCGACGGAAAGTTCTTCTTCGAGGGCGAGCCGGTCAAGCGCGAGCTGGGCAAGATGGGCAAGTCCCTGAAGAACGCCGTCACGCCGGACGAGATCTGCGACGAGTACGGCGCGGACACCCTGCGCCTGTACGAGATGGCGATGGGCCCCCTGGACGTGTCGCGTCCCTGGGACACCCGCGCGGTCGTCGGTCAGTACCGTCTCCTGCAGCGGCTGTGGCGCCTGATCGTCGACGAGACGACCGGCGAGGTCACCGTCGCCGACGTCGCTCAGGGTGACATCGACGAGGCCACCCTGCGCGCCCTGCACAAGGCCATCGACGGGGTGCGCCAGGACCTGGACGGCATGCGGTTCAACACCGCCATCGCCAAGATCACCGAGCTGAACAACCACCTGACGAAGGTGGGCGGCGCGGTGCCGAAGTCCGTCGCGGAGGGCCTGGTGCTGCTGATCGCGCCGCTGGCCCCGCACATCGCCGAGGAGCTGTGGCGCAAGCTGGGCCACACCGACTCGGTGGTCCACCGGGACTTCCCGGTCGCCGACCCGGCGTACGTCGTGGACGAGTCCGTGACCTGCGTCGTGCAGATCAAGGGCAAGGTCAAGGCGCGCCTGGAGGTCTCCCCGGCCATCTCCGACGCCGAGCTGGAGAAGGTGGCGCTGGCCGACGAGAGGGTCGTGGCCGCGCTGGGCGGTGCGGGGATCCGCAAGGTGATCGTGCGGGCGCCGAAGCTGGTGAACATCGTTCCCGCGTGATCGATCCCGTGTGACCGGGCCCGCGTGACCGGTCACCGTGACTGCTGCCGCGTAGTGGCATCGGGGTCTTCCCTTACGGGCAGGTTGGGGGTTCCGCTGGAACCTCCGACCTGCCTTCTCCGTTTACGGTGGAAGGAGTCGCTGGAGCGGACTGGATGCGGAGAGGAGCGTCATGGAAGCCGTGGGCGCGATCGTGGCGCTGCTTTTCGTGCTGTTCTTGGTGCTGGGCGTGTACGCGACAGTGAAGGCGGTCCGGGCGGCCAAGCGCGGCGTCGACCGCACCATCATGGAGGCCCGCCGGACGGTCGAGGACACCACGCTCCGGGCCAGGAGCTTCGCGCAGGTGGGCAGCGCCGGTGAACTGGCCCAGCTGCGGCTCGCGTTGCGCACCTCCATGCGGGCCACGCAGGACGTCCTGCAGGCGGGCGCCGCCGAGGACGCCTCGCTGAAGGAGACCCTGGACCTCTTCGACCGCCTCAGCGTCCATGGACACGAGCTGGACGACGAGCTCCGGCGTCTGGAGCGCGACCCGGACAAGGCCGCTCTGGCCGAGCGGCTCCCCGAGCTGCGGGAGCGCACGGAGCAGATCAAGAAGGCCGCCGACTCCCTGCGGTGGTCGGCGCGCGACCGGGCCCGCCGGTTCGCCAACGACGACCTGGACTCGCTGAGCACGCAGATCGACATGGAAGCGGGCGCCCTGCGGCACTGGACGACGGAGCCCTCGTCCACCGACCGGACCCCCGCAGAGTGGCCCGAGCCCGCGCCGGAAGGCGGCAGGGGCGCCGAGCAGACCTGGTCCGAACCGTCCGGCTCCGCCCGGCAGGCGGCACAGGAGCCGACGCAGCCCGCGATCACGCCGCCCACGGCGCGAGCGCCGTATCCGTGGGAGAAGAAGGCCAAGCCCGAGAGCACGACCTGATCCGCCCGCTGCCGGGCGAGGACCCGGACGACCTGGGAGCGCCTCCGGGGGAACCGGGAGCGGCCCCGGGGGAACCGGGCGGGCAGGGGCCGGACTGCCACCCGACGGCGCAGACAGGTAACCTCCAGCTCATGTCCCGCCATGTCGCGATCGTCACGGATTCAACGGCCTACCTGCCGCAGGGGACGATGGAGCGGCACAGCATCACCGCGGTGCCCCTGACCGTGGTCCTGGGGGATCAGGCGCTGGAGGAGGGGACCGAGATCTCCGCCCGCTCCCTCGCCCAGGCGCTGCAGAAGCGGAAGTCGGTGACGACGTCCCGGCCAAGCCCCCAAGTCTTCGCGGAGACCTACCGCAAGGTCGCGGAGGCGGGCGCGACCGACATCGTCTCGCTGCACCTGTCCGCCGAGTTCTCCGGTACGTACGACGCCGCGGTCCTCGCCGCGAAGGAAGCGCCGGTGCCGGTGCGGGTGGTGGACACCGGCATGGTGGCGATGGCACTCGGCTTCTGCGCCCTCGCGGCGGCGCAGGCCGCGGAGGCGGGCGACTCGGCCGAGGAGGCGGTGGCGGCCGCGGAGAAGCGGGCCGCCGGTACGTCCGCGTTCTTCTACGTCGACACTCTCGACTACCTCCGCAGGGGCGGCCGCATCGGCGCCGCGCAGGCGCTCCTGGGCTCCGCGCTCGCCGTCAAGCCCCTGCTGAAGCTGGACGGCGGCCGCATCGACATGCTGGAGAAGGTGCGGACCGCGTCGAAGGCGATCGCCCGGCTCGAGGAGATCGTGGTCGAGCGGGCAGGGTCCGGCCGGGTCGACATCGCGGTGCACCACCTGGCGGCACCGGACCGGGCTTCGGCGCTCGCCGAGCGGCTCAGGGAGCGGGTGCCGGACCTCGCGGAACTGCATGTCAGCGAGGTCGGTGCGGTGATCGGGGCGCATACGGGGCCGGGGCTGCTGGGAGCTGTCGTCTCGCCTTGCTGAGTCCCGTGTGGAGTCCCACGTGCGGGTGACGGAGATATCCACAACTGCCGGGTAATCCACGGAAATCGAGCAAGATCAACAACTTTTCGTGGCGGTGCCTAACGTCGTCGGCATGGCACTTCGATCAACTTCCCGGACATTTCCCCGGGCGTCTTCCCGGGCATCTTTCACGACGAGCGGGCCCGGTCGCGGCCCCACGTCCGACGGTCGCGCATTCGACGGCCGAGCCGGTAACCGTCATGCCCGCGGGCGGGCCCGTCGCCGACGCGCGGTGGCGACGGACGCGTTCCGGCGCCGGGCGGAGACCCTCTTCGCCGAGCCTCAACCACAACCACAACCTCAGCCACCTCCGCTCCCGCCTCCGCCTCCGCGTTCACTCCCTTCGCGGCCTGCGGACCCCTCACCGAGGTTGGACGTGGCGGCTCCGGACGCCGCGTTGGTGGGCGGGACTTGGGCCGGATACGCATCGGGTCCGCCTGTGCGCAGGCCCGGGTGGGCGCGGGAGGCGGACGCGGCGGAAGCGGAGGCAGGGGCAGGCGTAGCGGTAGACGCGGGGGCGGCGAGGTCTGCATCGGGTGCTGCGCGGGAGCTGTCGGAGTCCTCGCGACGGGAGCGGCTGGGGCTCGCCGTGCGGGAGCGGCTTCCGATGTGGCTGCAGGCGCGGTGCGGTCTCGAACGGCGAGCCGTGGTCGCGCTCGTCGTGGTCCTCGGGGTGGCCGCGGTCTTCGCCGCCCAGCATTTCTGGACGGGGCGGGCCCAGCCCGTGCGGCCTCCGGACGTGGTGCGTGCGGCGGGCGCCGTCCCTGAGCGGGGCGCGGAGCCGACTCCGTCGC
>NZ_LIPN01000311.1 GCF_001418325.1 Streptomyces atriruber | reverse complement strand
GGCCGCGCGGGGCGGCAGCTCCAGGACCGCGCCGTACGCGACACCGGCCCACGAGGCCGCCGCGGGCGAGACCGTACGGCTGGGGCGCGCGGGGAACCGCCCGCCCAGCCGCTGGGGAAGACCCGTGCGCTTCGGCGTCGCCGCGGCCCTCGCGGGCTGCATGATCGGCGGCGTCGCGGTGGCCGCGGGGACGGGCGTACTGCCCTCGCCGTTCGGCAAGCACAGCACTCCGGGCCCCGCGGTCTCCGCGACGGCCGACGCCACCCCGGACGAGCCGTCGGCCCCTCCGCCGGAGGGCACGCACGAGCCGTCCGAGGACCTCTCGCCGGACGAGACCACGGCGCCCGACGACGAGCCGACGTCCCGGGAGTCGGCGAGCAGCCCGCAGCCGGAAGCCGAGGCGGGCGACGAGCAGACCCGCGTCCCCCAGCAGCCGACCGGCGAGCGGACGCCGCCCCGCGGCGACGAGGCGAAGCGGTGGTACCGCAAGGTCGTCGTCGCCTGCCGCGCCTACCGCAGCGGCGAGCTCCAGGGCGAGAAGCGCCGCCGCCTGGAGGAGGCCGCGAAGGGCCCGGCCCGTGTGGAGGAGTTCTGCGGCCGGATCCTCGGCGGCGGCGCCGGCGGGGGTGGCGGCGCCGGTGGCGGTGGCGGCAATGACCACGGCGGGGGCGACGGGGACGGCGACGACGGCGACAACGGCTCGGGCGGCGAGGAGGACGGCGGCTCGGGCGGCGATACCGGGGGCGCCCCCGTGCCGCCCATCTCCCCGCCGACCGCTCCGAGCCCGACCCCCACGGGTTCCCGCAGCGCCCTGCCCGTCTTTCCGTGACGGCGGAGGGCGCCCCACCGGCCCCTCTCGCAAAGGTGTGACGTTTTCAGAGGGCGCGGCGCAGTAAGTAGTGAGCCGACTGGTCATCGGCCCGCGCACGAGCCGGGGGTTCCCCCCGTACCTTCGGCTCCGTGCCCCCGGCGTGGGCGGGATACGTTCCCCCGATCCCGCCCACGCCGCTTTTCCCGGCCCCGCATCGCGGGGCGCACATCGCTGGTGGCTGCGGACGTCACTTGTAGATGACGACGCGGTCGCCCTTCCGCACCTGCGCGAACAGGCTCGCGATCTTCTTCTCGTCCCTGACGTTCACACAGCCGTGCGACCCGCCCGCGTATCCCCGGGCCGCGAAGTCCGCCGAGAAGTGCACGGCCTGGCCGCCGCTGAAGAACATCGCGTACGGCATGGGCGTGTCGTAGAGCGTCGAGACGTGGTGCCGGGACTTCCAGTAGACGCTGAAGGTGCCCTCGCGGGTCGGCGTGTACTGCGACCCGAACCGCACGTCCATCGTCGACACCGCCTTGCCGTCGATCATCCACGTCAGGGTGCGGCTGCTCTTGGCGATGCACAGGACCCGCCCGGTCAGGCAGCGCTTGTCCGGCGCGGCCGCCGGCATGCCGCCGCCCGCGTACAGCTCGAACCGCGTCGGCTCGCGCGTCATGCCGACCAGCCGCTGCCAGGTGACGGTGTCCGTGGCCCCCGTGCGGGGCAGGCCGCGCTTGCCCTGGAAGTTCTCGACCGCGCCCGTGGTGGCCGGTCCGTACGTCCCCGTGGGGTACTCCAGGAACCAGCCGATCTGCCGCAGCCTGGCCTGCAGCTCCCGCACCTGTCCGCCCTCGTCGCCCTTCTCCATCAGGACCTTCGCCGGGGCGGGCGGCGGCGTGGGCGTCGACTCCGGTCCGCCCGGCGTATCCGGCGTACTCGGCGTGTCCGTCGGCGAGCGCGTCGCCGTCACCGTCGCACGGGGCTTGCCGTCCCCGCCGCCCGGCCCGTCCCCACTCGGCCGCCCGCCGTCCGTGTCGACCGCGACGGCCTTGCAGCCCGCCAGCAGCACCAGCACCGCCACGGTCCCCGCGGATATCGCGCCCTTGCCCATCACGCCCCCGTGTTCGTGGACAACACCGACAACACCTCTGGAAGTGTTTCCCGGATTGCCGAGAGTGACGCGTCCCGGACGCGGGCGCAAGCTGGACGCATGACACACGAGTCGGAATCAGGACTGCCCATCGAGCCCGTGTACGGCCCCGACGACCTGGCGGGCTGGGACCCGGCGGAGCAGCTCGGCGCCCCCGGCGCGTACCCCTTCACGCGCGGCGTCTACCCCACGATGTACACCGGCCGCCCCTGGACCATGCGCCAGTACGCGGGCTTCGGCACCGCCGCCGAGTCCAACGCCCGCTACCGGCAGCTCATCGAACACGGCACCACCGGCCTGTCCGTCGCCTTCGACCTGCCGACCCAGATGGGGCACGACTCCGACGCGCCGATCGCGAGCGGCGAGGTCGGCAAGGTCGGCGTCGCCGTCGACTCGATCGACGACATGCGGGTCCTGTTCGGCGGAATCCCGCTGGACAAGGTCTCCACGTCGATGACGATCAACGCCCCGGCCGCGCTGCTGCTCCTCCTCTACCAACTGGTCGCCGAGGAGCAGGGGGTCGCGGCTGACCGGCTGACCGGCACGATCCAGAACGACGTGCTCAAGGAGTACATCGCGCGCGGCACGTACATCTTCCCGCCGCAGCCGTCGCTGCGCCTGGTCGCGGACACCTTCCGGTACTGCAGGGCCGAGCTGCCGAAGTGGAACACCATCTCGATCTCCGGCTACCACATGGCGGAGGCGGGCGCCTCGCCCGCGCAGGAGATCGCCTTCACCCTGGCCGACGGCATCGAGTACGTCCGTACGGCGGTCGCGGCCGGCATGGACGTGGACGACTTCGCGCCGCGCCTGTCCTTCTTCTTCGTGGCGCGTACGACGATCCTGGAGGAGGTCGCCAAGTTCCGTGCCGCCAGGCGCATCTGGGCCCGTGTCATGCGCGAGGAATTCGGCGCGAAGAATCCCAAGTCCCTGATGCTGCGCTTCCACACGCAGACCGCGGGCGTCCAGCTGACCGCCCAGCAGCCCGAGGTGAACCTCGTCCGGGTCGCCGTCCAGGGGCTCGGCGCGGTCCTCGGCGGCACCCAGTCCCTGCACACCAACTCCTTCGACGAGGCCATCGCGCTCCCCACCGACAAGTCGGCCCGCCTCGCCCTGCGCACCCAGCAGGTCCTCGCGTACGAGACGGACGTGACGGCGACGGTGGACCCCTTCGCCGGTTCGTACGTCGTGGAGCGGATGACCGACGACGTGGAGGGGGCGGCGCTCGACCTGATGCGGCGTGTCGAGGACCTCGGCGGCGCCGTGCACGCCATCGAGCAGGGCTTCCAGAAGGGCGAGATCGAGCGCAACGCCTACCGCATCGCGCAGGAGACGGACAGCGGCGACCGCGTGGTCGTCGGCGTCAACCGCTTCCGGCTCGACGAGGAGGAACCGTACGAGCCGCTGCGCGTCGACCCGGCGATCGAGGCCCAGCAGGCCGCCCGCCTCGCCCGCCTCCGCGCGGACCGGGACGCTCCGGCGGTGGCCACCGCACTCGCCGCGCTCCAGGAGGCGGCGAAGGGGACGTCGAACGTCCTCCCCCCGATGAAGGAGGCCCTGCGGGCCCACGCCACCGTGGGCGAGGTGTGCGACGCGCTGCGGGAGGTGTGGGGGGCGTACGTGCCCACGGATGCGTTCTGAGGGGCCTGGTTCCTGGTCAGACCTGCGGCGGCTGGAAGAAGTCCCGCACGATCTGGGCGAGTTCCTGCAGATAGCCCGCTGTCGGCGGCTTCTGGGACAGCTCGAACTCGACTTCGTTGGCCCCGTCCTTGCGGTGGAACCGGAAGTCGACCTTGAGCCGGAGCCAGGCGAGGACCGCCCCGATGACCACGATCTGGTCCGCCGACTCCACGATGCTCATCTGGTCGTCGGCGGGCGGGTCGGCGAGGACGGGAGCGGCCAGCGGGGCGCTGTCCTCGTCGACGGCGAGGCGGGCCAGGACGGCGCGGGCGGCGCCGGGGCCCGCCGAGTCGAACGCCGGTGCGTCCACCCCGGCGGCCGTGAACAGGGCGTCGAGCACCCCCAGCGCTTCCCCCGGGCCGGACACGGGGAGCGGCGCCGTGGCGGTCAGCGCGTGGGCGACCTCCTCCAGGGCGAGGACGACCGTGCGGTCCGGGAGTCGGGCGAGGTCGGCGGTGGTCATGGGTGGTGTCTCCTGTGTTCGTGGTCGGTCGGTCTCAGCGCCAGTCGCCGAGCGGGACGAAGCCCGCCCAGTGGTAGGGGTGCGCGAGCCACGGGCGTTCGCCGTCGGTCATCAGCCGTCGCTGGGCCCGCCACAGCGCCTTCCAGAGCGGCTCGCCCGCCATGCGGTCCCGTGCGATCCCGTCGAGCAGCTCCGCCGAACTGTGCTGGTTCACCCGCCAGATGGGGGCGACGACGGTGCGTGTGCCCTCGCGGAAGAGCGCCTGGGTCAGGCCCGTGAAGTCCTCGCCGAGGTGCGCGGGATCGTGCCATCCGGCCGAGCAGGCCCGCAGGACCACTGTCTTCGGAGTGCCGAAGGTGGTCCCGATGTCGCGGGCGCGTAGCAGGAACGGCAGGGCCTCGGGGGTCGCGGGGCTCGCGTGCATGCTGGCGTGCGCGTGGCCGTCCGTCAGGATCAGCGCGGCGTCGCCGGGCTCGCCGTCCCCCGAGTGGCCGTGGCAGGCGATGTACGCCAGGTCGTGCTCGGCCAGCGCCGCAAGCACGGTCTCCGGGGTGGCCGCGGTGCCGGTCAGATCCGTGTGGCCGGGGCCCGCGGGGCCGGGCGGTACGGTGTCGTCGAAGCCCTGGGCGACATCGGTGGCGGCCAGGTCCTCCAGGGAGGCGACGTCCACGCGCAGCACGCGCCCCGGCGGGGCGGGTTCGTGCAGGAGCAGGTACTCCAGGGCGGACACGCTCGGCGTGTAGACGAGCGCGGCGCGCTCGGCGACGTACGCGCCGTCGGGGAGGCGCAGGGCGTGCAGCGGCAGCACGGCGAGCGGTCCGTGCGGAGCGATGCACAGGAGTTCGCGCCCCGCCAACAGGTCGTGGAACGGCAGGAGTTGCCCGGACAACTCGTCGAGCGGAAGCGGGGCGGGGCGCCGCGGATGGATCTTCGGGCGGGGCGGGAAGGCGTCCGGGTCGCCGTCCACGGTGCGCCGGATCGAGTCGGCCGCGGCGTGCAGGCCCGCGCGGGTGACGGACAGCCGATGGGTCCGCAGCCGCCCGTCGCCCGAAGCGATCACGAAGCAGAAGCTGTGGCGTTCGCCGATGAAGTACGAGGCGAGGACCAGGCCTTCCGCGGGGGCGTGGCGTTGGACGAGCCGGTGGGCGGTGTCCGCGGTGACGCCGCGGAACCGGCGGAGGCGTGCGTGGTCCGGCGAGGACCTGCCCAGGGCGGCCGCCTTCTCGGCCAGGTCCTTGCGGAGGTTGGAGAGGACGCGCTGACGGTGCGGGTCGGCGGCTCCCGGCCGGTCGGCCTCGCGCAGCATCCTGCGGATGCTCGGCAGCAGCCGTTCCTCGTCCTCGGCGAGCCGGGGGTCGGCGCCCGCCGGGCGGGGGAGCGGCAGCCGCGACAGGTCCTCCACGATGCCGCGGGACTTGACCTCCTCGTGCAGGTCGAAGGCGAGCCGCTGCGCCTCGTCGCCGCGGGGCCCGCCGAAGTCCTCCTCGCCGTGCGCACCGAGGAGCAGGGTGAGCAACTCCTCGTACACGGGCAGCGCTTGACCGGCCCACTCCTGCGTGGAGTGCGCGTCGTGGTCGCCCGCGCGCTGCGCGAGCAGGAGCCGACGGCAGTGCCACAGCTGGTCGAACGCCTCCCGCCGCGCCTCGGCGGCAAGCGGGTCCGAGCCCGAGTCCGAGTCCGGCCCGGGGACCGGGGCCGTGAGCGTGCGGGCGAGGGCCAGCCGGATCCCCGTCGTGTCGACGTCCCGGTCGTGCCGCTCGGCCGCGGCCAGCGTGGCGCGCAGGTGCCGCTCGGCGGCCGCGGGGCCGCGCCGCCCGGTCAGGAGTTCGGCGACCGGCCCGTACAGGTCGCGGACGATGAACCACTCGTCGTCCGCGAGGGCGCGTGCGTAGCGTTCGAGGAGCTCGCGGGTGTGGTCGGCCCGCGCCTCTTCCGTCGGCGCGACCCGGGCCAGCCGTTCCAGGGCGAGCAGGCGGATCCGGGTCATGGGGACGTCGAGCTGGCCCGTCGCCCCGATCGCCTTGCGGACCTGTTCGCAGATGAAGGTGAGGACCTCCGACAACTCCCGGCGGTTCTCGGCCGAGCGGTCCGGATGGAATCCCAACATACGATCGGTCACCGGGACCTGGTGCGCCTCGCCCGGCTCCGTCTCCCCGTCGCCGGGCAGGCCGGTCGACAGGACGATGGCCTCGCGGTAGTAGAGCGCGGCCTCTTCGGGGCAGTCGTTGTTCCGTGCCAGGTCCCCGAGGGTCAGGAACACCTCGCCCGCCCTGACCCACGTCTTCCGGCCGGCGGCCCCCATCAGGCTCAGCAGCAGCATGTGGGCGGCGGGCCTGCGGCGGTGCGGTGCGTTCTCCAGGACGAAGTACTCCGCGATCTGGTGCCGGATCTGCGGCATGGGCGTCTCGCCCTCGGTCTCCGTCGCGTCGGCCTGGGCCATCAGCAGCCGGACGGCCTCGCGCAGCCGTCCGCTCGCGCCGATGGAGCGGGCCATGAAGTAGGTCGCCTGCTCACGCGTCTCGCGGGCATGGGGCTCTGCTTCCCACAGGATCCGCCGGTACGTACGCGCCGCCGCGCCGTACGCCCCCACTCCCTCCAAGGCACGTCCCCGCATTTCCAGGAGCGTCTCTTCGGGCAGGGGCGGCGGGGCGCCCTCCGCGGTGAGGGCGTCGACGGCGTCGAGGTGTTCGAGGCCGTCCTGGTACCGCATCTCCTGGATGATCAGCAGGTGCGCCAACTGGCTGTGCGCGTAAGAGAGTTCCGCGGGCGGCGAGCCCGCCGTGCGGCCCGCCCGCAGGCCGCGGAGGAGGGCGTGCCGGGCCCCCGTGCGGTCGTTCAGTTCGACCAGGGTGATGGCGAGGGTCAGGTAGGCGAAGATCAGGGAACCGGTGTCGCCCGCCACCTCCTGGAGGGCCACGGCGCGTGCGGCGTGGAACCGGGCACGTCGCCGCCGCTGCTGCCGCACCATGGCTTCCGCCCAGTGGATGTGGCCCGTGATCCGGTCGGGCACGTCCGCGCTCACCGCCGTCAGTGCGCCGACGACGCGGTCCTGGTCGTCCGGTGGCAGCCGCAGCTTCCGCAGCAGGGGCAGGGCGGTGCGCACGGGCTGTTCGGGCAGGAGGGCGCCGTGCCGGAGCAGGATCCGGCGGGCGGCGAGCAGGTCGGGAGCGGGAGCGGCCAGGGCGAGCAGCGCGGCGAAGTCGGCCGGGGCGGCCTCCGGGGGCGAGGCGGACTCCGTGGAAGGAGCGGTGGTGCCCGCCCCGCTCCGCTCGCCCTGCTCCATCTCCTCGGTGAGGCAGAGGCGGGCGAGGAAGTGGTGGAGCTCCACCGCGGCGGGGCTCGACTCACCGGCGGTCTCCGTGAGACCGCGGATCAGCTCGGCGGCCGGGGCCCGGCTGTCCGCCGGGATGGCGTCGATGAGCGCCATCGCCTCGTCGAAGGTGGCCGCCACCAGCAGCCGCATGGTCAGGGACGCACTGTGCTCATCGAGCATGTCCGCCTCCGTCCCCGCCCCCGGTCCGGCCACGCTCGTGCCCGGCGCCGCCGCGTTGCAGCAGCGTCCGGGCCCGCGCCGCCTCCTCGGGGTCGGAGGTCAGACCGGCGCAGCGCTCGGCGTGCCTGCGGGCGAGGGGCCACCTCCCGACCTCCGCCGCGGCCTCGGCGATCCACAGGTGCTCGTTCGGGGACACCCCTGGATCCTCCAGGGCCCGGTCGGACAGCGCGGCGGCGGACTCGTCGCGGTCCGCGCCCAGGTTGAGGACGAGCCAGGCGGCCAGGTACGGCGCCGGGTAGGGGGCTGCCTGGGCGCGCCGGTGCAGTCGGAGGGCGGCGCGGTACCCGGCTTCCGGGTCGTTGGTGTCGTACATCTCCTCCTGCAGGTACTGCGCCTCGGCCCGTGCCTCGCGCGTCCGTAACACGCGCTCCTCCACGGACTCCTCCCGCACGGTCCTGAGCACCGCGGAGTCCGGGTGCTCGGCCCGCAGCACGGTCATCGCCGCCTGCCGGGCCTCCGGCGGGTGCGCGGCGATCGCGACCTGCGCCAGCATCTCCAGCGCCCGGACGCTGACCTGCCGTTCGAGCGCGCGCAGCAGCACTTGGACCGCCTCGTCGAAGGGCGTCACGCAGTCGTCCAGTTCCCCCAGGGCGCACAGCGTCTGTGCGTGCAGCAGTGCCGTCTCCGTGGGGCGTGTCTCGTACGGCACCTCGGCCCAGGCGGCTGCCCTGAGCACCAGGAATTCGCGCTCCAGCGCGGTCCGTCCGATCTGTTCCGTCAGCAGGTCCCGCCGTTCCCGGATCGCGCGGTGCCAGTTCCGGTAGACGCCGCTCACCCCGTGCTCCTCCAGGGCGAGGGCGGCCTCGGTCAGGGTGGCGAGGGCCGACTCGGGCCGTTCGGCGCGGTACTCCGCCGTCGCCAGGTCGACCTGCAGCGGCACGTGCGCGGGCCGCTCCATGAGGGCCTGCTCCAGCACGAGCACGGCCGAGAAGGGCATGCCGCAGTGCAGATGGGCGATGCCGAGCACATGCCTGTCCTCGGGCCTGCGCTCGGTGAGCTCCTGCAGCGTGTCCAGGGCGCGGACCCGGTCCGTCATCCCGGCGTCGAGGGCGGACAGGAGCAGCACGGATTCGTGGCGCAGCGACTCGCGCGCGAACGGCACGTCCCATGCCGGCCGAGCCTGTGCCATGACACCCCCGTGACACCGCGTGTACGTCCGCGTCTACGTCCGTGGTGAGGATGATCCGGACAGCGGCCGCCCGGCACAAGGGGGCATCGAGCCGGATTCCTCCTCCCGTGTCCGCCCAGCGGACACGGATGCCCCCATGTCGTACACGCGTGCGACACTCCGGCCATGCTGGGTGTCACCGATCTTCCGACCTATCTCGTGGGCCTCGCCCTGATCATTCTGCTGCCGGGGCCGAACTCGCTGTACGTGCTCTCCGTCGCCGCGCGTCGCGGCATACGCACCGGCTATACGGCCGCCGCGGGCGTCTGGTGCGGCGACACCGTGCTGATGACGCTGTCGGCGGCCGGTGTGGCCTCGTTGTTGCAGGCCAACGCGCTGCTCTTCGGGATCGTCAAGTACGCCGGGGCCGGCTATCTGACCTGGCTCGCGATCGGCATGATGCGGGCGGCGTGGAGCATGTGGCGGGCGCGGCGGGAGCAGGGCGCGGAGAGCGCCGGGCAGGGGGACCGGGAGGCGGCGGGGGAGCGGCCGTTCCGCAGGGCGCTGGTGATCAGCCTGCTCAATCCGAAGGCGATCCTGTTCTTCATCGCCTTCTTCGTGCAGTTCGTCGATCCCGGCTACGCCTATCCCGCGCTGTCGTTCGTCGTGCTCGGCGCCCTGGCCCAGCTGGCCAGCGTCCTCTATCTGACGGTCCTGATCTTCAGCGGCACCAGGCTCGCGGCCGCCTTCCGTCGCCGCAAGCGGCTCTCGGCCGGGGCCACCTCGGCGGCGGGCGCGCTGTTCCTCGGGTTCGCGGTGAAGCTGTCGATCACCAGCGTGTGACGACGGCCCGGGTGAGGGGCGGGTAGCTGTCGCCGCCCATCCGGTCGGCCGCGTCGATGTAGTCGGCGAGGGCCTCACGGGACCGGGCGATCTTCTCCATCTGGTCGTCGAGGCGCTGCAGCCGTGACCGCATCGCGGCCAGCAGCTCGGGGCAGCCGGGCAGTTCCGGGACCTCCCCGACCGCGCAGGGCAGCACGTACGCGATGTCCTCGGAGGACAGTCCGGCGCCGAGCAGGTGCCGGATCTGCCGCACCCGCAGCACGGCGCTCTCGCCGTACTCGCGGTACCCGTTCGCGCCGCGCTCCGCCTCCAGCAGGCCCTGGGCCTCGTAGTAGCGCAACTGGTGGGCGTTGACACCCGTCAGACGGGCCAGTTCCCCGATCCGCATCGCACCTCGCTTGACCTTCATACCGGTATCAACGTTGACGATGCCAGCATGAACAACGAACCCGTGATCAAGCATTCCGCGAACGCCGCCCCCGTGACCGTCATAGGACTCGGACTGATGGGGCAGGCCCTCGCCGGTGCCTTCCTGAGAGCCGGGCACCCCACCACCGTGTGGAACCGCACGGCTGCCAAGGCCGACCGGCTGGTGGCCGAAGGCGCCATAGGGGCGGCGACCCTCGGCGAGGCGCTGCGGGCGGCCCCGCTGACGGTCGTCTGTCTCACCGACTACGACGCCGTGCGGGACCTGCTCGGCGCGAGCGGAGCCGACCTCGGCGGCACGACGCTGGTGAACCTGACCTCCGGCGATTCGGCCCAGGCCAGGGAGACCGCGCAGTGGGCCGCAAAGCTGGGCGCCCGCTATCTCGACGGCGCCGTCATGGCCATCCCGTCGGCCATCGGCACCGCCGACGCGGTGATCCTGCACAGCGGTCCCGCGCCGGACTTCGCGGCGCACGAGCCGGTGCTCGCCGCGCTCGGCACCGTCACCCACCTCGGCGCGGACCACGGCCTGGCGGCCCTCTACGACGTGGCGGGCCTGGCCATGATGTGGAGCGTCCTGAACGCCTGGCTGCAGGGCACCGCCCTGCTCAGGACGGTCGGCGTCGACGCCGCCACGTACGCGCCCTTCGCGCGGCAGATCGCCGCGGGCGTGGCCGAGTGGCTGCCCGGCTACGCCGAGCAGATCGACCGCGGCTCCTTCCCCGCCGAGGTGTCGGCGCTGGAGACCGACGCGCGCGCCATGGCGCACATGGTCGAGGAGAGCGAGGCGGCTGGCGTCAACGCCGAACTGCCGAAGCTGATCCAGGCGATGGCCGCCCGTTCGATCGCGGCGGGGCACGGCGCGGAGCAGTACCCCGTCCTGATCGAGGAGTTCGGCAAGCCCTCCGGCGGCTGACGTCCGGCGGCCGACGTCAGTGGTGCCAGGCCGCGCCCCCCACGTTGTGGATCATCCGCTGGAGGACCTTCAGCGTGCGGACGTAGTCCTCGTCCGTGATGCCCTCGTGGATCTGGGCGCGGACGGCCTTCTGGCGCTCGGCCACGCGGGCCTGGAGGGCGCGGCCCTCGTCGGTGAGGGCGATGAGGCCCGCCGGGTCCTCGGTGAGGAGGCCGCGGTCGCGCAGGGCGTGGATGTTGTGCACCAGGGCGCCCTCGCCGACCTCCAGGTATCCCTTGAGCACGGATACGACCTCGTCGCGGGGGCGCCCCTCCGGTGTCCGGACCAGCTGGCTGAGGACCCACCACTGGGGCTGGGTGAGGCCCAGCTCGGCGAGCATCGTGCGGATGTGGTGGACGACGGCCGTACCGGCTGCCGAACTCCAGTAGCCGATGGGCTGGTCGACGAGGTCCTGGTCGCTGTGCGAGTACGCGAAAGCTGTCATGTGCTTGAACGTAAAACCTCAAGGAGGCTTGAGGTCAAGGGGTGATCAAGGGGTACGGAGGGCGCCGCACCGTGCCAGGTAAGCGGTGAGGCCGTCCCGCGCGTCCGTGCCCGCCCACCCCACGTACCCGTCCGGGCGGACCAGGAAGAGCCCCTTCCCGTACGGCTCGTACGCGGGGATGGCGTGGGTGTGCACCAACTCGCCGTCCAGCGGGGGCAGTTCCGTGTCCGTGCCCACCGCGAGGAGCGTCCAGTGCGGGCCCCGGAACGCGTCGAACAGGGTCCCCTCGCCGGACAGCCCGTACGGCCCGTCCGGCGCCCGGTCGCCCGCCCGCAGCGCCTGCGACGACTCCGGCTTCGACTCCTGCTCCGGCAGGTCCTCGCGGGTGTCCACCGCCAGTGACCCGTCGCGGTAGCCGATGCCGAGCTGCCGCGTGGCCGCTCCGCGGCGCGCCTCGCCGCGGTGGATGCGGGTGGACAGGCCCAGCATCTGCGCGGCGTTGGGCAGCCGCTCCTCCTCGTAGGTGTCGACGAGGGCCTCGGGCGCGCCGTGCCGGAGCACCGCGCCCAGCTTCCAGCCCAGGTTGTAGGCGTCCTGGACGCTGGTGTTGAGACCCTGCCCGCCGGCCGGGGAGTGGACGTGCGCCGCGTCCCCGGCCAGCAGGACCCGGCCCTCCCGGAAGCGGTCCGCCAGCGCCGCGCGCGGCCGGAAGTCCGAGGACCAGCGGACCTCGGTGACATCGTCCGCGGCCAGGTGCGTACGGGCGGCGACGAGGTCGCGTACGCCCTGCAGGGAGAGGTCCGGCGTCGTCCCCGCGGGGAGCTGGGCCGTCAGCTGGAAGTCCCGGGTGCCGGCCAGCGGGCAGATCGCCGTGTACGGGCCGCCGTCCTCGGCGGCCGGGAACATGTGCCAGTGGTCGCGGTCGAGCGCCGGGATGCGGACGTCCGCCACCAGGACGGGGTTCGGGTCCACGGTCTCGCCGGACATGGTGATGCCCAGCTCCCGGCGCAGGGTGGATCGGCCGCCGTCCGCCGCCACGGCGTACGCCGCGCGCAGCGTCGCACCCGTCGACAGTTCGGCGGTGACCCCGTCGGCGTCCTGGGTCAGGCCCGTCACCTCCGTGCCGAACGCGACGTCGCCGCCGAGCTCCCGCAGCCGGGCCAGGAGGATCTCCTGGGTGCGCCACTGGGGGAGCATCCACGGCGTGGTGTACGGCGCGGTCTCCGTCGGCTCCGGTGTGTCGAACATCCGGTGCTCGCCCTGCCGTCGGCCGTCCCGCCACACCATGCCGACGGGGATGGGGCCGCCCGCCGCGAGGACCGCGTCGATGACGCCCAGGTCGTCGAAGACCTCCAGGGTGCGGGGCTGCAGCCCCTTGCCGCGCGAGCCGGGGAAGAGGGTGGCGGCCCGCTCGACGACGACCGCGCGCACGTCGCGCCGTGCCAGGTCGCAGGCGAGTGCCAGCCCGGTGGGGCCCGCACCCACGATGAGTACACCGGTTTCCTTAACGTTGTTAAGTGCCATGCATCGGAGGATGCGCTTAACGGTGTTAAATTGTCAAGGTGGCGACGACGAAGCTGGACCGGACCCGAGTGGCGCGCACCGCGCTCGACCTGCTGAACGAGACGGGGCTCGAAGGGCTGACGCTGCGCGCCATCGCCCAGCGCCTCGACGTGAAGGCACCCGCCCTGTACTGGCACTTCAAGGACAAGCAGGCGCTGCTCGACGAGATGGCGACCGAGATGATGCGCCGGATGGGCGAGGAGTTCCTGTCCGCGCCGGACGCCGACTGGCGCGTGGCGCTCACCACCGCGATGCGGGGCATGCGCGAGCATCTGCTGCGCCATCGCGACGGTGCGAAGGTGTTCAGCGGCACGCACTACACGGACCTGTCGTACGCGGCACCGATGGAGGCCCACCTGCGGGTGCTCGCCGAGGCGGGCTTCGCGCCGGGGGCGGCCGCGCGTGCCTGGTTCACCGCGTACAGCTACACGATCGGATACGTCATCGAGGAGCAGGCCTCGGGCGCGGGCCACGGCAGTGGGGACGGCGGCTACGACCTCGCGGCGCGCGCCGAGCGCCTCGCCGATTACCCGCTGGCCGCCGCCGCGGGCGAAGAGATGTTCCGCGCGCACGACCGCGGCTTCGAGGCGGGACTCGCCGCGGTCGTGGCGGGGATCGGCGCGACGCTCGCTACCCCTGGGCCCGCGGCTTCCGGTTGAGTCCGTTGCGGATCACGGGGGTCAGCCGCTCCTCCACGTACCGGTTCAGGAGCCACGCGAGGAACAGCATGGCGACGATCGTCAGGCCGAACGTCGCGTGGGACGGCAGCCCCATGCGCTGGTGCAGCGTCTCCACCGTCACCCAGCCCAGGTGCTCGTGCACCAGGTAGAACGGGTACGTCAGCGCCCCGGCCACGGTCAGCCAGCGCCAGTTCGCCCAGTCGAGGTGACCGAGCGCGATCAGGAGCACGGCCGCGAAACCCGCCGTCACCACCGCGATGATCCCGAACGAGGTGCGGTAGGAGAAGAAGTCCGGGTTCGGCGCGTGCCAGAGCCGGTCGACCGCGTAGTGCTGCCCGATCAGCCAGCTCACGCCCGTGATGCCCCACGCGGTGAGGTCGCGGCGGTCGCGGTGGATCAGATAGATGCCGATGCCGCCGATGAAGAAGGGGGCGTACTCCGGCATCAGGACCAGGTCGAGCAGCGGCTCGTTCGCGGCCTCCGCCACGGCCGCGGCCAGCGTCCACACGGCGCAGAACAGCACCACGCGCGCACGGGTCGCGCCCGGCATGACCACGCACAGCGCGAACAGTGCGTAGAAGCGCAGTTCGGCCCAGAGCGTCCAGCACACGCCGAGCACCCGGTCCACGCCCAGCGGCTGCTGCAGCATGGTCAGGTTGACCAGCGCGTCGCTGGGCGAGACCGCCGCGTACGTGACGGCGGGCAGCGCGAAGACCGCCGTCACCAGCACGATCGCCGCCCAGTAGGACGGCAGCAGACGGGAGGCCCGGGACGCGAAGAAGGAGCGCATGGGCCTGCCCCAGCCGCTCATGGAGATGACGAAGCCGCTGATCACGAAGAAGATCTGCACGCCGAGGCAGCCGTACGCGAACCACTCGGCGGCCGTCGGGAACTGCACCTTGGGCGAGCTGCCCCAGGCCTCGGCGATCTCGCCGTCGCGCCCGCCGTAGTGGTAGGCGGCGACCATGAGCGCGGCGACGAGCCGCAGCCCGTCGAGGGCACGCAACCGTGGCTTGCCGCGGGCGGGCCGGGGGGCCGGAATCGCATGGTCGGTCTGTTCCGCGCCCGGTGAGACCTTCGGGAGCGTGGGTCCGGGAGTGGTCATCCGAGGGCGGTCCGCTTGAGCGAGCGCTGTACGGAACGTGCGCGGCGGGCGACGCGCCGGACGGCCGCGTTGCGCGGGATGAAGGCGAGCTGCGAGGGGACGGCTCCGGGCAGCGCGAGCGCGGTGAGGCGGCGCCGCTTGAAGTAGCGCCAGGTGGTGGCGTCCAGGTGGCGCGCGAGATAGCGCTCGGCGTCGGGGCGCAGCCGGGGGTAGATCTGTGGCTGCATCGCGAAGCCGACGGCCTTGAGGAGGTTCGTCAGCTCGCCGGTGCCGAGGCCCGCTTCCTGGGCCGTGACCGCCGCGCGCTCGGTGAGCTCGGGCAGCAGCGCGTCGACGATCGTGACGGGGACGCGATTGCTGTTCTGGTAGGGCGCGAGACGCTCCAGAAGGAGGTCCGTGCCGGTGCGGGCGGCGGGCAGGCCGTACAGCGCGGACGCCGTGAGCAGCGCCGTGGAGAAGCAGCCGATGACGAGCGCGGGTCGCATCCGCTGGTAGAGCACCTCGGCGAGCACCGGGGTGTCGAGCACGGTCAGCTCGACGCCGATCGCCCCCGCCTCCTTCTCCAGGGCGCGCGACCAGCGGGCCGGCGCCGTGGGGTGGGGCTTGAACACCACGTGCGTGTGGCCGAGGGCGGCGGCGCCGCGCACCATGCTGATGTGCAGCTCCTCCTCTTCCTCGGGGGTGAGGATGGAGAGCGCGGAGAGGTACTGGCCGAGGACGAGGGCGGGCGCCTCGACGTCCGGCAACTCGGTCTCCTCCTCGCCGAGTTCGGCCAGCACCTTCACGAACGCGTCGGTCGGCACGACCTCCGGCTCCACGCCGAACTCGGTGAGGAGCAGCGGGGTGAGGCCCGGCACCAGGTCCAGGTGGAGCAGGCGCCGCACCCGCGTGCCGACCAGCGGGTCGATCTTGTTGCGGGTGGGGCCGTAGCTCATCAGGCCGTCGGCGTAGACGTCGACGGGGACGCCCGTGAAGATCTGCGCGAGCGCCAGCGCGGGATTGACCTGGATGGACTCGACGGCCAGCTCGACGTCGTCGTCACCGAGGTCCCACAGCATCCGGACGTAGCGCTCCCACAGCACGACGTCGTCGCCGCGCGGGGCCCAGCCGCCGGGGTGGAAAGGGGAGATGGCCTCGTTCCAGGAGCGCACCTCGTCGAACCGGCCGCGCAACCGTCCGAAGCCCGGCATCTCGTCGAGGGGCGTCGTCGTCTCGGGGGTCGCGGCGTTGTTGCTGACCAGGAGGATGCGCCGGTCGGCGGGGCCGAAGCGGTCGGCGTCCAGGGCGGCGGCGAGCGTCGCGGCGCCGTACAGCGTGGACGCGACGAAGATCTGCGTCGTCGCCATTACGCGGCCACCTCCGCCGACACCGGACGCCTGCGCAGCCTGCGAAGGCGGGTCGCCCGCTGGACGTCCATGGAGTCGAGCGCGTCGTCGAGAACGCCCTGCGGCATCCGCTTCAGCGCGGCCGCACTCATTGACTTCAATTTCCGCGCCACGGGTGGCTCGAACCTTTCGATGGATCCCAAATGGTGGGAGATGATCGCACAATAGGTGCGCACGGCCTTCGGCAGGAGTTCGTCCGCGTCCCGGTCCGCCGCCGTTTCCTGTACGACCTGGTCGAATGCCTTGATGAAATCGAGCTGGCGCACGTCACCGATCTGCGTCAGTGAGGAGGCGACGCCGCGCCGGTAGAACACCCCGAGAAGGCCGACCGCGGCGAAGGATTCCGCCTCGCGGTGCAGCCGCCAGATCCAGGGCCGGTCCTCGGCGGTGCGCAGACCGTCGGTGAAGTGCAGCAGCCCCGCGTCGGCGAGCCGGCGGTGGTAGATGCCCGCCCAGGCGTACGCGTAGTCGACGGAGGTCGAGCGGTCGGCGGGCAGGATCACCTCGCGCGGGTTCATCACGACGCCGCGCCTGCCGTGCGGGACACGGTGCACGGTGCGGGCCCGCGCGGTGCACTGCACATGGTCGGTGCGCACGAAGTCGCAGCCCAACTCCTCGATGGCCGAGACCAGTCGGGAGAAGTAGCCGGGCGCGAGCCAGTCGTCACCGTCCAGGAAGGTGAGGTACTCGCCGCGCGCCGCGTCGAGGCCCGTGTTGCGGGCGGTCGCGAGGCCGCCGTTCGTCTCATGTCTGAGGTGGACGGCGCCGGGCAGCTCGCGCGCCGCACGCTCCAGAATGTCCGGAGTCTCGTCGCGCGAGCAGTCGTCGACGAGAATGAATTCGAAGTCGTCACGTGCGTTCGCACGCAGACTCCTCAAGGTGTCGGGCGCGTATTGCTGCACGTTGTAGAACGGCACGATGACGGAGAGCTTAACCACGAGGGTGACGTTAGGTGTCGGCCCGTCATTCGTGTCGACCCGCAGCGGTATGCCAGGTGAACGACGCGTGGCGGAATGGTTAACCGGGCCGCCGAGAAGGCATTTCCCGAGCTGATTCGCCATTCGTCGGCATGCTGTTAACCGTTTGTTGCACCTGAGTTGGGCCGCGAATCGAAATGCCTTCCTAGCGTCTGGGACGTGCAAGGAAGTCATCGAAACCCGCTGCGGGTCGCCGTGCTCGCCGACTCCGATACGCGATGGAAATGGGGCGCTCTCACCGCGAACCGCATCGTATCGGACAGTCGGCTCAGCGGCTTCCTGCTCCGCGGCCGGGCCACCCCCACTCCCCGGCAGCTCGAAGAGGTGGGCGTGCGCGCGGATTCGCTGCGCGAGGTCACCGCCGTCGAGTTCCTGCGCGAGATGGAGCGGGACGCACCCGACGTGATCGTGCTCGCCCTGGTGGGCGGGGCGGTCCAGGCGGTGCTGCACGGACTGGCCCGCGTCACGCAGGACGCCCGCCTCAAGGGCGGCCCGGCGCGCCGCTCCGTCGTCGTCACCGGCTACGTCGGCGTCGTCTACGAGAAGCTCGCCGACGGCCTCCTCCTGCGGCACGGTGCGGACGTCGTCCTCGCCAACTCCCGCCAGGACGCCGAGCGCTTCCGCGCGGTGTACGAAGGAGTGGGCGCCGACGCGTCATCGGTGACGGAGGCCGCGCTGCCGTTCCTCGGCGGCGCCCCCTACGAGAAGCACGACCCCTACACCGTCGTCTTCGCCGCCCAGCCCTCCGTCCCCGACACCGGCGCACACCGCACCTACCTGCTGCGCCGCCTCGCCGAGCACGCCCGGCTGCACCCCGACCGCGACGTCCTGCTCAAGCTGCGCAGCAAGCCCGGCGAGCACACCACGCACATCGAGGAGCTGCCCTACCAGAAGCTGGCGCAGCGGCTCGACGGCGGACTGCCCGCCAACTGCCGCCTCGTCTACGGGCACATGGGCGAGGTCCTGGACCGTACCGACCTCCTGGTCACCGTCAGCTCCACGGCCGCGCTCGAATCCCTGCACCGCCGCATCCCCACCGCCGTCCTCACCGACCTCGGGGTGCGCGAGGCGCTCGGCAACCACCACTTCACCGGCTCCGGATGCCTCGCCTCCTGGGACCAGCTGGACGCGGGCCACCTGCCCGTGCCCGACGAGCGGTGGCTGGCACGGCAGGGCGTCGCCGCCGACGGGGCGTACGAGAACGCCTTCGACACGGCGCGCGAGCGGGTCGCCGACCTGCTGGACGCCGCGGCCGCGGGCGGACTCCCGCCCATCGCGCCGTACTACAGCCCCACCACGGCAGGCGGCTATCTGCCCGGCATCCTCGCCCGCCACCACCTCGGCCCCGACGGCGCACCGCTGCCGGGCGCCCCCACGGCCGACAAGGACCCGGGGCCCGTACGGCAGATCGTGCGCCGCGCGGCGCGTGGCGCCTACCGCCACGGAGTGCAGCGCGTGGCCCCCGTCATCCGGCGGATGGGCGAGCTGTGAGCCCCCGCGCCGAGCGCCCCCACCC
>NZ_LIPN01000310.1 GCF_001418325.1 Streptomyces atriruber | reverse complement strand
AGAGAGGTGCGGCCGCCCGGCCCATCCGTGTCCCCGCTGCCGGGCGGCCGCACCTCTCTACCCCACCCCTCAAGGAGAAACCGCCGTGACCGGCTCCCCGCGCCGCGCCGCCGTGACCGTGGCCCTCGCCCTGCTCGCCGCCACCGTGCCCCTGACCGCGACGGCCCTGCAGAGGGCGCCGTCGACGCCGTCCGCCGCGGCCGACCAGGCCGATCCACTGGACCTGTCGAAGTCGCGGGCCCAGTGGATCGACGCGAACACCCTTGCCTGGGACACGGGCACGGGGAGCCGCCACGAGCTCCTGTACGCACCCCGCGGCGGCCTCACGGTCGAGGGCGGCGACATCGGGGGAGCGGCCCACCGACTGCGCCTCACCCCGGTCGAGGGCGGCCTCACCGACGCGCAGCAGGCCGAGTACCCGCACCTCAAGGGCTACGCCGCCTTCACCGTCGACCCCCGCGACCGCGACCGGACCCGCGCCGCCCTCACCGGCCGGCTCGTCGCCACCGCCCGGTCCGCCGACGGCACGCTGCGCGCCGCCACCGGCGTACAGACCCAGGGCGTCCTCGACGACCTGTACGGTCCGGCCGCCCGCAAGGCCACGCTCGGCCCCCGCTTCGCGCACGGCCGCGTCACCCTCTCCGTCTGGGCCCCCACCGCCCAGCAGGTCTCCCTCGACATCGGCGGCCGCACCGTGCGGATGCACCGGGACCGCGCCTCGGGGGTCTGGTCGGCGACCGGGCCCGGCAGCTGGTCGGGCAAGAGCTACCGATACGTCGTCAAGGTGTGGGCGCCGAGCGTGCGCAAGGTCGTCACCAACAAGGTCACCGACCCCTACTCCACCGCTCTCACCACCGGCTCCGAGCGCAGCCTCGCCGTCGACCTGGCCGACCCGAAGCTCGCCCCCAAGGGCTGGGACGGGCTGCGCAAGCCGAAGGCGACCCCGCTGCGCGACGCGCAGATCCAGGAGCTGCACGTCCGGGACTTCTCCGTCGCGGACCGCACGTCGGACCACCCGGGCCAGTACCTGGCGTTCACGGACCGGAAGTCCGACGGCATGAAGCACCTGCGCCACCTGGCCCGCTCCGGCACGTCGTACGTACACCTGCTCCCCGTCTTCGACATCGGCACCGTCCCCGAGCGCCCCTCCGAACGGACCACCCCCGACTGCGACCTGCCCGCGTACGCCCCCGACTCCGACGAACAGCAGGCCTGCGTCACCAAGAGCGCGGGCAAGGACGCGTACAACTGGGGCTACGACCCGTTGCATTACACCGTCCCGGAGGGGTCCTACGCGAGCGACCCCGAGGGCACCCGCCGCACGGTCGAGTTCCGCAGGATGGTGCAGGGGCTGAACGGCTCGGGCCTGCGCACCGTGATGGACGTCGTCTACAACCACACCGTCGCGAGCGGCCAGGCCGACAAGTCCGTGCTCGACAAGATCGTGCCCGGCTACTACCAGCGCCTGGACGCCGACGGCGCGGTGACCACCTCGACCTGCTGCGCCAACACGGCACCCGAGAACGCGATGATGGGCAAGCTCGTCGTCGACTCCATCGTCACCTGGGCCAAGCAGTACAAGGTCGACGGCTTCCGCTTCGACCTGATGGGCCACCACCCCAAGGCCAACGTCCTCGCCGTCCGCAAGGCGCTCGACGCGCTGACCCCGGCGAAGGACGGCGTCGACGGCAAGAGCATCGTCCTGTACGGCGAGGGGTGGAACTTCGGCGAGGTCGCCGATGACGCCCGCTTCGTCCAGGCCACCCAGAAGAACATGGCGGGCACCGGCATAGCGACCTTCTCCGACCGCTCGCGCGACGCGCTGCGCGGCGGGGGCCCGTTCGACGAGGACCCGGGCGTCCAGGGCTTCGCCAGCGGCCTCTACACCGACCCCAACTCCTCGAAGGCGAACGGCACCGAGGCCGAACAGAAAGCCCGCCTCCTGCACTACCAGGACCTCATCAAGGTCGGCCTGTCCGGAAACCTCGCCCGCTTCACCTTCACGGACTCCGCGGGGCGCAGGGTCCGGGGAGCGGACGTCGACTACAACGGCGCTCCGGCCGGATACGCGGCGAATCCCGGTGACGCCCTCTCCTACGCCGACGCGCACGACAACGAATCGCTCTACGACGCCCTCGCCTTCAAGCTGCCCAAGGACACCGGCACGGCCGACCGTGCCCGCATGCAGGTCCTCGCCATGGCGACCGCCTCCCTCTCCCAGGGCCCGGCGCTCTCCCAGGCCGGCACGGACCTGCTGCGCTCCAAGTCCCTGGACCGCAACTCCTTCGACAGCGGCGACTGGTTCAACACGATCAACTGGGACTGCCGCGCGGGCAACGGCTTCGGCCGCGGTCTGCCCCCGGCCGCCGACAACAAGGACAAGTGGCCGTACGCCGAGCCCCTGCTGTCGTCCGCGGCCGCGCTGACCCCGGGCTGCGCGGAGATCAACGGCACGTCGGCCGCGTACCAGGACCTGCTGAGGATCCGGACGACCGAGCCGGAGTTCTCCCCCGCCACGGCGGGACAGGTCCAGTCGGAACTCTCCTTCCCGCTGTCCGGCACCGCGGCCGAGACGCCCGGTGTCATCACCATGCGCCTCGGCGACCTCGTGGTCGTGTTCAACGCGAGTCCGCAGGCGCAGCGCCAGCGCGTCGGCGCGGCCGAGGGCGACCGGTACGCTCTGCACCCGGTGCAGGCCTCCGGCGCCGACCGGACCGTCAAGTCGGCTTCGTACGAGAGGAGGTCGGGCACCTTCACCGTCCCCGCTCGAACGGTCGCGGTCTTCAAGCGCGGCTGAACGCGCGGCTGAGAGCACGGCTGAGCGGCGACGACACCACGGGAGGTCCCATCCCCCACGCACGTTCCCTCCGGGCAACCCTGGCCGCCGTGCTGAGCGCACTGCTCCTCGGCCTGCTGCCCCTCACCGGCGGGGCCGCCCGCGCCGAGGGCGTCGCGTCCGCGACGATGCTGGGCGGAGATCCGCGCAAGGATTCCGTCTACTTCGCGATGACGGCCGCTTCTACGACGGTGACGCCACCAACAACCGGGGCGGCGACCAGCACGTGAAGCCGGGCAACGCCGCGAACGACGACCCCATGTTCCGGGGCGACTTCAAGGGCCTCGCCCAGAAGCTCGACCACATCAAGGGGTTCGGGTTCTCCGCGGTCTGGATCACTCCCGTCGTCCTGAACAGATCCGACTACGACTATCACGGGGTACCACGGCTACGACTTCTACGAGACCGACCCGCGCCTCACCTGGGACGGCGTCTCCTACCAGCAGCTCATCGACCAGGCCCACGCCAAGGGCAACCCCTACGGCACCGAGGGCGCCGCAGCGCAGAAGCATCTGATCGACGCGTACAACAAGTACGTCGACATGGGCGTCGACGGCTTCCGCGTCGACACGAAGACCGTCACCGACGGCCCGTACCTGAAGTGACGGCGGAGGGCGCGGGCCGCCCCGGCCCGCGCCCCCGTCTGCCGGTCAGGTGAGGCGGTTGAAGTTGTCGCCGAACGTCCAGCCCTTGGAGCCGTCCCAGTTGATGGACCAGGTCATCAGGCCCTTGAGGGCGCCGTTGTAGTGGTTCCAGGCCTGGGAGACGAGGCTCGGGGACATGTAGCCGCCACCGGCGCCCGGCTGGGCGGGGAGGCCGGGAACCTGCTTGTCGTAGGGGACCTTGATGGTGGTGCCCTGGATGGTCAGGCCCTTGTTGAGGCAGTCGGTCTGGGCGGTGAAGCCCTGCACGGTGCCCGCGGAGTAGGAGTCGCCGGAGCAGCCGTACATGCTGCCGTTGTAGTACTGCATGTTGAGCCACCACAGGCGGCCGTTGTCCGCGTACTTCTTCACGATCGGCAGGTACGCGCCCCAGATCGAGCCGTAGACGACGCTGCCGCCGGTGACGTACGCCGTCTCGGGGGCCATCGTGAGGCCGAAGCCCGCGGGCATGCGGTCGAGCACGCCGTCGATGATGCGGATCAGGTTGGACTGCGAGGGCGAGAGCTGGTTGATGTTGCCGCTGCCCACCAGGCCCGTCTCGATGTCGATGTCGATGCCGTCGAAGTTGTACTTCTTCAGGATCGGCACGATCGTCTCGACGAAGCGGTCGGCGACCTTGCTGGAGCTCAGGTCGATGCCCGCCGCGGCGCCGCCGATGGACATCAGAATGGTGGCGCCGTCCGCCTTCGCCTGACACATCTCGGCGGGGGTCGCGACCTTCACCGTCGCGTCCATGCCGTCCTCCCACAGGACGGTGCCGTCGGAGCGGATGACGGGGAAGGCCGCGTTGATGACGTTGTAGCCGTGCTGCTTCATGCGGCTGTCGGTGATGGGGGTCCAGCCGAACGGCGGGTGCACGCCGTTGGACGCGCCGTCCCAGTTCTCCCAGTACCCCTGGAGCACCTTGCCCGCGGGTTTCGGCTTGACCGCGCAGGTGTCGGCCCGCGGCGCGGCCGGGTCGGGGGCCGCCGCGGCGGCCGGCAGCTGTGCGACACAGACCAGTGCCAGGGCAGACCCCAGCAGGCGTAACGTCCGACCGATCACGCGGTGCTCCCTGGATGCGGAGGGGATCTGGAGACGTGCCTCGTGCGGTGCGTCAACTTAGGCTGGTACAGACCAGCCGTCAATAGGTCTGTACCAAAGGAGAGTTGGGTCGGGCCCTCAGCCGTCCACGGGCAGGCCCTGCGGTTCCTTGATCCGCTTCATGATGATCTGGGAGTTGACCTCGGTGACCCCCGCCAGCGTGGTGAGCCGTTCGATCCACAGTCGTTCGTACGCGGCGAGGTCGGCGACCGCGATGCGCAGCAGACAGCCGGGGCTGCCGAACAGGCGGTACGCCTCGATGACGTCCGGAACGTCCTGGAGCGCCGCCTCGAAGGCCTCGACGGTCTCGCGGTCGCGGCGCACCTCGATGGAGACGAGCACCTCGAAGCCCCGGCCGACCGCTTCCGGCGCGACCACCGCGCGGTACCCCCGGATCACGCCGTCCAGCTCCAGCTGGCGCACCCGGCGCATGCAGGGCGAGGCGCTGAGGCCGACCCGAGCGGCGAGCTCCTGATTGGTCAGCCGTCCGTCGTTCTGCAGCTCGCGCAAGATGTTGCGGTCGATCTCGTCCATGGCGCAATTATCCACCACGTGTGTTGCACAGGTCTTCGATTTTGGCAAACACATTGCGCAATGTTCGATCTATCCTTGCGGCGAGGCTGCCCACTGCTCAGGGGGCTGATGGTCCTCAGGTTCCCTGGGAGGTACGCAGACGTGGAAGCACAGGCGCGACGGATCGTCGTCATCAGCACCGGCGGGACGATCGCCAGCCGCTGGCAGGGGACTGGCTTCGCCGCCGACGCCCCCGGCCGCGAGGTGCTCGCCACGGCCGCGATACCCCAGGGCATCACCTCCGAGGTCATCGACCTGTTCAACGTGAACAGCCCGCGTCTGACCTCCGCCCAGCAGCTCACCCTCCTGCGCACCGTGCACGAGGTCCTCGCCGACCCCGGTGTCGACGGCATCGTCGTCACCCACGGCACGGACACCCTCGAGGAGTCCGCCTTCCTCCTCGACCTGCACCACGACGACCCCCGGCCGGTCGTCTTCACCGGCGCCCAGAAGCCGCTCGGTGCCGAGGACGGCGACGGCCCCGGCAACCTCTACGACGCGCTGCTCACCGCCGCGACCGTGCGCGACCTCGGCGTGCTGGTCGTCTTCGACGGCAAGGTGCACGCCGCCCGCGGCACCGTGAAGACCCAGACCCTCGCCGCCGACGCCTTCGCCGACCCGTCCGGGCCGCCCGTCGGCAAGGTCGGATTCGGCAAGATCTCGATCCTGCACCGCCCGGAGCGCCCCGCGCCGCTGCCGCTGCCCGCCGCCGACGTGACCCTGCCGCGCATCGACATGGTCATGCACCACGTGGACGCCGACCCGCTGTTCGTGGAGACGGCCGTCGCGGCGGGCGCCCAGGGCATCGTGCTCGTCGCCACCGGCGCGGGCAACGCGACCCCCGAGTTCGTCGGCGCCGTCACCGACGCCATCGACAAGGGCGTCCTGGTCGCCCTCACCACCCGCGTCCAGGGCGGTCCCGTCACCGAGATCTACACGCACGGCGGAGCGGTCGACCTCGCCGCGGCCGGAGCGGTTCTCACCGGCACGTTGCGTGCCGGTCAGGCGCGTACCGCGGTCCTCGCGGCGCTGCTTTCGGCCTCCGGCCCGGAGGAGCGGATCGAAGCCCTGCGCCACGGCGTCGGTCCGGCGGCGGCGTGGGACGAGGCCGCTGCCGCCTGACTCCGTTCGTCTGCGGGCGCGTCCGTGGCCGATCGCGCCCGCGCGGTGAAGCCGCACATGTCCCGGCCCCGCGCCCCCGACGGGGCGCTTCAGTCTCCGGAAGAGAACAAGCAAGCATCATGAGCACCACCCCTGCCCCCGCCCTGCGCCGCGAGCACGACCTGCTCGGCGACCGTGACGTCCCCGCCGAGGCGTACTGGGGCATCCACTCCCTGCGCGCCACCGAGAACTTCCCCATCACGGGCATCCCGATCTCCGTGTACCCGCAGTTGATCGACGCGCTCGCCGCCGTCAAGGAGGCCGCGGCCCGCGCCAACGAGGAGCTGGGACTGCTCCCCGCGGCCAAGGCCGACGCCATCGCGGCGGCCTGCCGGGAGATCCGGGCGGGACGGCTGCACGACCAGTTCGTCGTCGACGTCATCCAGGGCGGCGCCGGCACCTCCACCAACATGAACGCCAACGAGGTCGTCGCCAACCGCGCCCTTGAGCTCCTCGGGCACCCCAAGGGGGCGTACGAACACCTGCACCCCAACGAGGACGTCAACCTCAGCCAGTCCACCAACGACGTCTACCCGACCGCCGTGAAGGTCGCGACGGTCAGCGCCGTCCACGGCCTGCTGCGCGCGATGTCGGTGGTGCAGGACGCGTTCGCGGCGAAGGCGCTGGAGTTCCGCGACGTCCTGAAGATGGGGCGCACGCAGCTCCAGGACGCGGTGCCGATGACGCTCGGCCAGGAGTTCTCGGCCTACGCCGTGATGATCGACGAGGACCGGGCGAGGCTCGCCGAGGCCGTCGAGCTCATCCACGAGATCAACCTCGGTGCCACCGCCATCGGCACGGGCCTCAACGCGCCCGCCGGATACGCCGAGACCGCCCGCCGCCACCTCGCCGAGATCACCGGCATGCCGCTGGTGACCGCCGCCAACCTGGTCGAGGCGACCCAGGACTGCGGCGCCTTCGTGCACCTGTCCGGCGTCCTGAAGCGCATCGCGGTCAAGCTCTCCAAGAGCTGCAACGACCTGCGGCTCCTCTCCTCGGGCCCCCGCGCGGGCCTCAACGAGATCAATCTGCCGCCGGTGCAGGCCGGGTCGAGCATCATGCCGGGCAAGGTCAACCCGGTGATCCCCGAGGTCGTCAACCAGGTCGCCTTCGAGGTGATCGGCAACGACGTCACGATCACCATGGCCGCCGAGGCGGGTCAGCTCCAGCTCAACGCCTTCGAGCCGGTCATCCTGCACTCGCTCGCCAAGAGCATCACCTCGCTGCGCGCGGCCTGCCTGACGCTCGCCGAGCGCTGCGTGGTGGGCATCACAGCCAACACGGACGTGCTGCGCGCCTCGGTGGAGACCTCCATCGGCCTGGTCACCGCGCTCAACCCGCACATCGGATACACCGCGGCCACGGAGATCGCCCAGGAGGCGCTGAGCACCGGCCGGGGCGTCGCCGAACTTGTTCTGGAGAAGGGCCTGTTGCCCGCGGAACGCCTCGCGGAGCTGCTCACCCCCGAGCGAGTGGCCGGAGCTGCCTGACCGGCGCCGGGCTCGGATAGCATGATCCGGCCCCCGGCGAGAGTGAGCTTTTCAGCCCACGCACCTAACAAACGGCCAGAACATTGATATCTAAAGCACCGCGGATATCTCCGCGCACAGACCGCACACAGCTGCTCTCGGCGCTGCGCAAGCCCCGGGTACTGCTGTGGGGCGCGGCCGGACTGGTCACCCTCGGGTTCCTCGTCGCGCTGGAGTTCGCCGCGCGTCACTACGGTCTGCCGGGGCCGATCGCCAACCAGGCCGGCGAGGTGATCTTCGCGCCGAAGTCGGGGCCGCTGCTGTACGCCAGCATGGCGCTGATGATGGTGGTGCTCACCTGGCGGCAGCGGTTCATCGCCGCCGGTGTCGCGATCGGCATCGACGTCGTCTTCTTCCTGGTGCGCTGGATGGTCGGCGCCGACCAGATGTTCGGCAACGGCGCGCTGTGGGTGATCCTCGGCTGCGGGGTCATCGCCGTCACGCGCCGCACCGGACCGGAACGGGTGCTGCTGCTGAAGGGCGTCGGGCTCGGCCTGCTGCTCGTGGCGGGCCGCAAGACCGGTGACGCCTGGCTGCTCATCACGTCGAAGACCCGCCCGACGGTGCTCGATCCGTACGTGGCCGTGGCCGACCACGCGCTGGGCAACCCGTCGTGGCTGGTCGGCCGCATGGTCGAGGCCACGGGGCCGGTCGGCTCCCACATCCTCGACTGGGTCTACATCCAGCTCGCGGTGGCCGCGGTCTGCGTCTCGCTGTACCAGCTGCGCAACGTCGCGAGGGACGGCCGCTTCCCGGGCCACTACCTGGTGCGCACCTTCCTGGTGATCGGCCTGGTCGGACCCGCCATCTACATGATCTTCCCGGTGGTCGGCCCGATCTTCGCCTACGGGGACGGCGCGTTCGGCACCGGCGGCCAGCACTGGGCGCTCGCCGACCTGTGGCCGCACACACCGCCGCCGGTCAGCACCCCGCACGCGATGCCGTACGACGGGATCACCCCGCGCAACTGCATGCCCAGCCTGCACACCGCATGGGCCACCGCGATCTTCATCCACTCCCGCAAGGGTCCACGACCGCTGCGCTACGCAGGCACCTTCTGGCTGCTCGCGACGCTCGGCGCCACCCTGGGCTTCGGCTACCACTACGGCGCCGACATCATCGCCGGAGTCGTGTTCGCGTTCACCATCGACGCGGCCATGCGCTCGCTCGACCGCGGCTGGGACCGGGCGGGAATCCGTCTCGTCGCCTACGGCACGGGCGTCTTCGCCGCACTCCTGGTGTCCTACCGCTACCTGCCGATGCAGATGGCCGAGTACCCCTGGGTGTTCGGACCGCTGCTCATCCTCGCGATGGCCTCGGTGGTCCAGGGCTACATGTGGACCACCCGGCTATGGGAGCCGAAGGCGGCGCCCGCGCAGAAGCCGGAACCGCAGCCCGAGCTGGTCTGAGGCGCGGCCGGGCCGCCGCCCTCAGCGCCCCCGGCCGGCCGCCAGCACGTCCAGCGCTGCCTGCGCCGTGAACTCGTGCTGGCCGCCCCGGAACAGCAGCTCCGCAGCCGCGAAGGCCGGGTCGTCCGCGTGGGCGGCGACATAGGGGACCGCGACGCAGCGCATGCCCGCCGCGTGCGCCGCCGCGGCCCCCGGCGCCGCGTCCTCGAAGACCACGCAGTCCGCGGGCTCCGCGCCGAGCAGCGCGGCGGCCGCGAGGAACACGTCCGGCGCCGGCTTGCCGCGCGGGACCTCCTCGGCGGAGACGAACGTGGTCAGCCGGGCGTCCAGGCCCGTGCCGGCCAGGATCGCCTCGATCGCCGCGCGCGAGGAACCCGACGCCACGGCCATGGGCACACCCGCGTCGTGCAGCTCTTCGACGAGCTTGCGCATCTCCGGGTAGACCGGGGTGTCGGCGCGGGCCAGCGCCAGATAGCGCCGGTCGAGGTCGGCGAGCAGGTCGGCCACCGATGCCGCGATCCCGTACTCCCGCTGCCAGAGCGCGAGGGTCTCGTGGGAGCTGATGCCGACGTACTGCTCGTTGTCGGCCCAGGTGTACTCCCGGCCCGTGCGCTCGGCGAGCAGGGCCCGTGAGGCTTCGTAGTAGTTGGGCTCGCTGTCCACGAGAGTGCCGTCGAGGTCGAAGACGACCGAGGTCCTGCCGAA
Source organism: Streptomyces atriruber (assembly GCF_001418325.1). Taxonomy (GTDB): domain Bacteria; phylum Actinomycetota; class Actinomycetes; order Streptomycetales; family Streptomycetaceae; genus Streptomyces; species Streptomyces atriruber. The sequence continues at coordinate 10,343 of NZ_LIPN01000310.1, read as the reverse complement.
GGTGCTCATGACCTCCAGCATGCCAAACCGCCTGGTCATCCCTGCCCGGTGGCGGACCTGCCGACCGATTCGACCAGCGGGAGCAGCCGGTGCGGCACTCGCTCGCGCAGCGCCATCTCCGTCCGGGTGCGCACCACGCCGGGCAGGTTGATCAGCTGCTGGATGACGTCCTCCAGGTGCCCGTTGTCGCGGGCCGCGACCCGGGTCAGCAGATCGCCGCCGCCCGTGATCGAGTGCGCCTCGATGATCTCCGGCACGGCGGCGAGCGCGTCCCCCACCTCGTCCAGATGCCCCTGCGTGACCTCGATGTGGACGAAGGCGAGCACGGGGTGGCCGAGCGCGGCGGGGGAGAGGAAGGGGCCCGTGCCGGTGATCACGCCGTCCCGCTCCATGCGGTCGAGCCTGGCCTGCAGGGTGCCGCGGGCGATGCCGAGGACGCGGGCGTACTCGCGCAGGCTGGTGCGGGGCTGTTCGAGGAGCAGCCGGAGGATGCGGGTGTCGAGTTCGTCGACGGCCATGGTGCGGGGTTCTCCCAGGTGGGCGGGGCTGAACGCAGGTGACTGTAGCCGCTCCGGCTGCTCCCGCGGACGCGCCCGCCCACCTCGGCGCGCTACTTGGGCGTGACCCAGACCTGGCGCTTGTACGAGTTCGCCGTGTAGAGCTGGACCTTGGTGCTGTTGGCGGTCGAGCCGCCCTTCACATCGAGCACCTTGCCGGACGCGACGTGCACGATCTGGCCCTTGGCGTTGACCTTCCAGCGCTGGGAGGCGCCGCCGGTGCAGTCCGAGAGGGCGATCTTGTTGCCGTTGGTGCTCGCGTTGCGGTAGTTGTCCAGGCACTTGCCCAGGGCGCGGATCGAGCCGTCCTTCTGCAGGATCCAGGACTGCCCGGGGCCCTTGTTGCAGGTGTAGATCTGGATCTGGGTGCCGTTGGCTGCCTTGCCGCCCTTGGTGTCCAGGCACTTGCTGCCGATGCCGGTCACCTTGCCCTGCGGGGGCAGCGCGGCGCCGCCGCCCTTGGCGAGGTAGCGCAGGCCCTGCATGTCGTACTGCTGGACGTAGGTGCCCGCGCGCTTGTCCTGGTAGGCGGTGGTGGGCGTGCACATCACCGGGAACTGGCCGGAGTCCGAACCCTTGACGCAGTCGCCGCGGGTCGCGCTGCGGTTGGCGTGCCCGAGGCCCATCGTGTGCCCGAGCTCGTGGCTGATGTGGTTGCGGAAGTAGGTCTCGCCCATGGAGGGGGCGGGCTTGCCGGTCGAGGTGAGGAACTCGTCGTCGATGTACGCGTGCCCGCTGGTCACCGTGTCGGCGACGGACGAGGAGTAGAAGCCGCAGCTCAGGCTCTTGCTGCCGGAGCCGTCGCGGACCACCTTCCAGCCCGTGGAGCCGCCGTCCGCCGGGGGCACACAGGGCCGGTGCAGGACGCCGACGACGATCTCGCCCTTGGGCCGGACGTAGTCCCAGCCGACCGGCCGCGTGTCGACATCGATGGGAAGCGTCGTGACGCGCTGGAGGTCCGCGGCGGACCGCTTCACGTAGGGCGCGAGCCAGTCGGCGGACTTCTTGTCGTAGAACTTGATGGTGTAGCCGGAGGCGAGGTACTTGGACGCGCCGCCCGAATTCCAGCCCACGCCGTGCGGGGCGGCCGCGGCGGCCTGCCCGGACGGGGCCGACTGCGCCGCCGAGCGCGCCGACTCGAACGACATGACGCCGTCCTCGAAGGACGTCCCGTCCGAGCGGGTGGCGCCGAAGTCCGCCACCTCGGCGGCCGGGTGGGCCGACGTCGGCTTTTCGTCGCCGCCGGTGCCGAACGCGACGGGCGACAGCTGGACCCCCGCCACGACGGCCGCCGCGGCGCCCACGCCGGCCATCGCCATGCGGCGCCTGCGCGCGCCGCGCTTACGTATGGAACTCAATTCCCCGTTGTCCTCTCACTGACGAGCATGGGTCGGCCCCGGGTCCGCTCCAGCGAGGGATCCGGGGCCGAACAGATGATAGGCGTGAAGTGAGGTTCTGTTGTTGCCAGTTGTGACGCCTGTGACGCGGCGCACCGCTCGGTCAGTGCGCGTCCTCCGTCGGGCGCAGGCCCTTGGGGATCTTCGCCCAGGTGAGCGCCGCGGCGGCCAGCGGCAGCGCGGCCGCCATCAGGAACGTCGGCGTCATACCGGAGGTGAACGCGTCGGCGGCCCGCGTCAGCAGCTGGGCGCCGGCCGGGCCCGTGAGCTCGGAGGCCACCCGGGCCGCCTCGCCGATCGAGTCGCTGACGGACGCCGTGGTGTCGGCCGCGAGACCCAGGTCCGGCAGGTTCACGCGGTACAGCGCGGTGGCGATGCTGCCGAGCACGGCCACGCCCATCGCGGCGCCGAGTTCGTAGCAGGTCTCCTCGACCGCCGCCGCGCCGCTGACGTCCTCGGCCGGGGTGGCGGCCATCAGCGTCACGGACGCGGCGGTCGTCGCGATGCCGACGCCGCAGCCGAGCACCGCGAGCGAGACGGCGACCGCGCCGTAGCCGAGCGGACCCGACAGCTGGAGCAGCCACGGCAGGGCGAGCCCCGCCGTCATGACCAGCAGGCCGCCGCCCATGACGTGGCGGATCGGCAGCCGGTGCATCAGCGCCGGGGTGATCAGCGAGGTGAGGACCAGGCCGAGGGGCGCGGGCAGCAGCCGGATGCCCGCTTCCAGCGGGGAGTAGCCCTGTCCGTACTGGAACCACTGGGTGATCAGGAACAGCGCCGAGCCCAGCGCGATCATGCCGAGGAAGATCGAGGCCGCGGCGATGGCGAAGGGGCGGGACACGAAGAGGCGTACCTGCAGCAGCGGGTGGTCCAGGCGCAGCTGTCGGCGTACGAAGACGGTGAGGGTCACCGCGGCGACGACGAGGAGGGCCCAGGCGGCGGGGTCGGCGGGGCCGCCCTTGCCGAGCTGCTTGATGCCGCCCGCGAGGGCGAGCATGCCGACGACGGACTGGCCGACGCCCCACCAGTCCCAGCGGCCCTCACGGGGCTGATGGGACTCGGGCAGGATCCACAGACCGAGCGCGATGATCACCAGCGCGACGGGAATGTTGATCAGGAACGCGGACTGCCAGCCGTTGTGCTCCACCAGCAGGCCGCCGACGACCGGACCGAGCGCCATGCCGCCGCCGAAGACGGCCGACCACACCGCGTAGGCGAGGGCGCGCTCGCGGGCGTCGGTGAAGACCTTCCGCAGGATCGACAGGGTGGCCGGCATGATCGTCGCGCCACCGGCGCCGAGCAGCGCGCGGGCGGCGATGACCTGCCAGGCGGCGGTCGCGAAGACGGCGAGCAGCGAGGCGACGGCGAAGACGCCGAAGCCGATCAGAAGCAGCCGCTTGCGGCCCCAGCGGTCACCGAGCGCGCCCGCGGTCACGAGGAGGCCGGACAGCACCAGGGCGTAGATGTCGATGATCCACAGCTGCTGCACGGCGCTGGGCCGCAGGTCGGAGACGAGGGAGGGGAAGGCGACGTTCAGGATCGTGGTGTCCATGGCGATCAGCAGGAGACTGCCGGAGAGGATCGCGAGGACGGCCCAGCGCCGTGGATCACGTTGCGGGGTCATGTGGGGTAACACCTCAGTTTCGAATGAGACATCAATGTCTCACACGAAACGGACGAGTGTCCACTGAACCGTCGGGGCGCCAGGCCGGTCACCGCATGTGCCGGTCACCGCACGTGCTGGAGCGCCTCCGGAGTGAGGTCCGCCAGGGTCGGATAGCCGTCGACGGCCATGAGCAGATCGGCCTCGGCGAGCAGCGAGCGCAGCACGTGCGTGACCCCGTCGGCCCCGCCGATGCCGAGGCCGTACGCGTACGGGCGCCCCACCCCGACGGCGGTCGCACCGAGCGCGACGGCCTTGACGATGTCCGCGCCGCTGCGCACCCCCGAATCGAAGAGGACGGGCAGCCCGCCGGCGGCCTCGACCACCGCGGGCAGCACGTCGAGCGCGGGCAGCCCGCCGTTGGCCTGGCGCCCGCCGTGGTTGGAGCAGTAGATGCCGTCCACCCCGCCGTCCCTGGCCCGGCGCACGTCCTCGGGGTGGCACAGGCCCTTCACGACGAGAGGCAGGGACGTCAGGGAGCGCAGCCACGGCAGGTCGTCCCAGGTGAGCGGGTTGCCGAAGACCTGCACCCACTTGAGGACCGCGGACTGCGGGTCCTGCTCGGGGTCGGCGGGCAGCTGGGCGCGGAACACCGGGTCGCTGGTGTAGTTGGCCAGGCAGTGCCCGCGCAGCTGGGGGAAGTTGGAGGTGCTCAGGTCGCGCGGCCGCCACCCGGTGATCCAGGTGTCCATGGTGACGACGATCGCCTTGAACCCGGACTTCTCCGCCCGGCGCACCAGGCTCTCGGCGAGTGCGCGGTCGGTCGGCGTGTACAGCTGGAAGAAGCCGGGCGTCTCGCCGAGCTCGGCGGCGACCTCCTCCATCGGATCGGTGGCCAGAGTGGAGGCGATCATCGGAACCCCGGTCCGCGCCGCCGCCCGCGCGGTCGCGAGATCGCCGTGCCCGTCCTGCGTACAGATGCCCAGCACCCCGATGGGCGCCATGAACAGGGGAGAGGGCAGCGTCATGCCGAACAGGTCGACGGAGAGATCGCGCTCGGCGGCTCCCACGAACATGCGCGGGATCAGCCCCCAGCGGTCGAACGCGGTGACGTTGGCATCCTGCGTACGTTCGTCGCCCGCGCCGCCCGCGACGTACGAGACGACCGAGGGAGGCATCGCGGCATGGGCGCGCGCCTCCAGTTCGGCGTACTTCATGGGGTACTTGGGGACGACGCCGCGCAGACCGTCGAGGTAGATCTCGTCCTGGTAGTCCTTGAAAGGGCGGGGCGTCGGATGCATGGGCGGCCTTTCCCGGTACGGAGGATCGCAAGACCGCTCAGTCTGGTTTGAAGCTGATGTCAAGGTCAATGCATGGCCGTCCACGCGCGGCCGGAGAAGCGGCAACGAGCGGATTGGGGATCTGTCCGCCAGGGAATCACCGTGAGGCAGGACAGGTCGCGCCGCATGTGGAGCGACCCCGGTGGCGGCGTTGGTCGCGGGTGGACACCGGTCCGTCTCAGGGAGGGGAGTGAGCTGCCATGCGTGCGCAACAGCACGCCCATCGGCCCACGGAACGGGTGGAGTACGCACTGCCGAAGGAGCCCGCGTCCGCGGGCCGCGCGCGGAAGCTGGCCTCGGGGTTCCTCGCGGGCTCCCGGCGCCGCAAGACGGAGGTGGACGCCGAGCGGGTGGACGACGCCGCGCTGATCGTCTCCGAGCTCGTGTCCAACGCACTGCGGCACGGAGACGGCGGCTGCAGGCTGAGCGTGGTGGTGTCCGGCGGCCGGGTGACCGTCGAGGTCACCGACGCCAGTCCTGAGCACCCCCGGTTCCAGAGGCACAGCATGGACAACACGGACAAGGAGAGCGGGCGCGGCCTGGCGATGGTCCGGCACCTCACCCGTCGCCTGGAGGTCGTGGGCGCACACCACGGCGGCAAGACGGTGCGGGCGGTGCTTGCCTGAACCCTGAGCCGGGGCAGGAGATCCCCGGCGCCGCCTCGTCTCCGAGCGCGGTCCCGCCGCTCCCCGGAAAGCCCCCGGACCCGGCCGGTGTACCGGTCGGCCTACGCGCAAGTCCCGGGCACCCCGTACTACGACGGGACGACTTGCGCGCGGGTCGGGCCCCGGCGATCGAGGCGGGCACGGGAGTCGCCCTACGGTGGGAACCGGCCGCGCTCCGCAGGAGTTGGCTCGCGCGGCCGCTCTCGGGGGCGGGTGATGCGTCGTGGATCCGACGCACGGCACGGCGAGACGGGTTCCGGACAGTGGGCCGGTGACCCGCTGCAGGGCGGGGGACAATGCGGCGTTCGCCGCGCTCGCCCCATGCCCAGGTCCCGGTCGGCTTCCACGGCACCGCGCGCTGCCACCCCTGGCCGGTGGGCCGTTGGACGGCGACGCCTCGGAGAGCCGTGAGTGACGGAGAACGGGGGGACGACCATGGAACAGCCCGTCCTGGCCATCGACTTCGGGACGTCGGCCTCCTCGGCCGCGCTGCTGACCGAATCGGGCACCCGGCTCCTGAAGGAGCGCGCCACCGGCGCGTGGGCCTGGCCGTCGGCGGTCTGCCTGCGGGACGACACCCTGCTGATCGGCACCCCGGCGGAGCACCGCAAGAAGGTGCGCCCCGAGCTGTACCGCAGCGAGTTCAAGCGGGACATCGGGCAGGACGCCCCGATCCCGCTCGGCGAGAGCTCGTTCGCACCCGGCGACCTCGTGTCCCGGGTGCTCGCGGCCTTCCGGGACGAGGCGGAGCGGCTGCTCGGCGGGCCGGTGGACCGGGCCGTGCTCACCGTGCCCGCCGCGTACGGCCCCGCGGACCCGCGGCGGCAGGTGATGCTGCAGGCCGGCCGGGCCGCGGGCTTCGCCGCCGTCGAACTCCTCGCCGAACCGGCCGCCGCCGCGTACGCACCCGTGGCGGGCAAGCCCGTCGGCCCCGGACAGACCCTCCTCGTCTACGACTTCGGCGGCGGCACCTTCGACACCGCACTCGTGCGCCTGCGCGCGGGCGGCAGCCACGAGGTCCTCGGGCACGACGCGCTCGACGACTGCGGCGGCAGCGACATCGACGCGCTCCTGCTCACCGAGATCCGCAGGCGCGGGGGCGAGGCGATGGCGGCCGCGCTGCGCCCGGCCGCACAGACGGCGGGTGCGCGCACGGCGGCCCGCAGGAACGCCCTCGAACTGGGCGACTTCGCCCGCCGCCTCAAGCACCAGCTGAGCGCGGACAGTTACGTGGAGGACATCTTCGGGTCGACCGACGTCGTCGTCGAACTCGATCGCAAACGCTTCGTCAAGATCATCGAGCCCCTCCTGACCCGCACCGTCGACTGCTGCCGGAACCTGCTGACCGCGGCGGAACTGACGATGGAACAAGTCGACGCCGTGCTCCTGGTCGGCGGCACCACCCGCATGCCCGCCGTCGCCGACCTCGTCCAGCAGGCGCTCGGCCGCCCGCTGCGCTCCGTCGAGGACCCCGAGCTCGCCGTGGCACAGGGCGCGGCGCGATGGGCCTCGCACGCCGCCGAGCGCCACCTCGTCCCGGCGGACCACCCGCGCGGCGAGCGCCCGCTGAGCTGGCAGTTCGCCGACGGCACGGTCGAGCTCGTGCAGTGGCTCCAGGCGCCGGGCGCCTCCTATGCGGCGGGTGAGGCGCTCGCCCTGGCCCGCCCGTCCGACGGCAGCCTGTGGGAGCTGCGCGCCGAGGGCCGCCCCGGGCGGATCGTCGCCCAGCACGCGGCGGTGGGCCAGACCGTCGTGTCGGGGGACTGGCTGGTCACCGTGGGCTCACCGGAGGACCAGGGGGCCACGGAACCCCGCGGCTCCACGACCGGGTGGCTCTCCGAGGGGTGGCTGCTGCGCACGGTGCGGCACGCCAAGGACAGCGAGGTCGTCGCGCCGTCGCTCAGCGCCGACGGGCAGTGGCTGGCCACCGGGGCGTCCGACGGCACGGCCTGCGTGCTGGAGATGACCTCCGGCCGGACCCTGACGACCGTGCGGCACGCCGAACCCGTGCTGAGCGTGGCCGTGGGCGACGGCGGCACGCTGCTGGCCTCGGGCGCCCGGGGTCCGGACGCCCGGCTGAGCCGACGCTCCGACTCCGTCGTGGTCTCCACCCACGGCGACTGGGTGCGGGCGGTGGCGGTGACCGAGGACGGGCACTGGTTCGCCTCGGGCTCCGACGACGCGGTCGCGCACGTCTGGGACGTACGGGCGCGCCGCCGCATCGCGAGCCTGCGGCACGAGAGCTGGGTGCTCGCCCTCGCCCTGAGCGCCGACGGAAGCGTGCTGGCCACGGGGGACCGCGACGGCACCTGCCGTGTCTGGTCGGTGCCGGACGCCGCGGAGACGTGGTCGTTTCCCTACGGCGCCGCCGTGAACGGGGTCTCCCTGAGCGCGGACGGCAGACGGCTGGCCGTCGGTGCGCAGACCGGCCGCGTCCACGTGTGGGACGTGACGCAGCGGGAGTGCCTCCTGACCCTGGACCACACCGCCGCCGTGAACTCGGTCTCCCTCAGCGCGGACGGGAGCCTGCTCGCGGTCGCCCCCGCCCTCAGGGCGGCACAGGTCAGGGCCGTCGACACGGACCGGCTGCTCTGCGAGATCGCGCATCCCGAGGCGCTGACCGGCGCCTCCCTCAGCGGCGACGGACGCCGCCTCGCCACCTCCTGCCAGGACGGCACGGCCCGGGTCTGGGCGCTCACCCAGGAGGACCCGGCGGGCTGACCGCCGACCAGGAGCTGCCGACCAGGAGCTCTCGTACGAAGGGGGAGAGCATGCGGACGTACGACACGCTGCGGACCGAAGTCCTCGGCCTGCTCACGGGGTTGCTGCGGGCGGCGGAGGAGCAGGGGGCGGCGGAGACCGTGCGGCGTCTCGGCGCGGCCCGCGACCGGCTGCGCGAGGGCCGGCTGACCGTGGTCGTCTGCGGCGAGTTCAAGCGCGGCAAGTCCAGCTTGCTGGGGGCGCTCCTCGAGGATCCCGACCTCTTCCCGGTGGACACGACGTACGCCACGCGCCTCGTGACGACGGTCCGGCACGGCGGGACGGAGCGGATCACCGTACTGCTCGACGGCGCGGACCAGGGCGGCGCCGGTGTGGAAGCGGAGCAGGACGGAGCCGGGGCGGAGGCGGACCAGGGCGGGTCCGGGGCGAAACTGGAACAGCGCACCATCGGCCGCTCCGAGATCGCGGACTACGCCACCGAGAGCGGCAACCCCCACAACGTGCGCCGCGCCCGCCTGGTGGAGATCGAGACCCCCAACCCGCGGCTGGCCTCCGGCGTGACCGTCCTGGACACTCCCGGCGTCGGAGGTGTCTACCGCGAGCACACCGCCGTGACCGCCGCCTTCCTGCCCAGCGCGGACGCCCTCCTCTTCGTCGCGGACGCCACCCAGCCGCTGACCGAGAGCGAGCTGGTCTTCCTGCGCCAGGCGGCCGAGGCCGCCAAGGTCACCGATGACGTCGACGGCATCGTTTTCGTCCTCACCAAGACGGACGTCCCCACCGACACCGCGGGCATCCGTGAGAACACCGTCGCCAAGCTCGCCGAGGCCACCGGGCGCCGCGCCGACGAGCTGCCGCTCGTGGCCGTCTCGAACCTGGCGAAACTGCGCCACCTCGAATCCGGCAGCGAACGCCATCTCGCCCTGAGCAACTTCCCCGCCCTGGAAGCCTTGTTGTGGCAGGCGCTGGCGCGCCGCCGCGCGAAGCTCCTGCTCGGCGGCGCCCTGGCCGACCTCGACGCGGCGGCGCTCGCCCTGCTGCGGCCCGTGGAGACGGAGCTCGAAGTGCTCGCGGAACAGACGCAGAGCGAACTGGCTTGCCTGGAGGGCGAGTTGGAGTTGCACAAGACGCGCCTCGCGGGTCTCGGGAAGGGTGAGGCGGGATGGCGGGCGGAGCTGCGGCGGCAGTTCGCCGCGCTCGGCCGCAAGCTGCGCAGCGAGGGCCGCGAAGGCCTCGACCGGGTGTGGAACACCTTCCAGACCGACTACCTCTACCGGGACATGTTCCTCGCCGCCCCCGAACGCCTCGTCGGACAGCTCTCCACGGACGCCGGGGCCGTCGTCGCGGGCATCGACACCCTGGCGAGCCGCCGGTCGGCGCGGATCCTGCGCGAGTTCAGCGCCGTGCACGGCCTCGAACTCGCCGAGCAGAAGGTCGGCACGCTGCCCGACCCGCCGGTTCCCTCGCTGAAGGTGACGGGCCGCCTCGGCGACGAGCGCGCCCCGGGCGGCGGAATGCGTGCCGTTCGTGAGACGTCCTTCGGTACGTCGATGGGCGCGGGCATGGGCTTCGTGATCGGCAGCTTCGTGGGCCCCGGCCCCGGCAGCGTGATCGGCGCCGCCATCGGGGCGCTGGTCGGCGCGGGCATCAGCCTGACCAGCACCGTCCGCACCTCGCGGCACTCCGACCGGAGACAGCAGCGCCACAGCCTGCAGACCGAGTTGGCGCCCCTGCGCGCGACCCAGCAGCGGCACGTCGAGGACGCGGTCGCCGAGATGACCGAGGAACTGATCACCGCCGTCATGGCGGAACTGGACAGCCGGATCCGCCAGGAGCACGAGAGCGTCAGCGCGTCCCTGGCCCGGATCGGCGACGCCCGGGCGGCGACCCGTGCCCAGGCGGCCGAGCGCACCACGCGGCTGCGGCAGCGCCGGGCACCCCTCCTGGACGCGCGCAAGAAGGCCGTGTCCTTGGGCGCGGAGGCGGCGGCGCTGGGGCGCGCGAGGCCGAAACGCGCGGAACCGAAGCCCGGTCCCGCGGAGAAGGCGGAGAAGGCCGAG
>NZ_LIPN01000031.1 GCF_001418325.1 Streptomyces atriruber | reverse complement strand
CAATCTCACCCTGCGAATGCCCCACCACAGCAGCAGGACGCACCCCCTGCGAACGCCACACCTCCGCCAGCGACACCATCACCGCAAACAACACCGGCTGCACCACATCCACCCGGCGCAGCAACTCCTCATCGCCCTCCCGGACGACATCCAACAAACCCCAGCCATCAACAAACGGCTCCAGCGCCGCACCACACTCCGCCATCCGCGCCGCGAACACCGGCGAGAACACGAGGAGTTCCCGCGCCATGCCCACCCACTGCGAACCCTGACCCGGGAACACGAACACCGCACCACCGGAAGCAGCAGCCCCCGCACCCGCACGCCCCGCCACCACGCCGGAAGCCTCACGACCGGCCGCGAACTCGCGGAGAGAGGAGGTCAGTTCAGCGAGGTCCGAGCCGAGCACGACCGCTCGGTGCTCCAGCACCGCACGCCCACCCGCCAACGTGAACCCGACATCCCGCAGACCCGGCGCACCACCCTCGTCGAGCCGGGCCAGCAACCGCTCCGCCTGCCCCGCCAGAGCCGCCTCGCTCCGCGCCGACAACACCCACGGCACCACCACGGAACCGTCGTCCTCCGGGGCGGACTCAGCCGCCTTCAGGGCCTCCTGCTCGACCGGCGCGGCCTCCAGGATCACGTGCGCGTTCGTCCCGCTGATGCCGAAGGACGACACGGCGGAGCGGCGCGGCCGCTCCAGCTCGGGCCACTCCTGCCGGGACTCCAGCACGCTGACGGCGCCGGACTCCCAGTCGACGTGCCGGGAGGGCGTGGAGACGTTCAGCGAGCGCGGCATGACGCCGTTGCGCATCGCCTGCACCATCTTGATGACACCGGAGACACCGGCGGCGGCCTGGGTGTGCCCGATGTTGGACTTGATGGAACCGAGCCACAACGGCCGCTCCTCGTCGCGCCCTTGGCCGTACGTGGCCAGCAGCGCCTGCGCCTCGATCGGGTCGCCCAGCGAGGTGCCGGTGCCGTGCGCCTCGACCACGTCCACATCCGCGGACGTCAGTCGCGCACTGGCGAGGGCGTCACGGATGACGCGCTGCTGCGAGGGACCGTTCGGCGCCGTCAGACCGTTGCTGCCGCCGTCCTGGTTCACCGCACTGCCCCGCACCACCGCCAGGACGTCATGCCCGAGGCGGCGCGCCTCCGACAGCCGCTCGACGACCAGCATGCCCACGCCCTCGGCCCAGCCGGTGCCGTCCGCGTCGTCCGAGAACGGCTTGCAGCGGCCGTCGGCGGCCAGGCCGCGCTGGCGGGAGAACTCGACGAACATGCCCGGCGTCGACAGCACCGTCGCACCGCCCGCGAGCGCCATCGAGCACTCGCCGTTGCGCACCGACTGCACCGCCAGGTGCAGTGCCACCAGCGAGGACGAGCAGGCCGTGTCGACCGTCATCGCCGGGCCTTCCAGGCCCAGTTGGTACGAGATGCGGCCCGACGCCACACTGGAGGTGTTTCCGGTGAGCCGGAATCCCTCGGTGCCGTCGGTCGGGGCGTCGAGGTGCGGCCCGTACTCCATGTTCGTGGCGCCGACGAAGACACCGGTCCTGCTGCGGCGCAGGGAGTCCGGGTCGATGCCGGTCCGCTCCAGCGCCTCCCATGCCGTCTCCAGGAGCAGCCGCTGCTGCGGGTCCATCGCCGCGGCCTCCCGCGGACTGATCCCGAAGAACTCCGCGTCGAAGTCCCCCGCACCGGCGAGGAATCCGCCGCGCCGCGTGTACGTCGTGCCGGGGTGCGCCGGGTCCGGGTCGTAGAGGTTCGCCAGGTCCCAGCCGCGGTCGTCGGGGAAGTCGGACGTGGCGTCCACGCCGTCGGCGAGCGCCTCCCACAGCTGCTGCGGGGAGTCGATGCCGCCGGGCAGCCTGCAGGCCATGCCGACGATCGCGACGGGGTCGTCGTCGGCCGCGGCCGGGGCGGTGGCGGCCGGGGACGCGGTGGCCCGGGACACGGCCGGGCTGTCCAGGGCGGTGTCCAGGGCTCCGACGATGCGTTCGTGCAGGTGGTCGGCGAGGTCGCGCAGCGTCGGGTAGTCGAAGAGGATGCTCGCGGGCATCCGCAGGCCGGTCGCCGAGACGAGGCGGTTGCGCAGCTCGACGGAGAGCACGGAGTCCAGGCCGAGGTCGCGGAAGGTCGCGTCGGGGTCGACGGCCGCGGTTCCGGTGATCTGCGCCATGTGGTCGGCGAGCCGGCGGACCAGGAAGCCGTCGGGCTCGCTGCGGATGCTCTCGCGCAGGGCCAGCGTCGCGGAGCTGAGGTGCTGCTCGGTCTCCTCGGCGGCGGGGCGCTCGTCGAGCCAGTGGCGGCGGCGCTGGAAGGCGTACGTGGGCAGGTCGACGGTCCGGGCGGCGCCGACGGCCGACGACCAGTCGACGGGGGTGCCCGCGGTCCAGGCCGCGGCGAGGCCGGTCAGCAGCGCCTGCGGTTCGGGGTGGTCGCGGTGCTGCAGCGCCACCGCGAGTTCCCTCTCGGTCGTCGCGACGAGCGGGGTGAGCACGCTGCCCGGGCCGAGCTCGACGAACCGGGTCACGCCCTCGGCGCGGCAGGCGGTGAGCGCGTCGTGGAAGCGGACGGTGGCGCTGAGGTGCCCGATCCAGTACTCCTCCGTGAGCGCGGCGCCGGTCTCCCCGGTGACGGTGGAGACGATGGGGACGGCGGGCTCGGAGACGTCGAGGCCGTGGATGCGGCGGGCGAACTCGTCCAGCATGGGGGCCATCAGCGGCGAGTGGGCGGCGTTCTTGACCCGCAGTCGGCTGGTGCGGTGGCCGCGGGCGGCGAACTCGTCGGCGATCCGGGTGACCGACTCGTCGGCGCCGGAGAGCACCACGGCGCGGGGTCCGTTGATGACGCCGACCGAGACGTCGTCGACGCCTTCGAGGGCGGCGAGCAGCTCCTCCTCGGTCGCCTCGACCGCGATCATGGCGCCGCCGGGCGGCAGTTGCTCCATGAGTTCACCGCGGGCGGCGACGAGGGCCGCCGCGTGGGCGAGCGGCAGGGCTCCGGAGACGTGGGCGGCGACGATCTCGCCGAAGGAGTGGCCGACGAGCAGGTCCGGGGTGACGCCCCAGGAGGTGACGAGGCGGTACAGGGCGACCTGGAAGGCGAAGAGGGCGGGCTGCATGTACCGCATGCCGTCGAGCGCCTCGGCGGCCGCCGCGTCGTCGTCGCCGAGCAGCACCGCGCGCAGGTCGAGGCCGGGAACGAAGTGGTCGAGCACCTCGTCGAGAGCGGTCGCGAACACGGGGTACGTCGCGTAGAGCTCACGCCCCATGCCGACGCGGTGGGAGCCGACGCCGGAGAACAGGAACGCGGTCCGGCCCGGCTCGGCGACACCGCTCACGGCCTGCTCGTGGAGGCGTGCCAGGCCCGCCGTGAAGTCGTCCCGGTCCTTGCCGACGACGACGGCACGGTGCTCGAACGTGGACCGTCCGGACGCGAGCGACTTGGCGACGTCGGCGACATGGCTGGGACCGGCGACGTCGGTGGCATCGGTTGCACCGACGACGTCGGCGTCCGGGTGCCGCTCGACGTGGGCGAGCAGGCGGGCGGCCTGGGCGTCTAGGGCCTCGCCGGTGCGGGCCGACAGGACCCAGGGCAGGGAGCGCGCGGCGGTGGGGCGGTGCTCGCCCGCCGCCGGGCGGTGCTCCGGCGCGTCGCGGCGCGCCGCTTCGGGCGCCTCGGCCAGGACGACGTGGCAGTTGGTGCCGCCGATCCCGAACGAGCTGACGCCCGCGACGAGTTGCTCGTCGGGGGCGGGCCAGTCGGTCAGCTCGGTCTGTACGTCGAGGTTCAGGTCGGCCAGCGGGATCGCCGGGTTGGCGGCGGTGAAGTGCAGGCTGGGCGGCAGTTGCCGGTGGCGCAGGGACAGCGCGGCCTTCAGCAGGCCGACGATACCGGCGGCGGCCTCCAGGTGACCTAGGTTCGTCTTGACCGAGCCGACCCGCAGCGGTTCCCGGTCCCCGCCGCCGCCCGTGCCACTGGCGCCACCCGCACCCGTGCCACCGCGCGCGATGACGTCGGCCACGGCGGCCGCCTCGACCGGGTCGCCGACCGGCGTTCCGGTGCCGTGGAGTTCGACGTACTGGACGCTGTCGGGGCTGACCCCGGCATCCGCGTAGGCCCGGCGCAGGACGTCGCGCTGGCCGTCGGCGTCGGGGTCGGTGAGGCGTTCGCCGCCGCCGTCGTTGTTGACGGCGCTGCCCTCGATGACGCAGTAGATGCGGTCGCCGTCCGCCAGGGCACGGCCCAGCGGCTTGAGGAGGACGACTCCCCCGCCCTCCCCGCGTACGAACCCGTCGGCGTCCTCGTCGAAGGTGGCGCAGCGCCCCTTCGCGGACAGTGCGCCGAGCGCCGCGGTGGACCGCATGCTGTCCGGCGAGAGGATCAGGTTCACACCCGCCGCGAAGGCCAGGTCGGCGTCCCCGCTGCGGATGCTCTCGCAGGCCAGGTGGACGGCGACCAGCGACGAGGCCTGGGCGGCGTCGACGGCGAGGCTGGGGCCCCGCAGGCCGAGGTGCCAGGAGACGCGGTTGGCGATGACGGCGCGGTGGCGGCCGGTGAACTCGTGCGCTCCGCCGGGCCCTTGCGTCTCGGCGCGGGCGGCGAGGCCCGCGTAGTCGTCGGAGGAGACGCCGACGAAGACGCCGGTGCGGGAGCCGCGCAGCCGGTCGTCGCGGACACCGGCGTCCTCCATGGCCTCCCACACCAGTTCCAGCGCGAGGCGCTGCTGGGGGTCCATCGCGGCCGCCTCGTCGGGGCCGATGCCGAAGAAGGCCGCGTCGAAGGCGGCGACGTCGTCGAGGAAGCCACCACGCCAGGACCGGCTGCCGGGGCCGCGCTCCTGCGGCCAGGCCGAGACGGCGTCGGTCCCCTGCGCGAGCAGACGCCAGAACTCTGCCGGAGTTGACGCCGAGGGCACTCGGCAGGAGGCTCCGATCACTGCTATCGCGGTGTCGCGGGCCTCGCCCGTCCTCTGCTCGTCTGACGTGGATGCCTTCATACGGCGAGTATCTGTTTCGGACCCGGGTACGGACTTCGGCCAGAGGACGGTGGTCGTCGACCGGGCTTAGGGGCAGGTACGTGCGGCGGAACCTGGACTTTCGGCCAGGTCCGCACCCCGTACAACGACGGGGGTGCCCGCACGGCCGAACCGTGCGGGCACCCCTGTTTCGTACCTTTCGTGCCGCGCGTCGCGCCCGGCTCACATGGCCGGGGCCAATGCGATCAGCTGGGCCCGCGAGGCCACATGGGCCTTGGCGAGCACGTTGGAGACATGGAATTTGATCGTCTTCTCACTCAGGCCGAGACGCCTGGCGATCTCCTTGTTCGCGAGCCCCCTGCGCACCAGTTGCAGCACCTCGGACTCGCGGGAGGTGAGCGGCGCATGTGTGGGCACCGCCGACAGGTGGCGCGGGGCCATCGCGCGGGTGAGCTTGAGCAGTGCCCCGCTGAGGCCGGGCGAGACGTAGCCCGTGCCGTCGACCGCCTTGCGGACCGCCACGGCGAGGTCCTCCACGGGGTCGTAGCAGTGCACCAGCGCACCCACGTTCACCTGCGGGAGACCGATCCAGCGGGTGGCCGAATCCGTGTCCCCCACGACGACGAGGGCGGCATCGACACCGGCGAGTTCCTGGGCGTGATCGATGTGCAGTTGTCCGTCGAGGACGACCGCATCCGGATCGTACAATTCCGCCGCGGAAAGGAGCTCCGAGAGCTCGGCGACCTCGGCGACGACGGACAGTGTGGGATCCTTCTCCAGCGATCTTCGAATCCCGAGACGCGCATAAGGGTGTGGATCACAAATGATGATTCTTGCCTGAATTCCCCGGTTCAAGTGGAAGACCCCCCGTTGATCGGCCCCTCTTTTCGTTGCGCGCAGATTTCACCCAGCGAAAAAGAACACACCGGCCTATTTAGATTTTCCAGACGTGAGACAGCGGCCCGCCGCGCACGGGGCGGAGTTCGCCGCGCGCGCAGCGGATTCGGCACCCGCGGAGCGGAACCCCGCGGGTGCCGGTCGTCATGACGCGGGCACCCGCTCCTCGATCTCGATCGCGCCCACCGGACACATCTGGGCCGCCGTCTCGACCAGTTCGTGGAGGTCCTCGGGCGGCTCCGCGAGCTGCAGCAGCACGAGCCCCTCCTTCTCGTCCTGGTCGAACACCTCCGACACCGTCGCCACGCAGTTGCCCGCGCCCGCGCACAGCTCCCTGTTCACCGTGATCCGCATCGTCACCACGTCACCGGCAGCTCGGCCACTCCGAACGTCACCGCCATGGGGCGCTGCGGGACGTCGGCGAGGGACAGTTCGGAGCGCAGCTTCGGGAAGCGGCGGGCCAGCTCGACGAGGGCCACGCGCAGCTCCGCGCGGGCCAGCGGCTGGCCGATGCACTGGTGGAGGCCGAAGCCGAACGCCATGTGCCGGTGCGCCTCGCGCCGCTGCGGGTCGAACAGATCCGGGTCGGAGAAGACCGACTGGTCGCGGTTGGACATGGCGAGCATCGCGACGACGCCCTCGCCCGCGCGGATCTGCTGACCGCCGATCTCGGCGTCCTCCATGGCCAGGCGCGGCAGCCCGGTGCGCACGACGGTGAGGTAGCGCAGCAGCTCCTCGACCATGCCCGGCGCCAGCTCCGGGTTGTCGCGCAGGGCTTCGAGGTGCTCGGGGTGCTGCAGGAGCACCAGGGCCGAGAGGCCGATCATGTTCGCGGTGGTCTCGTGGCCGGCCACCAGCAGGAGCATGGCCAGGCTGACGAGCTCGTCCTTGCGCAGCTCGCCGGTGTCCACCCGCTCGATGGTGAGCCTGCTCAGGAGGTCCTCGCCCGGCTCCTTCCGCTTCGCCTCGACCAGGTCACCGAGGAGACCGGCCAGGGCGCCGAGCGCCGCCTCGACCTCCGCCGGGCCCGACTTCCGGTCCATGATGACGCGGCTGTGGTCCTGGAAGAAGTCGTGATCGGCGTACGGGACACCGAGCAGGTGACAGATCGTCATCGACGGCACGGGCAGAGCGAACTCGGCCATCAGGTCCGCGGGCGCACCGAGCTCCTGCAGGCGCTCGAGCGCCTCGACGACCGTCTCCTCGATGAGCGGCTCGATCCGCCGGATGTTCTTGATCATGAACTCGGCGGTCAGCATCTTGCGGAACCGGCTGTGCGCGTCTCCGTCCATGAAAATGAACAGGCCGGACGCGTCGTCCTGCTTCGGCGGGATCGGATTGAGCACCGGGAACCCGGGCTTGTACTGATCGGAACTGAAACCCGGGTGCCGCAGCAGCTGCCGCACGTCCTCATGCCGGGTGACGAGCCACGCCCACCCACCGAAGGGAAGCCTGACCTTCCCCACGGGCCCGTCGAGCCGTTCCAGGTCGGACCCCGTGACCGGGATGAATGGATTGTCGTCCGGACCAATGAACGGGTATGCCGGCAGGCCGGCAATGTCCACCTCGGCCACTTCCCCCATGTTTTCCTACACCTCGCACGACTCGCATCCGAAAGAGGAATTCAGCCTAACAAGATGGTTGGCTCAAACAAGGCGGTTTACCAGAATACATTTTGCCGTGATCGAGGTCACACCATAAATGCAATTCCGCAATAGTGGCGCTAGATTACGGCAAAAGTTCCGCTAGAATCCGGCTCGAAACGGTGTCCGCCACGCTTGACATCTGTTCCGTGAGATAGAAATGCCCGCCGGGACGGGTCTCCATCCCGAAGCCGCCCGCGGTGTGATCGGCCCAGGCGCGCGCCTCATCGGGCGTGACCCGGCCATCCTCGGCACCGACGATCACCTGGACGGGCGCCGAAAGCCGGGGGTGGGCTGCGTACCGGTAGGTTTCGGCCGCCCTGTAGTCGCTGCGGATCGCGGGCAGCGCCCTGCGCAACAACTCCTCGTCCTCGAAGACCCGGGCGTCGGTGCCGCTGAGCGACCGCAGTTCGTCGATCAGGCCGCGGTCGTCGCGCAGATGGACGGGCGAGGGGTTGTCGCGCAGCCGGGACGGCGCGCGCCTGCCGGAGGCGAACACCACCAGCGGCGGCACCCCCGCCCGCTCCAGGCGTACGGCCAGCTCGTAGCCGACCATCGCGCCCATGCTGTGCCCGAAGAGCGCCAACGGCCGGTCGGCCCACGGCAGCACCTCGTCGACCAGCGCGTCGGCGAGGCCGGTGACGGAGTCCACGCACGGCTCGTGCCAACGGTCCTGACGCCCTGGGTACTGCACGGTCAGCACGTCGATCTCGGGCCCGAACGCGCGGGCGAACGGCAGGTAGAACGAAGCGGAGCCGCCGGCGTGCGGCAGACACAGCAGCCTCGCGCGCGCCTGTTCGGCCGGTCGGTACCGGCGGATCCAGGCGCTGCTCCCGGCGGTCTTCGCAGTCATCTTCGCTCGTCCTCTACCGGTCAGGCCGCGGCCGGGAACGCGAAGTACACGGAGGTGAGCTCCTGCGACAGGTCCCACAGCCTGCGGCCGCTCTCCGCGTCCGCGGCCCGGGGCGCCAGCTCGACCGTCTTCGGTGCGCCGCGCAGCTCGCCCATGCCGTCGGGGCCGATGAACTGACCGCCCGTCACGCTCGGGTCGGTGGCCGCGAAGAGCGTGGGCAGCGCGCCCTGGTCCGGGGTCTGGGCGAGCGGCAGCAGCAGCCGTCCGAACAGGAACTTCACCATGCCCGCAGGCGAGCTCGTCTGCAGGTTGGTCGAGGTGTAACCGGGGTGGGCGAGCAGGCTGCGCACCGGGCTTCCGGACGCGGTCAGCTTCTGGTGGAGCTGCCAGCCGAAGACGGCGTTCGCCAGCTTCGACTGGTTGTAGTAGCCCATGGGCGAGTACTTGCGCTCGCCGTTGATGTCGTCGAAGAACAGATCGGCCTGGCGGTGGTTGGGCGAGCTCACCGTCACCACGCGGGGGTCCTCCCCGGCCTCCAGGAGGTCGAGCAGCAGCCCGGTGAGCGCGAAGTGGCCGAGGTGGTTGGCCGCGAACTGCACCTCGTGGCCCTGAGGGCTGAGGAGGCGGCTCGGGGGCGCCATCAGACCCGCGTTGTTGACGAGCACGTCCAGGCGGGTGTGATCCGCGTGCAGCTGCTCGGAGAAGTCGCGCACGGAGTCCAGGTCCGCCAGGTCGACCCGCCGCACCTCCAGGTCGGCGCCCGGGACCTCGGCGGTGATCTGCTCGACCGCCGCCCGCCCCTTGGCCTCGTCCCGCACGGCCAGGATCACGCGCGCGCCCTTGCGCGCCAAGGCGCGGGTGGTCGCGAGGCCGAGGCCGCTGTTGGCCCCGGTGACGACGATGACTCGCTTGCTCTGGTCAGGGATCTGCTCGGCGGTCCAGCCACGCTGATTACTCATACGACACAAGCTGCCCGATGTGGCACTCGGTGTCAAGCAGTTCCCTCGATGCCGAGCAGTACTCTTGATGACGAGTAGGGCACGAAATGTACACTGAGGCAGTGAGTACCCACCCGGAAGTGAGCCTCGCCCAACGCAAGCGTCAGCTCGTCTCGGACGAGCTGACGTCGGCCGCGCTGCGGCTGCTGACCCGGAGGGGGTTCGACGCGGTCACGGCCGACGAGATCGCGGCCGTCGCGGGGGTGTCCAAGCGGACCTTCTTCCGGTACTTCGCGTCCAAAGAGGACGTGGTGATCCAGTTCCTGGCCGACGTGGGCACCGGAATGCGCGCGGAGCTGGCCTCCCGCCCGGCCGACGAGCCGCCGTCGGTGGCGCTGCGCCACACCGTCTGGGTCTCGGTGAGCGCCTGCGCGGGACCGGGCCAACAGGCGCTGCGTGTGGCGCAGTTGATACTGGAAAGTCCCGCCCTGCACGCCCGCTTCCTGGAGCGTCAGGCGCAGTGGGGCGACGAGCTCGCCGAGGAGCTCGCCCACCGCCTCGGCCTGGACACGCGCACGGACCTGTATCCCCAACTGGCCGCCCGCATCGCCCTGTCCGCCTTCGGGGCCGTGCTGCAGAGGTGGAGCGCGGGCGACGGGGCGGAGGACCCGGCCGCGCTGACCGACCGGGTCTTCGCCGTCATCGCACCGGCGTTGGACGCGGTGCGCCGGAAGTAGGCACGGCGCGCCCGACGCCGGTGCGACGACGGGCGGGATCCGCGTCGCCCGCGGGCCCCGCCCGCCATCCGTTCACGTGGCCCGGCACACAGCCCGAGTCCACCAGGACTCAAGTCCCGGGGGTCCGAACCCGCGGCCGAACCCCTGCGAACCCTCGGACCATCAGGACGCCTCGGCCCCCTGGACGGCCGCCTCGGCCCTTCGGGCGGACACGGCGGACCGGCCGGACCGACCGGCCAGCCTGCACCCGACACAGTTCGCGTGCCCCGCCCGCACGGAGAGGTCCCGCACCGAGAGGCGCCACTGATCGGGGCTGCGCGGCGTCGGCGGCTTGCCCCAGCCCGCCAGGTGCAGAACCCAGGTGACCAGCACCGACGCCACCAGGAGGATCAGCCCGAGCCAGATCCCCGGGCGCCAGCCGACGACGCCCACACCCGCGGACACGGTCCCGAGCATCGCGACGAGGGATCCGGTCCACCCCGCGACGGTGTGGCCTTCGTCGTGGTGTCCACTCACGTTCCTGCCTCCTTCTTGCCTGCGCACGCCGTATGATGTCTTAGCAAGTAAGGAATTTATCTTAGGCAGTAAGGGAGTTCAATGCAGGGACAGGCCCACCCCGCCGTCTCCGCCGCGGACGCCATCGGCGCACTGGACGATCTCGTCGCCACGAACCTCATCGGCCGTCAGGAGCTGGCGCGCAACCTCGATTTGAGCGTCAAGGACCTGGTCTGCTTCGCGCACGTCCTGGAGGCGGACGCCCCGGTCACCGCGGGCGACCTGGCAGACCGCGCCCACGTCACGACGGGCGCGGTGACCGGCATCCTCAACCGCCTGGAGCGCGGCGGGTTCGTGGAGCGCAGGCCCGACCCCACCGACCGGCGCCGGGTGCACGTCACCGCGGTCCCGGCCGCCGCCGAGCGGGTGCAGGCGGTCTACGGCCCGTACTCCGCCCTGCTCACCGAGCTCTGCGCGCAGTACTCGGCGGACGAGCTCGCGGTGATCACCGACTGGCTCACCGGCGCCGCGGCCCTCGCCCGCACCTATCTGGAGGACTCCTGCTGAGGCCCGCCCGTGGCCTGTGCGGTCAGAGCAGCGGGGTCAACGCCGCCCGCAGGTCCGCCGGTTCGCGGTAGAGCAGGCCGGTCATGCCGAGCGCCACGGCCGCGTCCACGTTCTCCTCGCGGTCGTCCACGAAGAGGCAGCGGCCGGGGGCGGCACCGGCCCGCTCCGCGGCCGTCTCGTACATGCGCCGGTCCGGCTTGGCGATGCCGAGGTCGGCGCTGCTGATCACGTCGTCCAGGAAGCCGTCCGGTCCGGTCAGCCCGAGCAGGGCGAGATCGTCGGCGAGCCACGGCGTCGCGTTCGTGACGAGCAGGACCGGCAGCCCGGCCGCGCGGACCTTTCGGAGCAGCCCCACCACGACGTCGTCGGCCCGGAACCCGGTCTCGGCGAGCGTCGTCCCGAGCTCGTGTCCGCGCGCCCACGGCACCCGGTCGGCGAGCCCGTCGGCGATCGACTCGATCCACCGCTCCTTGGTGATCTCGCCGCGCATCAGCGGCAGGTCGGTCTCGGGCCGGAAGGCCACCTCCGCCGTGCTGCCTTCCGGCAGACCGGCCGAGCGCTCCAGCTGCTCCAGTTCCGCCATGTCGTAGAAGCGGATCACGCCGTCGAGGTCAGTGAGTACGGCGTCGAACGCCCGGCCGCGGATCGTCATCCCATGTGTCTATCACGCGCCCGCGGGACGCCGGACGGCTCCCTCGTCACCCGCCGCTGCCCGCCTCACCCGCTACTGCCGGTCGGCCCCGGCCCTGTCGAGCGTCTCGCGGACCGCCGCCCGCACCCGGTCCTGGTCCTTGCGCACGGCCTCGTACCGGGGCTTGTTGCGGCGCAGGTCGGCGCGCTGCTTCTCGTCACTGACCGCCCACCACACCCCGGTGACGTTCAGGTCGCGGTTGCACTCGACGTCGGCGACGGCCGTGCCGAGCTCCCGCTTCGTACGGTGGGTACTCCCGTCCTCGCGCCCCTTCCGCCACGCCTTGTCGCGGAATGCCTGCGCCGGGCTCGCGTACCGCTCGAACCCCTTCTCCTCGACACAACGCGACCAGTCGGCGAACGCCCTGCGGACCCGCTCGTCCTTCGCGACGGCCTTGTCGATCTTCTCGGTGCGCCCGGCGACGTATCCCCAGAGGCGCATCGAATCGGCCTCGTCACCCAGGGTGCGGCGCGTCGCCTCCGCGGAGCAGCCGCCCTCCGGGACCCTGCGGCCGTGCACCACCATGCGGCCGCCCTGCTCCGGCCCGGACCCGTTCAGGGCCTCGTGCTCGCGCCGGGTCAGGTCCCGTCCCTTCGGCCGCGGCTCCGCGGCCGACGAGTCGGCGCCGTCGGGGTCGAGGCCATAGCCCCAGCGGCGGGCCCGGTCGAGGTCGAGCGTCCCGTACGGAGACACGAACACCATGGTCATGGTGAAGGTGTCCGCCATCTCGGTCCGGCCCCACGTGTCGGGATCGAGCGGGAAGTCATCGAATCCGAGGGTGCGCATGCACTCCTGCTGCAGGCGGTTCTGCGCCTGCTTCAGGTTCTTCTGGTCCGCGCCGCCGAACTCGTAGCGGTCCAGGGGAAGTCCGGGAAAGTCTCCCGCGGTCCGCACGCGCGGCACGCCGGGCTCCCGTGCGTATCCGGGCAGCGATGCGTCGTCCGGTCCGGCGCCGGGTCCGGACTCGCAGCCCGCCAACACCGCACCCGTCAGGGCGAGTAGGCCCCACCGCACCTTCATCGGACCCCTCCCGGACGGCGACACCACCGATCCGTGGGACCCTACCGCCGCGGCCGACCGGACGGCCGCGCGGCCCGGAGTACGTCATGTGCTCCCGTCACCCGGTGGCGCCTGCCTCCTGCCGTGCCGTGAACGGGACCGCATGGCGCGTCCGCTCCCGCCGCCGCGTCCACCCGCCCCCGCGCCCTCGTCCGCCTCGGCGACGCACGCCTCGCACTGCTCGTTGCGACACGGCCCGGGGCCCCACACGGGGACGAACACCCCGAGCACCTTGCGCCGCCGGATCGCCGTACCCACCGGCCCTCCGCAGGCCGCGCACACGGGCTCGTCCTGCGGGGCGGGGCCGGGCCGTGGCCCTTCGCTGCCCATGGTTCCAGGTTATTCCGGCCCGACCGGTCCCGGCAGTCCTCCGGTCCAGTCATCCGGTCCCGGCGGTCCCCCAGGTCCCGCCGGTCCCCCGGTCACCGCTGCCGGATCTCCGTCGTGTCGATCTCGCCCGCCACCACCTGCCGCGCGAAGTCCCCGAGCCGCACCCGCCGGTGCCGCGCGTGCTTCCGCAGCGCCCCGAACGCCTCGTCGACCGAGCACTGCCACCGCTCGGCGAGCACACCCTTGGCCTGCTCGATGGCGATCCGGCTGGTGAGCGCGGCCTGCAACTGCCCGCACTCGACGATGCTCCGCTCCAGAGACCGCTGGCGCGCGACCGCGGCAGCCGCCAGGTCGGCGAACATCTGGGCGCACGCCAGCTGTTCCTCGCTCAACGGCCCCTCGCCGCCGCCCCCGAACAGGCCGAGCGCACCCACCACGGGCGCGCCCACCCCCCACTCGGAGCCCACCGCCTGCTCACTGCCCGACGGCTCCTGCCGCAGCGGCACCACACACTCGGCCACGAACCCCGCCGCCCGCGCCTCCTGCACGAACCACGGCCATCGTGCGGCCGCCTCCGCCCCGCGGAGGTCGATGTGCGGCACCGCCTCGCCCGACAGACAGCTGTCCCGGCTCGGGCTCTCGCCCCGGAGGAAGGCGGCCAGCTCGATCTCCCTCGTCCGCTCGTCCGACGCCTCGACGGTGCCCGTCATCCCCGCCGCGACCTCGTCCTCGTGATCGCTGATGAGCAGCACGGAAGCGGCCGAGACCCCGAGCAGGTCCGCGCACCGAACGGTCAGGTCCTGCAGTAGATCCACAGCGCTCTCCGGTCGTGAACGAGTACGTCAGCTTCGCGGTCTCACCGGTCGGCCGCCCCGGTCCGCTGCGGCTCGCGCCACATCGGCCACATCGGCGGCCCGTCCGGCAGGTCGAGCGTCGTTCCCATGAAGGTGAAGCCGAGGCGCGCGTACAGATCGCGGCTGCGCGCGTTGCTGGCCTCCAGGTAGGCGTGCAGGCCGTCGCGGTCGCACCGTTCGAGCACGGCGGTGACGAGTGCCGTGCCGAGCCCTTCGCCCTGGCGGTCCGGGTGGACGGCGATGAGGTGCAGGTATTCGTGCGCACGGTCGGCCGGGTGGATCGACTCGGTCAACCGGCCGATCAGTTCGACCCGTTCGTTGTCCGGGTCGACGGCCCGGCGCAGCAGCACCGGCCCGTCCTCCGCGCCCGCCGCGTCCCCTCCGTCGCCGCCGTCCTCGTGCGGGCCCGCGGGAACGGACCACCACAGAGCCGCGGCCGCGCCGTCCTCGGTGATGTCCACGTACCCCTCGTCGAGCGCGATGTCGAGGAAGGCGCCCATCAGGGCCCGGTGCGTGCGCAGGCGGTGTTCCTCGCCGGGAAAGACCCAGCTGCTCACCGGATCGTGCACCAACGCCGCGTCGAGCAGCCGGACCACGTCCGCCCGGTCGCCCTCCCCGGCTCTCCGGATCGCCACACCCACAGCCCGCCCCCAGCCCTTCGCCCGCTGCCGACCAGACGCCCGCCACTATGCCAATTCTGTGCCGCGACACGCCGGTTGCAGCGTAAGTGATCGCCTTCTTGCGCACAGGGGAGCCCCACAGCGTGGCCGGATCGCGGGACGCGTGGGCTCTGCGGACGGTGCCGCTCCGCTCGACGCCCGCGGTCCGGCTGAGCTTGTCGTTGCGCGGGGGCGGCGAACCGCTCGGAGACCTTCGACGAGACGCCTGTGACGGCTTCGACTGACCTGTTTCCGCTGTGCCTGCAGCCGCTCCGCTCGACCGCGCGGCCGTGCCTTTCGGCCTCGCGGCCGCGCCCTTCGGCAGTGTCCCGCAGCCGCGCCCCTCAGTGCGTACGCCGGGTCACGAACTCGGCGAGGGTGAGCAGACCGCCGGCCGCCTCCAGGTCCGGCACCGCCCCGGCGAGCTGGCCGACCGCCCGGGACATGCGGTCGGCCGCGTACACCTGCGCCCAGTCGCGGCCGCCCGCGCTCTCCACGGCACGGGCCGCACGCTCCGCGTCGAGCGCGCTCCCCGGCCCGCCGGGCGGGCTGTCGTACAGCTCGGCCAGCTCGGCCGCGGCCGGGGTGCCCGAGGCCAGGGCCGCGACGACCGGCAGGGACTTCTTGCGGGCGGCGAGGTCGGCGCCCGTCGGTTTGCCGGTGTGCCCGGGATCGCCCCAGATGCCGATGACGTCGTCGATGAGCTGGAAGGCGAGGCCCGCCTCCCGGCCGAAGCCGTCGAGCGAGTCGACCTCGTCGAGCCCCGCGCCCGCGTACACCGCCCCGAGCGCGCAGGCGCAGCCGAGCAGCGCCCCCGTCTTGGCCTCGGCCATGGCGAGGCACTCGTCCAGCGTGACCTCGTCCGGGCCGCGGCGCTCCAGCGCGCAGTCGGCGTGCTGGCCCGCGCAGAGCTCCATGACACAGGCGGCGAGGCGGGCGGACGCCGCCGGGGCCCCCGGGTGGGGGTCCTCGGCGAGCATCCGCTGCGCCAGTGCCTGCAGGGCGTCACCGGCGAGGATCGCGTCGGCCTCGCCGAACACGGTCCAGGCGGTGGGCCGGTGCCTGCGCGTCGTGTCGCGGTCCAGCACGTCGTCGTGCAGGAGAGTGAAGTTGTGGACCAACTCCACGGCGGCCGCCGCCCGCACCGCCCCGGCGGGTTCGCCGCCGAGCGCGCGCGCCGCGGTGAGCACGAGCGCGGGCCTGATGGCCTTGCCCGCGCTCCCCGCGGATGGTGTGCCGTCCGCGCGCTCCCACCCGAAGTGGTAGCGCGCGACCCTGCGCAGGGACCCGGGCAGGGTGTCGATCGCCCTGCGCAGCTCCGGATCGACGAGCGTCCGGGTCGACGCCAGGATGTCCGCGGCCTCCAGCCCCTCACCGGGCTCCGGGGTGTGCCCCTCCATGTGAACTGTGCCTGCCGTGTCCGTGGTGTCCGTGGTGTCCGTCATGGACTCACCCCGGGAAGGATGCGGACGGTGGCTGTTCCTCGGCGTGTGGGCGCGTACGGAGGGGGTGTACCCCGTGCCACGCCCGAGGACACGGCCGCGGGGTCACCAGCGGCCGATCTCCACGTTCTCCAGGACGCCGAGCGCGTCGGGCACGAGCACCGCGGCGGAGTAGTACGTGGACACCAGGTACGAGATGATCGCCTGCTCGCTGATGCCCATGAACCGGACGGACAGGCTCGGCTCGATCTCGTCCGGGATGCCGGTCTGGTGCAGGCCGACGACGCCCTGCTCCTCCTCGCCCGTGCGCATGCAGATGATGGATGTCGTGCTGGCCTCGGTGACCGGGATCTTGTTGCACGGGAAGATCGGCACGCCGCGCCAGGTGGGGATCCTGGTGCCGCTCATGTCGATGGTCTCGGGGACGAGCCCCCTCTTGTTCAGCTCGCGGCCGAACGCGGAGATCGCGCGCGGGTGCGCGAGGAAGAGCTTGGATCCGCGCCTGCGGCTGAGCAGTTCGTCCAGGTCGTCCGGGCTGGGCGCGCCGTCGTGCGGCTGGATCCGCTGGTCGTACTCGCAGTTGTTGAGGAGGCCGAACTCGCGGTGGTTGATGAGCTCGTGCTCCTGGCGCTCCTTGAGCGCCTCGACCGTGAGCCGCAGCTGCTGCTCGGTCTGGTTCATCGGCTGGTTGTAGAGGTCCGCCACGCGCGTGTGGATGCGCAGGACGGTCTGGGCGACGCTCAGTTCGTACTCGCGCGGGGCCGATTCGTAGTCCACGAAGGTGCCGGGCAGCACGGCCTCGCCGACGTGGCCGGCCGACAGGTCGATGGGCGACTCGCCGAAGTTGTTGGTGCGCCGCTCCGGGAGCGACCGCAGGCGCTGGAGGTGGCTCTGCAGGGACTCGCTGCGCTCCGCGACCTGTTCGAGGTCCTGGCGGGGCAGGGCGAGGACCGTGCACGCGGTCACCGCACGCGCGGTGTACTCCCAGATGGTCTCGGAATCGACGAGCGCCTGGTCGCCGAAGTAGGCGCCGTCGGCGAGGGTTTCGAGCACGGTGTCGTCCCCGTACGGCCCCGTGCCGATCTTTTCGACGCGGCCGTGCGCGAGGAGGAAGACCTCGTCCGCCGGGCTGCCGAAGGAGGTCAGGACCTCGCCCGCGGCGAACTCCCGCTGCCTGCAGCGCTGCGCCAGCTCGCCCAGGACCTCCTGGTCCTCGAAGTCCCGCAGCACGGGCAGCTCGCCGAGCTCCGCGGGGATGACCTGCACGCGGTCGGCCGTCTTCACGAAGGTCACCCGACCGTCACCGACCGAGTAGCTCAGCCTTCGGTTCACCCGGTACGTACCGCCCTGCACCTGGACCCAGGGCAGCATCCGCAGCAGCCAGCGCGAGCTGATCTCCTGCATCTGTGGCGCCGACTTGGTGGTGGTGGCCAGATTCCGTGCGGCGGACGTGCCGAGACTCTGCTGCGGCTGCTCCGACTCGGAACGGATCTCTTCGCCTACCGACATTGGCTATGCCCTCCCGGATACCTGCGGTCATCTGCCCGCCCAACCCTTCCAGCACGGAACGTGTCGACGCCATTACACAAACGAGCGGGAATGGATCACGCTCCGGCGGGGCAGGCGGGGCGTTTCCACTCGTTCGGCCCAACCCGGGAGGTGTCGGGCCCTGCTGCCTGGTGGGCTCGGGAGATGACCACCTCCGCGGCCCCTCCCGACGCCGGCGGGCCGGGACCGGACCCGGCGGCGCCGCTCGCGCCACCGGGCGATCGCGGACCGGTGCGCGTACTGCGGGCCGTCGGCCGGGCGTTCGAGCCGGTCCGGCGCGCGCCGGTGACCGTGTTCGTCGTCGTCGCGCTGTGGGCCGTCGGCGCCTTCACCGGGAGCCTCGGCGCCGGGCCGTCCGGCACGCTCCTGAACGACATCGGCGTGGGCGTGCCCGCGCTCGCCGACGGCCGCTGGTGGACCCCTCTCACCTCGATGCTGTGGTGCCCGGGGATCGGCAACTACATCGGCTCCACGCTGCTGTTGCTGCTCCTGGGCGCGGCCGCCGAGCAGCGCATGGGCTCCCTGCTGACGGCCGTCGTCCTGTTCCTCGGCCAGGTGCTGGGGGCGCTGCTCGGCACCGGGATCGTGAAGCTCGGCGCGCTGGCCGGCGAGGACTGGCTGAACGACCTCTCGCGGAACCTGACGGCGACGCCCGGCATCGGCGCCTGCGCCGTCGGCGCCTTCCTCAGCTACCGCCTCGACGCCCTGTGGCGGCGCAGGCTCCAGCTGGGCCTGATCGTGTTCCCGCTGATGCTCGTGCTGTACGTCGGACACCTGCAGGGGGTGCTGCGCCTGGCCGGTGTCGTGGTGGGCCTGGGGCTCGGCGCCCTCGCGCACGGGGACACGCACCGCATGCGGGTGCCGCACGCCTCGCACGCCGAGGGGCGGGTCCTGGTGGCCCTGGTGGTGGCCGCCTCCGCCGTCGGCCCGCTCGTCGCGACCCTCTACAAGGACTCGCTCGGCCCGTTCAACGTCCTCGATCTGTACGTCTCCGGCGGGCCGAGTCCGCAGGACATCGCGGACGCCTGCGTCGACGCCGGCAGCTCCGACTGCGCCCGCGTCCACGCCCAGGACCACTTCTACGGCTCTCCCGCGATGCTCATGGGGATCGCGATCCCGCTGCTGCTGCTCGTGCTCGCCGAGGGGCTGCGGCGCGGGCTGCGGGCGTCCTGGCGGATCACGGTGGCCGCGCAGCTGGTGTGGCTCGGGCTCATGGCGTACCTGCTGAGCGACATCGCCTCGCACCCGGACCGGTACGTCCTGGAGGGCAGCGGCCTGGCCGACCAGAAGGCGGCGATGATCCAGGCGGTCGTCGAGCAGATGCTGCTCCCGCTGCTCGTCCTGGTGCTGCTCCTCCTCACCCGGCGGCTCTTCGCGCAGGGACTCCCGCGCACCACCGTGACGCGGCTGGCGGGGGTCGTCGGCGGCGCGCTGCTGCTGGCCTGTGTCGCGTACGTGGGCATCGGGTACGCGGTGCGCGACCAGTACACGCCCGACGCGACGTTCCCCAAGCTGGTCGCGGGCCTGCCGACACAGTTCCTGCCGCCGAGTTACGAGCCGTTCTTCTTCCAGGGCCAGGCGCCCGTGCCGGTCGGCGGCACCGCCCTGGCGCTTTACGAGTACTGCGGGATGCTCTTCTGGGTGGTCTCCCTGATCGCCCTCTTCGTGGCGTTCCGGCGGCCCATGCTGCACCCGGACCCCGACGCCGCCGCACGCGCGCGTGCCCTGCTCGCCGCGCACGGGGGCGCCACGCTCTCGTATCTGACGACGTGGCCGGGCAACCACTACTGGTTCTCGGCGGACGGCCGGGCGGCGGTCGCCTACCGCGTGCATTCGACGGTCGCGCTCACCACGGGCGATCCCTTCGGGGAGCCGTCCGCGCGCGGGGACGCGATCGACGGTTTCGCCGCGTACTGCGACCGGCGCGGCTGGACGCCCTGCTTCTACAGCGTGACGGCCGACACCAAGGCGCGCACGGACACGCTGGGCTGGAGCTCGGTGCAGGTCGCCGAGGACACGGTCGTCCCTCTCCCGGAGCTGGCCTTCACGGGCAAGAAGTGGCAGGACGTCCGCACCGCCCTGAACAAGGCCAAGAAGGAGGGCATCACGGCGGAGTGGCACGTCTTCCCGAAGGCGCCGATCGCGCTCACCGACCAGATCCGCTCGATCTCCGAGGAGTGGGTCGCCGACAAGGGGCTCCCCGAGATGGGCTTCACGCTCGGCGGCCTGGACGAACTCGACGACCCGCACGTTCGCTGTCTCCTCGCGGTCGACGAGGACCGCACCGTGCACGGCATCACGAGCTGGATGCCGGTGTACGGGGACTCCGCGCAGGCGGCGGAGGGAGAGGCCGTCGACGGGGTGGCGGCCCGGCCGGTCGGCTGGACCCTGGACTTCATGCGGCGCCGCTCCGACGGGTTCCGCGGCTCCATGGAGTTCCTGATCGCGTCCGCGGCACTCGGCTTCAAGGAGGAGGGCGCGCAGTTCCTCAGCCTCTCCGGAGCGCCGCTCGCCCGCTCCGACACCGGCGAGCCGCCCGCCGCGCTGCAGCGCCTCCTCGACCACGCGGGCCGCACCCTGGAGCCGGTCTACGGCTTCCGGTCGCTGCTCAACTTCAAGGCGAAGTTCCAGCCCGAGTACCGGCCCATGTACATGTGCTACCCGGACCCGGCGGCCCTGCCGAGCATCACGCGGGCGATCGGCAAGGCCTACCTCCCGCACATGAAGCCGTCCCAGGGAGTGCGCCTGATGCGCAAGCTGACCGCCTAGCCCCCGGGGAACCACAAGATCCGCACAACCGTTGAACCCGATACCGATCACCGCACCAACCGGCAGGAGAGAGCAATGGCAGGCTTCCTGGATCGCGCCAAAGAGCAGGCCCAGCGGGGCCTCACCCAGGGCAAGCAGAAGATCGACGAGGTCCAGGAGAAGCGCGCGGGCGACGCCCTCCTGAAGAAGCTCGGCGCGGCGTACTACGCCGAGCGCCGGGGCACCGGCTCCTCGCAGGCGACCCAGCAGGCGCTGCAGGACCTGGAGTCCCACGTCGCGGCCCACGGGGACGGTTTCCTGCACGGCAATTGACCGGATCGGCTCGCACGGTGCCCGAACAGGCCACGGATCGCTTCCGAATGGCTGGTCCGGGCACCGGAGTTCCGGTACAAGCAGGGCGTACGAGACGGCCCGCGACCGGCGGCCGTCGCGCCTTGCAAAGGAGACGGTCATGGCCCCACCCATGTCCGCAGGCCGGTTCATCGACATCCTGCGGGACGAAGGCGTGACCGTCGTCGAAGTCGGCGACTGGGAGCACCACAACCGCAACCACAAAGGCCCCTGGGGCCCCGTTCACGGCGTGGTGATCCACCACACCGTGACGAAGGGCAGCGAGCGCACGGTGGAGATCTGCCGCGACGGCTTCGCCTCGCTCCCCGGGCCGCTCTGCCACGGCGTCATCACCAAGGACGGCCGCGTCCACCTCGTCGGGTACGGCCGCGCCAACCACGCGGGCCTCGGCGACGACGACGTGCTCCGCGCGGTCATCGCGGAGAAGCGCCTGCCCCCGGACAACGAGGCGAACACCGACGGCAACCGCCACTTCTACGGCTTCGAGTGCGAGAACCTCGGCGACGGCGAGGACCCGTGGCCCGAAGAGCAGCTGGAGGCCATCGAGAAGGTGTCGGCGGCGATCTGCCGTCACCACGGCTGGACGGAGCGTTCGGTGATCGGCCACCTGGAGTGGCAGCCGGGCAAGGTCGACCCTCGCGGCTTCACCATGGACTCGATGCGGGACCGCATCGAGGAGCGCCTCAAGTGACAATGGCGGGGTGCACCACACCCCGCCCGCCCCGCTCGCACCGCGCCCGCGGCTGCCCTCGCCGCTGCAGCGCGTGGACGACGACCGTTTCGGCCGTCATGGCGTGGAGCTGTCGCTCAAGCGGGACGACCTGATCCACCCGGACCTGCCGGGCAACAAGTACCGCAAGCTCGTCCTGAACCTGCGGGAGGCCGCCGACGCGGGCCACGACACCCTGCTCACGTTCGGCGGCGCCTACTCCAACCACCTGCGCGCCACCGCCGCGGCAGGCCGTCTCCTGGGCCTCGCCACGGTCGGCGTCGTCCGCGGCGACGAACTCGCCGGGCGCCCGCTGAACCCCTCGCTGGCCCGCTGCGCGGCCGACGGCATGCGCCTGCACTTCGTCGACCGGTCGACGTACCGGAGCAAGGCCGAGCCCGGGACGCTGGCCGCGCTCCAGCACGAGACGGGCTGCCGGGACGCGTACGTGATCCCGGAGGGCGGCAGCAACCCCCTTGCCGTGCGGGGCTGCACGGCCCTGGGCGAGGAGCTGCGCGGGCACACCGACGTGGCGGCCGTGGCGTGCGGCACCGGCGGCACCCTCGCGGGCCTCGCCGCGGGCCTCGGCCCGGACCTGCGGGCCCTCGGCATACCGGTCCTCAAAGGCGGCTTCCTGGGCGACGACATAGCCACCCTGCAACGGCGGACGTTCGGCGAACCGACCGCCAACTGGCGCCTGGACGAGCGCTTCCACTGGGGCGGTTACGCCCGCACCCCGCCGGAACTCATCGCCTTCGCCGAGGACTTCGAGTACCGCCACGAGCCCTCGACCGGCCTCCTGGTGGAACACCTCTACGTCGCCAAGCTCCTGTACGCCCTGACCGTCCTCTGCGAAGAGGGCGTTTTCCGCCCCGGCACCCGCCTCACCGCGGTGATCACCGGCACGCGCGACACCCCCGCACCGCCGCCCTCCGGCCGGTAGCCGCCTCAGTCCTCGATCTCGCGGTGGGCGGCCGCCTCCTCCAGGTCGAGCTTGCGCAGCAGCGTCCGCATCATCTCGTCGTCGATGCGCCGCTCGTCCCGCATCCTCACGAACACCTCGCGCTCCGCGGCGATCGCCTCGCGCGCGAGGCGCCGGTAGGTGTCGTCCGCCGACTCCCCCGTTACCGGGTTGGCCTGACCGAGCCGCTCCCACACGGAGTTGCGGCGGCGCTCCAGGACCGTGCGCAGACGGTCCTGGAGGGGCTGTGGCAGGCGGTTGCGCTCGTCCTGCATGAGTTCCTCCACCCGGGCCTCCGCGGCCTGCGAGGCGGCGTTCTGCGCCTGCGCCTCGGCGAGCGTCTGGGCCTGCGCGTCACGGCCCGGCAGTTTCAGGACGCGGATCAGCCACGGCAGCGAGAGCCCCTGCACGACGAGCGTTCCGATCACCGTGGTGAACGTCAGAAACAGGACAAGATTGCGCGCGGGGAACGGCTCGCCGTCGTCCGTGACGAGCGGGATCGAGAAGGCGATGGCCAGCGAGACCACGCCCCGCATGCCGGCCCAGCTGACGATCAGCGGCCGCCGCCAGTCCATGTCGGCCTCGCGCTCCTTGATCCGCGCCGAGAGCCCGCGCGGCAGGTACGTCGCCGGATACGACCACACGAAGCGCGCCACGACGACGAAGACGAAGACCCCGAACGCGTACCAGACGGCCTGCGCCACGCTGTATTCGCCGAGCCCCTTGAGCACGACGGGCAGCTGCAGCCCGATCAGTGCGAAGACCGCCGACTCCAGGATGAACGCGACGACCTTCCACACCGCGGCCTCCTGCAGCCGCGTCTCGAAGTCGACCTGCCAGGAGCGGTGGCCCAGGTACAGCGCGACGACGACCACGGCGAGCACTCCGGAGGCGCCGACCTGTTCCGCGGCGGCGTACGCGACGAAGGGGATGAGCAGGGACAGCGTGTTCTGCAGCATCGCCTCCTTCAGGTGGGTGCGCAGCCAGTGGATCGGCACCATGATCAGCAGTCCGACGCCGACGCCGCCGACCGCCGCCACCAGGAACTCCCGGACGCCTCCCGACCAGCTCGCGCCCTCGCCGACCGCCGCCGCGATGGCCACTTTGTAGGCGGTGATCGCGGTCGCGTCGTTCACCAGGGACTCGCCCTGCAGGATCGTGGTGATCCGCGAGGGGAGACCCACCTTGCGCGCGATGGCGGTCGCGGCGACCGCGTCCGGTGGCGCGATCACGGCACCGAGGACGAGCGCGGCGGGCAGCGGCAGGTCGGGAATGAGCAGGTACGCGAGCCATCCGACGGCGACCGTGGCGAACAGAACGTAACCGACCGAGAGGAGCGCGACGGGCCTGACGTTGGCCCGCAGGTCCAGGTAGGAGCTCTCCAGGGCGGCCGTGTGCAGCAGCGGGGGCAGGATCAGCGGCAGCACGATGTGCGGGTCGAGGTGGTAGTCGGGCACGCCCGGCAGGTACGCGGCGATGAGCCCGACACCGACCAGGAGCAGCGGCGCCGGCACCGGGGTCCTGCGCGCCGCCCCTGCCACCGCGGCGCTCGCCGCGATCAGTCCCACCAGCGGCAATGCATCCATCGGCAGACCCCTCCACCCTCCGTGTTCCCGTCGTAACCTGGCAATCATGAACGAGTGCCCGCACGTCGCAGCGCTGCCGCACCCCGAGGTGCCCCCGCTGAGCGAAACGTGTCTCGAGTGCCAGGCCGCCGGCAGCCACCCCGTCCAGTTGCGGCTGTGTCTGGAGTGCGGGCACGTGGGCTGTTGCGACTCTTCCCCTTTCCAGCACGCGACGGCACATTTCAGGGAGAGCTCACACCCTGTGATGAGGACCTTCGAGCCGGGCGAGAGCTGGCGATGGTGCTTCGTGGACGGTTCGATCGTCTGACGTTTGGGTACGTCAACCCGGCGCCCGTTCTTTCCAATTGGGCCTGCGCGACCCCTAGCCACTGTCCGTACTCATAGGCTTACTATGAGTGACAGCATCAGGCCGGGGTCCCCGGGACACGGAGCTGGGGAGCGCGGTAGCGTCACCGCAGAACGACGTGGGGCGTTACCCGTGTGACGCAGCCCGGACCGCCGCTGGACGGCGGCTCCGGAACCCCGAAAGTGCTTGTACCACCTTGGAGGTGAGGGTGTCCCAGATCGCAGGCGAGCCCGGGAATCAGGACTTCGTGGAGGTCCGCCTTCCGGCTGCGGGTGCCTACCTGTCGGTGCTGCGGACGGCGACGGCCGGCCTCGCAGCGCGTTTGGACTTCACTCTCGACGAGATCGAGGACCTCCGCATCGCGGTCGACGAGGCCTGCGCGATCCTGCTCCAGCAGGCCGTGCCCGGCTCGGTGCTCAGCTGCGTCTTCCGCCTCGTCGACGACTCGTTGGAGGTGACGGTTTCGGCGCCCACGACCGACGGCCGGGCCCCGGAGCGGGACACCTTCGCCTGGACGGTGCTGTCGGCCCTCGCGGGCCAGGTGGACTCGACCGTCGCCGAGGACAACACCGTCTCGATCAGCCTCTACAAGAAGCGCGGCGCGGGACCCGGGCCGGCGTGAGGGACGGGGACGGGCCGGTGCGGGACGAAGAGCGCGGCACACGAGGTCTGCCCGCCGACGGCAGGGAGGGGTTGCGCCGTATGACCACCGGAATCCCCGAACAGCAGGCGAAACCGCACCCGGAGGAGCCGGACCGGTCGGGTCCGCTGAAGGTGGCCGATGTGTCGGAGCAGGCAGAGCCGACCGCCAGGGACGAGCTCGAGGAGCTCTCCGGCCGGGGCGGCGGGCGACGGGCGGGAAACATGAGCGAGCACGGTCGGCACGATCCGCAGGACCGCAGCGGCGCACGCGCGATGTTCATCGAGCTGCGCACCCTGGACGGCGGCAGTCGGGAGTACGCGGAGCTGCGCAACCAGCTGGTCCGCATGCATCTGCCGCTCGTCGAGCACCTGGCCCGCCGCTTCCGCAACCGCGGCGAGCCGCTGGACGACCTCACCCAGGTCGCCACGATCGGCCTGATCAAGTCCGTGGACCGCTTCGACCCGGAGCGCGGCGTGGAGTTCTCCACGTACGCGACCCCGACGGTCGTCGGCGAGATCAAGCGGCACTTCCGCGACAAGGGGTGGGCGGTCCGCGTCCCGCGGCGCCTGCAGGAGCTGCGTCTCGCGCTGACGACGGCGACGGCCGAGCTGTCCCAGTTGCACGGCCGCTCCCCCACCGTGCACGAGCTGGCCGAGAAACTGGCCATCTCCGAAGAGGAGGTCCTGGAAGGCCTGGAGTCCGCCAACG
Organism: Streptomyces atriruber; assembly: GCF_001418325.1. GTDB lineage: Bacteria > Actinomycetota > Actinomycetes > Streptomycetales > Streptomycetaceae > Streptomyces > Streptomyces atriruber. The sequence goes on along the minus strand of NZ_LIPN01000031.1, from coordinate 56,230 downwards.
CGTACTCCACGCTGTCCCTGGACGTCCCGGACACGGACGACGAGTCCCCGGCCGTCGCGGACACCCTGGGCGCCGAGGACGAGGCCCTGGAGGGCGTCGAGTACCGCGAGTCGCTCAAGCCCCTCCTGGAGGACCTGCCGCCGCGCGAGAAGCGCATCCTGCTGCTGCGTTTCTTCGGCAACATGACCCAGTCGCAGATCGCGCAGGAGGTCGGCATCTCCCAGATGCACGTCTCCCGGCTGCTGGCACGCACGCTGGCGCAGCTGCGGGAGAAGCTCCTCGTCGAGGAGTGATCACTCTCCGTAGCGACTTTTCCCGAGTCGCACTACTTCGATCGCGCCACTCCTGATCCCGCTACTTCTGATCCTGGACGTTGCCGGGGCCCTGGATGCCGAGGGCCTCGGTCGTCGCCGGATTGATCAGGAGGACGAGCGAGACGACCGCGCAGATCGCGAGGACGATGCCGGCCGGGATCGCCGCACTGTTGGCCTGCAGCATCTGCCAGGCCACCGGAAGCGCCATGATCTGCGTGATGATCGCGGGACCGCGGCTCCACCGGCGCAGCTTCAGCAGTCCGCGGGCGGCGAGCAGCGGGAGCAGGGCGAGGACCATCAGCGTGATGCCACCCGTCCAGGCCTGCTTGGCGTCGTCGGGCGATCCCGAGATGCCCAGCGCGAGCATGTACACGCCCCCGGCGAGGAGGGCGAGGCCCTCCAGCGCGACCAGGGCCGCGGCGGCGGTCACCCGCGCGGGTCGCGGGCCCGACTCGGGCGACTCCGGGGCTTCGGGGGTGGTTTTCCGCTCAGTACTCACCCCAGCAGGGTAGCTCCGGGCGCGTCCGCCCCGGCACCTCGGTCTAGGCCGTGTAAAGAGCGCTAGGTAGTCTGCTTCGCATGCGTGCACTTCTCGTGGTCAACCCGGCGGCAACCACCACCAGTGCGCGTACGCGTGATGTGCTGGTCCACGCACTGGCGAGCGAGATGAAGCTCGACGCGGTCACCACCGAGTACCGCGGGCACGCCAGGGACCTCGGCCGGCAGGCCGCGGAGAGCAAGGACATCGAGCTGGTCGTCGCCCTCGGCGGCGACGGCACCGTCAACGAGGTCGTCAACGGCCTGCTGCACCACGGCCCCGACCCGGACCGCCTCCCCCGCCTCGCCGTCGTCCCCGGCGGCTCCACCAACGTCTTCGCGCGCGCCCTGGGGCTGCCCAACGACGCCGTGGAGGCCACCGGCGCCCTGCTGGACGCCCTGCGCGAGGGCAGTGAGCGCACGGTGGGGCTGGGCATCGCGGGCGGTACGCCGGGCACGGAGGACGAGGCCGTGCCATCGCGCTGGTTCACGTTCTGCGCGGGTCTGGGCTTCGACGGCGGCGTGGTGGGCAGGGTCGAACAGCAGCGCGAGCTCGGTCGGCGCTCGACGCACGCCCTGTATGTGCGCCAGGTGCTGCGTCAGTTCATCGACGAGCCCCACCGCAGGCACGGAATGATCACCCTGGAGCGGCCCGGCGAGGACCCGGTGACCGACCTGGTGATGTCGATAGTCTGCAACACCTCTCCGTACTCCTACCTGGGCAATCGCCCGCTGTACGCATCTCCGCAGGCCTCTTTCGACACGGCTCTGGACGTGCTGGGACTGAAGAAGCTCTCCACGGCCGCGGTGGCCCGTTACGGCACCCAGCTCCTGACGTCCACGCCGGAGCGAGGACCGCACGGTAAGCACGCAGTTACGCTCCACGACCTCACAGACTTCACCTTGCATTCAAAGGTTCCGCTGCCCCTCCAGATGGACGGTGACCACTTGGGGCTACGGACGAGCGTGACGTTCACAGGCGTACGCCGTGCACTGCGTGTGATTGTGTGAGTGGAAGGGCCTAAAGTCCTTTCACTCGAACGTTTAGGCCAGGGTCCACCCCATAGAAGTACGGCTGTGACCCAGCCGACACTGAGGAATCAAAAAAAACTTTCCTGAAGGGGTTGTATCCGCCGCCGAGGTTTGCGAATCTCTACATGGCGATCGGGACGGCCCGCAACATCGGCCCCACAGAGAGCCAGAACCCCTCCTCCACCACAGGTCCACACCAGGCAACTGGGCGTCGGCCCTTCCCGTGCGGGGGGATTCGTGAAAGCGTTCACATTCACAAGCAACCTGCATGTAATACCAAGGAGAGGTAGCAGCCATGGACTGGCGTCACAACGCCGTTTGCCGCGAGGAAGACCCCGAGCTCTTCTTCCCCATCGGCAACACCGGTCCTGCGCTGCTGCAGATCGAGGAAGCCAAGGCCGTCTGCCGCCGCTGCCCCGTCATGGAGCAGTGCCTGCAGTGGGCGCTCGAGTCCGGCCAGGACTCCGGCGTCTGGGGTGGCCTCAGTGAGGACGAGCGCCGCGCAATGAAGCGCCGCGCCGCTCGCAACCGTGCACGCCAGGCCAGCGCCTGACGCCCACACCCCCCACGAGCCTGAGCTTGGCGGCGCGTACAGCGCGTACGCAACTCCCGCCCCCGAGCCGCAGCCGCGCAGTACCCCCGATGCGCAACGCAACGTGAGCAGTGAGCCCCGGACCAATCGGTCCGGGGCTCACTGCTTTCCGCTTTCGCCTGTTTGCCCCCGCTACCGCTGCCTGCCGACCGCTACTTGTCGCCGCGGACCGGGATGTCCAGGAGGACCTGCGTGCCGCGCTCCGGTGCCCGGACCATGTCGAAGGTGCCGCTCAGCTCGCCCTCGACGAGGGTGCGGACGATCTGCAGGCCGAGGTTGCCGGAGCGGTGCGGGTCGAAGTCATCGGGCAGCCCGATCCCGTCGTCCTGGACGGTGATCAGCAGCCGTGCCTCCTTGGTGGTGCCGCCGCGCACCGCCGACACCTCGACCGTGCCGGTGTCCCCCTCGCGGAAACCGTGCTCCAGGGCGTTCTGCAGGATCTCCGTGAGCACCATCGACAGCGGCGTCGCGACCTCGGCGTCCAGGATCCCGAAGCGGCCGGTGCGCCGGCCCGTCACCTTGCCGGGCGAGATCTCGGCGACCATCGCGAGCACCCGGTCGGCGATCTCGTCGAACTCCACGCGCTCGTCCAGGTTCTGGGAGAGCGTCTCGTGGACGATGGCGATGGAGCCCACGCGCCGCACGGCCTCTTCCAGCGCCTCGCGGCCCTTGGCGGAGTCGATGCGCCGGGCCTGCAGCCGCAACAGCGCGGCGACCGTCTGGAGGTTGTTCTTCACCCGGTGGTGGATCTCCCGGATGGTCGCGTCCTTGGTGATCAACTCCCGCTCGCGGCGGCGCAGTTCGGTCACGTCCCGCAGGAGCACGAGCGAACCGATGCGCGGCCCCTTGGGCTTGAGCGGGATCGCGCGCAGCTGGATCACTCCGTCGCCGCCCTCGATCTCGAACTCGCGCGGCGCCCAGCCGCTGGCGACCTTGGCCAGCGCCTCGTCCACCGGGCCGCGGGACGGGGCGAGTTCGGCCGTCGCCCGGCCCAGATGGTGCCCCACGAGGTCGGAGGCGAGACCGAGGCGGTGGTACGCGGAGAGCGCGTTCGGCGACGCGTACTGCACGACGCCGTCCGCGTCGAGCCGCAGCAGACCGTCACCCACGCGCGGGGAGGCGTCCATGTCGACCTGCTGCCCCGGGAACGGGAACGACCCGGCGGCGATCATCTGCGCCAGGTCGGACGCCGACTGGAGGTAGGTCAGCTCAAGCCGCGAAGGAGTGCGGACCGTCAGCAGGTTCGTGTTGCGGGCGATGACGCCGAGGACCCGTCCTTCCCTGCGTACGGGGATGGACTCGACGCGCACCGGAACCTCTTCGCGCCACTCCGGGTCGCCCTCGCGCACGATGCGCCCCTCGTCCAGGGCCGCGTCGAGGAGAGGGCGGCGGCCGCGCGGGACGAGGTGGCCGACCATGTCGTCCTGGTAGGAGGTGGGGCCGGTGTTGGGCCGCATCTGCGCCACGGAGACATAGCGGGTGCCGTCGAGCGTGGGCACCCAGAGCACCAGGTCGGCGAAGGAGAGGTCGGAGAGCAGCTGCCACTCCGAGACCAGCAGATGCAGCCACTCGAGATCGGAGTCACCGAGAGCGGTGTGCTGGCGGACGAGGTCGTTCATGGAGGGCACGTGTGGAGCGTACCTTTCGCGTCCGGCGGCTCCCGTCGAGCCGCGGCGCCAGGGCGGGACCCTCAGCCCGCCCACGGCACCGCAGCCCTTCAGGTGCATCGGCCGCCAGAATGTGCGGTACTGGACAGCCGATCTTGAGGATCCGACGCGGTCAGGGCAGAGAGCGCCGGTTCCTCGATCCGCTCTCCTGTGCGGGAAGAGCGGAGGCTTTACCCACGCATTGTGGACTAGACCATTCTCCCATGTCTATGCGTCTGCAGATGTTTGTTGTTGTCTCTTTCTCCGACATTCGGAGCCGACATCTTCCGACCTGCGGCCAGGCCTGCGACGCCGGAGGTCAGACCTCGCTCCCGGTCGGCCGGCCCTGCGGCCAGGCCGTCATGGCGAGATCGGCCACCGCCTCCAGATCCTCCCTGGTGGCGCCGTCCCTGGCCTGTTGCGACATCCCCTGGAAGACCGCTCCCGTGTAACGGGCGAGGGCGGCGGGGTCGGTGCGGTCGGGCAGCTCCCCCGCCGCGACGGATGCGCGGATGCGGGACTCGATGAGCGCCACGTTCGCGTTCCGACGGTCCCGCAGGGCCTTTTCCACCTCCGGCGTCGTGCAGTTGGTGGCCGCGGTGATGACGAGGCAGCCGCGGGGGTGGGTGGGGTCGGTGAACTCGGCCGCGGCCTCGTGCAGCATCCGCGACACGGCGGCGCGGGCGGTCGGCTCCTCGTCGAAGGCGCGGGCGCTGAAGACTCCGTGGGTCGCTCCGTACCGCACGACGACCTCGTCGAAGAGGGTGCGCTTGTCACCGAAGGCGGCATACAGGCTCGGGGCCCCGATGCCCATGACGCGGGTGAGGTCGGAGACGGACGTCCCCTCGTACCCGTTCTCCCAGAACGTGCGGATCGCCTGTTCGAGGGCCGTCTCGCGGTCGAAGGAGCGGGGGCGCCCGCGCTGTTTCGTCGCCATGGAGTGAATTGTATAGCGGGCACTAGAAAAAGAGCGCGGGGGTGGGGTAGCGTTCTTTCTGTAGCGACCACTAGAGAAAGAGGGGGCGTCCGACATGGATGCAGTCACGAGCGCGGGCATCGGCACGGACACGAGTGCAGGCACGGGCCGGCTCGCGGGGAAGACGGCACTGGTCACGGGCGGGAGCCGGGGTATCGGGCGGGGCATCGCCGAGCGGCTGGGGCGGGACGGAGCCCGCGTCGCCGTGCACTACGGCAGCAATGAGGTCGCCGCGAAGGAGACGGTGGCGGCGATCGAGGCGGCGGGCGGCTCCGCCTTCGCGTTCGGGGCGGAGCTGGGGGCGCCCGGAGACGCCGAGGCGTTCTGGACGGAGTTCGACCGGCACGCGGACGGCCTGGACATCCTGGTGAACAACGCCGGCATCGGCCTGTACAGCCACGTGGGAGAGGTCGAGGAGGCGGATTACGACCGCGTGTTCGCGGTCAATGCGAAGGCCCTGTTCTTCGTCGTCCAGAAGGGACTCGGCCGACTGCGCGACGGCGGCCGGATCATCAACATCTCGTCGGGCGTCACGCGCATCGCCTTCCCGGTCACCGTGGCGTATTCGATGACGAAGGGCGCGGTGAACGTGCTGACGCACACACTGGCGCAGGAGCTCGGCCCCCGCGGGATCACGGTCAACGCCGTCGCGCCGGGCATCATCCGGACCGAGATGATGGACGGGATCCCCGAGGCCCAGCGCTCACAGATGGCGGGGTATTCGACCTTCGACCGGATAGGCGAGCCCGCCGACGTGGCGGACATCGTCTCCTTCGTGGCCTCGGAGGACGCGCGATGGATCACCGGGCAGTACATCGACGCGACGGGAGGGTCGCTGTTGGGCGTGTGACCGGGCGCTTCGAGGCCGCCGGGCACGGTTCGACGGGCGGAGGCGGGGGCGAGAGCCGAGCATGGATCGGAGAGCGGAGGAATCGGCCGTTCTGGCGACGCAGCACTGCTGTTCCGGCGGCGCAGCTCTGCTAGATTGGTCTATACCACCAACACTCTTGAGCCCCTCTCCAGATCGGCAGGCCCAGCGTGGAAGTTGTCATCGTCCCGGACGCCACGGCAGGCGGCGAGCTCATCGCGGAGGCCATGGCCGCCCTGGTGCGCCGTAAGCCTGACGCCCTGCTCGGTGTCGCCACCGGCTCCACCCCGCTGCCCATCTACGAAGCGCTGGCGGCCAAGGTCGCGGCCGGTTCCGTGGATGCCTCGCGGGCGCGCATCTGCCAGCTCGACGAGTACGTGGGGCTGCCCGCCGGGCACCCCGAGTCGTACCGCTCCGTGGTCCTCCGTGAGGTCGTGGAGCCGCTCGGGCTGAGCGAGGCCTCCTTCATGGGTCCGGACGGCAGCGCCGAGGACGTGCAGGCGGCGTGCGTGGCGTACGACAAGGCGCTCGCCGAGGCCGGGGGTGTCGACCTCCAGCTGCTCGGGATCGGCACGGACGGGCACATCGGGTTCAACGAACCGTGCTCGTCGATCGCTTCCCGTACGCGCATCAAGACGCTGACCGAGCAGACGCGGGTGGACAACGCGCGCTTCTTCGACGGGGACATCGAGCAGGTCCCCCACCACGTCATCACCCAGGGCATCGGGACGATCCTGGAGGCGCGGCACCTGGTGCTGCTCGCCACGGGTGAGGGCAAGGCGGATGCGGTGGCCGCGACGGTGGAGGGGCCGGTCGCCTCGGTCGTGCCCGCCTCCGCGCTGCAGCTGCACCCGCACGCCACGGTCGTCGTGGACGAGGCCGCCGCGTCGAAGCTGAAGCTCGCGGACTACTTCCGGCACACGTACGCGAACAAGCCGGACTGGCAGGGTCTGTAGAAGCGGCCTGCGCGGGCCTGCACAGGCAAGCCCGCGCAAGCGAGTCCGCGCCGACGAGCTCGCGTCGGCGAGTTCGAACAAGTGAGAAGGGGCGCCCCCGGTCGGGGCGCCCCTTTCGCTGGTCCGGGCTCTGTGCGTGGTGGGCGGGTCAGCCCGCGACGATGACCTCTGCCGCCGCCTCGCCGCACACCCGCGCTGCACCGCGCGTCGCGATGTGGAGGGCGCCGGTCGGGGCGGACTGGGGGACGCCCATCTCCACCACGACCGTGTCGGGACGGGCCGCCACGAGGGTCTGCACGGCCTCGGCCATCCATGCGTGGCGGTGCGCGTCGCGGACCACGGCCACGATGCGGCGGGTGCCCGCCGCCGCGAGGGCCTGGCTGCCCGAGCCCTCGCCGGAGTACGTGGCCGACTCGGTGCCGGGGAAGCGGCGCTCCAGTTCGGCGGTGACACCCCAGGGGGTCTCGTTGCCGACGGCGATGTTCGGGAGCGGGCTGAAGGTGGCCACGTAGGGCGCCGAGGTCAGCGGCGCCGCGTACGTCTCGCCACGGGTGACCGTCAGCGCGCGGCGGGCCGCGACCAGACCGATCCCGGTGTCGGGCGCGCCCCCCGCGTGCTCGGCCGCGCCCGGCCCCCGCGACGCCACGGCCCAGCCCGCGAGCGACCGCACGCGGTCGGCCGCGTCGGCGAGCCGCTCCTCGGGCAGCTCGCCCGAGCGCACCGCAGCGACGAAGGCGTCCCGGAGGCGCAGCACGGTCCCCTCGTCCGAGGGGCCGCCACCCGTGCAGATCGCGTCTGCGCCGGCGGCGATGGCGAGGACGCAGCCGCGCTCGAAGCCGTACGTACCGGCGATGGCCTGCATGTCCATGCCGTCGGTGACGATGAGTCCCTCGTAGCCGAACTCCTCGCGGAGCAGGCCGGTCAGGATGCGGCGCGAGAGCGTTCCGGGGTTGTCCGGGTCCAGGGCCGGGGCCAGGACGTGGGCGCTCATCACGGCCCGTGTGCCCGCGCCGAGCGCCGCGCGGAACGGCGCCAGGTCACGGGAGTTGAGGATGTCCCGGTCGACGTCGATGACCGGCACGGAGTGGTGCGAGTCGATCGCCGTGTCGCCGTGCCCCGGGAAGTGCTTGGCGGAGGTGGCGACGCCCGACGACTGCATGCCCTCGACGTAGGCGGCGGTGTGCCGGGCCACCAGGTCGGGGTCCGAGCCGAAGGAGCGTACGCCGATGACCGGGTTGTCCGGGTTGGCGTTGACGTCGGCCGACGGCGCCCAGTTGAAGTTGATGCCGCAGGCGGCCAGGCGGCGGCCCAGGTCGGCGGCGACCTCGCGGGTCAGTGCGGGGTCGTCGACGGCGCCGAGCGCGTGGTTGCCCGGGTAGGAGGAGCCGGTGCGCACCTCGAGGCGGGTGACGTCGCCGCTCTCCTCGTCGATGGCGATCAGCAGGTCGTCGCGTTCGGCGCGCAGCTGTGCGGTGAGCGCGGCGACCTGCTCCGCGGTCTGCACGTTGCGGCCGAACAGGCTGACGGAGGCGAGGCCTTCGCCGATCCGGCGGCGCAGCCAGTCCGGTGCGGTGGTGGTGCCGTCGAAGCCGGGCTGCAGGACGGCGAGGGCGTTGCGGGTGAGCGTGTCACCGGCGTGCGTGAGAGTCGTCATGTGCGGAGTTATCCCTTCACTGCGCCGTCGGTCAGGCCGCTGACGGCCCTGCGCTGCAGGAAGACGAAGAGGATCAGGATCGGGATGGCGAAGAGGGAGGCGGCCGCCATGGTGGCACCCCAGTCGTCGCCGAAGGCGGTCTGGAAGCTGGAGAGCCAGATCGGCAGGGTCTTGGCGTCCGCTTCCTTGTTGAGCACGAGGGCCAGCGGGAACTCGTTCCAGGCGGTGATGAAGCCGAAGAGCGAGGTCGACATCAGGCCCGGCGCGAGCAGCGGCAGGATCACCCGGCGGAAGGCCTGCATGCGGGTGCAGCCGTCGACCATGGCGGACTCCTCCAGCTCCCTGGGCACGGCGGCGACGAAGCCGCGCAGCGTGAGGAGGGTGAAGGGCAGGATCATCACCATGTAGAAGAGGGTCAGCGGGATCAGGCTGTTCAGCATGTCCGCGTCGCGCACGATGATGTAGATCGCGATGACCATGACTTCCCAGGGCGCCATCTGGGCGAGCATGAAGCCGATGATGAAGCCGCGGCGGCCCTTGAAGCGCATGCGCGCGAGGGCGAACGCGGCGGTCACGCCGATGATGAGCGAGAAGAGCACCGCAAGGATCGTGACGGTGATCGAGTTGCCGACCATGGTCCAGAAGTGGTCGGCGTCGATCGCCTTCTTGAAGTGCTCCAGGGTGGCGTCGGTCGGGAACCAGACCGGGTCCTCGGCGATGATGTCGCCGGTCGGCTTGAAGGCCGTCGCGAACATCCAGTACACGGGGAAGACGCAGAACACGAAGATGACGACAGCGACCAGGTTGGGCCACAGACGGCCCATCAGCGAGCGCTTCACAGCTCGTCCTCCTCTTGCTTGAGCACGATCCGCAGATAGAACGAGGTGATGGCGAGCAGGATGACGATGGTGAGCAGCGCGATCGCGGCCCCCATGCCGAAGTGCTGGTTGCCCATGCCCTCGATGTAGGCGTAGACGGGCAGGATCTCGGTGAGCCGGTCCGGGCCGCCCTCGTTGATCGTGAAGACCTGCACGAACGCCTTGAAGACCCAGATGATCTCCAGGAACGTCGTGGCGTAGAGGAAGGGCCGCAGATACGGCAGCGTCACCTGGGTGAACTGCTTCCAGGCACCGGCGCCGTCCAGGGCCGCGGCCTCGTACAGCTCCTTGGGAATGGTGGTCGTGGCGGCGTACAGGTTGATCGCCACGAACGGGATGGACATCCAGACGATCAGCAGCAGGACGACGAAGAAGGTCGAGTACTGCGTGGCGAGCCAGTCGTGCTCGGCCATCGAGTCGAAGCCGATCTTCGCGAGCACCCAGTTGATGACGCCGAAGCGCTGCGCGAACAGCCACTGGTAGACCGTGCTCGCCGCGACGACGGGCATCGCCCAGGCGAGCACGAGGCCGAGCAGGAGGAAGGTGCGCATCTTCCGGCCGAGGCGTGCCAGCAGGAGTCCCACCATCGTGCCGAGGACCATGATCAGCACGACGTTGACGGCGGTGAAGGCGACCGAGCGGCCGGTGACCCGCCAGAAGTCCTCGCCGGTGAGGACCTCCTTGTAGTTGTCGATTCCGTTCCACTCCGTGAGGTGCAGAATGAACTGCCTCATGTTGAGGTTCTGGAACGACAGGATCCCGTTGTTGACCAGTGGCCAGCCGAGCAGCAGCAGGGTGGCGATGATCGCGGGGGTCAGGAGCAGATAGGGCGTCAGGCCGGCGAGACGTCCTGAGCGGTCGTGCGGGCCGTCCGGTAGTGGCCCGCCGTCCGGTGTCTGCACCTCCGTCGGGCCGGAGGGCGGCCGTTCGGTCTTCTGCACGGTCATGCTCGCCATCTCTTTCGTGGGCAACGCGAAGCGCTGTGTCCAGCGCGGTAGAACGCCGGGGTCAGCGCCGAGAACGCCGAGGCCGGCGCGGAGGGGCGCCGAGGCGCGGAGAACGCGGAGATCTCATGGGTACGCCGGGGGCAGCGGGGTCACGTCACCCGCCGCCCCCGGCAAGAGGACGCGTCTTTACTGCTTCTGCGACAGGCGCTTGTTGAGCTCGCCCTCGACCTGCTTGGCGGCGTCGGCGGGCGACTTACCGTTGAGCACCGCGGTCATGTAGTTCTTGATCGGGTTCGGCGGGTTCTCGACCGCGCCCCACTCCGGGATCAGCGGGGTGATGCCGCCGCCGGGGGTGGCCGGCGTCATGGCCTTGGCGGCCGGGTTGCCCGCGAGGGAGGAGCTGAGGGACTCCTTGTTCGGGATCACGCCGCCTTCCTTGGCGAACTGACCCTCGAACTTGTCGGACAGCGCGATCTTCAGGAACTCCTTGGCGAGCTCCTGCTTCTTGCTGGTCGCGGCGATGGCGAGGTTGGAGCCGCCGAGGAAGACGCCCTCGGGCTTGTCCGCCGTGGCGCCCGGGATCGTGAAGTAGCCGATGTCCTTCTCGATCTTCTTGTCGGTCTTGATGGCCAGCGCGGCCTCCCACGGCATGGCGATCATCGCGCCGGTCTTGCCCTTGCCGAAGACCTCGCCCTGCTGCGGCGTGGCCTCGTCCTTGTTCTTGGGGGCCTTGGAGAGCTTCTGGAACTCCTGGTACGTCTTCATGGCCTTGGAGACCTTCGGGTCGCCCAGGTTGGAGACGTACTTGTCGCCGTCCTTCTTGACCAGCTCGGCGCCCTCACCGATGGTCAGGCCGACGAAGTGGTACCAGAACTGGCCCGGCATGTAGAGCGGCTCGGCGTCGGTCTTCGCGCCGATCTGCTTGAGGTCCTTGAGGAACTCTTCGCGGGTCTTGGGGGTGTCCTTGATGCCGGCTTCGGCCCAGATCTTCTTGTTGTAGATCACGACGCGGTTGAGGACGAACCACGGGGCGGCGTACTGCTTGCCGTCGATGACCGAGGCCTTGTTCATCGACTCGGTCCAGTCGGCGCCGATCGACTCCTTGAGGTCGCCGAGCTCGGCGAGGCCGCCGGTCTTGGCGTACGCGGCGGTCTGGGTGTTGCCGATCTCGAAGACGTCCGGCGGGTTCTCCTCGGAGAGGGCGGTGGTCAGCTTCTGCTGGATACCGTTCCACTGCTGGACTTCGAACTTCAGCTTCGCGCCGGTCTTCTTCTCGAAGGCGGCCGTGACGTCCTTCTGCCACTTGTCGGGCGTCGAACCGTCCATCGCCCAGAGCGTCAGGGTCTCACCCTTGAAGCTGTCGGCTCCCCCGGCCTTCTTGTCGTCGTCGTCACTGCCGCAGGCCGCGACCGAGACCAACATGCCCGCGACACCGATGGCCGCAATGAGCTTGCGCTTCACGTCACCCTCCTCAAGGGATGCCAGTCAACCCCCCACCCGCAGCGACCAAATGGACCGAGATCTGCCCGTGGGACTGGAACCTGGTCTTTAATGGTGTAGACCAGTACGGGGAGCTTGGCCTAGACCTTTAGGGGTGTCAAGGGTGTATAAGAAGGGCTGTCGCCTCCGTTATCGGACCGACACCTGAGCAGGCAGAGTCTGCTCGGCCCGTACCGTGCCACGATGTGAGCCGCGACAGACGGAGGAGCCGGTGACGGCAGCAGCACAGGAGCCGGGAAGGCGATCTATGGGCACCGAAGCGGGGAGCACGGGGACCGATGTGGGCGCGCCCTCGGAGGGCCCGAGCGTCGGCCGCACCGCACGCGTGCCCAAGTACTACCGCCTGAAGCGGCACTTGCTGGACATCACCGAGACGCTGCCGCCGGGCACGCCCGTCCCCCCGGAGCGCACGCTCGCGGCCGAGTTCGACACCTCCCGCACCACGGTGCGCCAGGCCCTCCAGGAGCTGGTCGTCGAGGGCCGTCTGGAGCGCATCCAGGGCAAGGGCACGTTCGTCGCGAAGCCGAAGGTGTCGCAGGCGCTGCAACTCACCTCGTACACGGAAGACATGCGGGCCCAGGGCCTGGAGCCCACCTCGCAGCTCCTGGACATCGGCTACATCACCGCCGACGACCGCCTCGCCGACCTGCTCGACATCACGGCCGGCGGCCGGGTGCTCCGCATCGAGCGGCTCCGGCTGGCCAACGGCGAGGCGATGGCCATCGAGACCACGCACCTGTCGGCCAAGCGCTTCCCCGCCCTGCGCCGCTCCCTGGTCAAGTACACCTCGCTCTACACGGCGCTCGCCGAGGTGTACGACGTGCATCTCGCGGAGGCCGAGGAGACCATCGAGACCTCCCTGGCGACCCCGCGCGAGGCGGGCCTGCTCGGCACCGACGTCGGTCTGCCGATGCTGCTCCTGTCCCGCCACTCGCTGGACGGGAACGGCCAGCCGGTGGAGTGGGTGCGCTCGGTCTACCGCGGCGACCGGTACAAGTTCGTCGCCCGTCTCAAGCGGCCCACGGACTGACAACCGTCCGAGGTCTGGCGCGGGCCAACCGCGCTGCTCTACGGTCCTCCCGTCATCGCACGATGAATCTCATCGCATGGTGAACGGGAGGACGACCCGGTGCGCAGAGCGAATCCCCGATCCATCGTCATCTGGTCCCTCGTCGCGCTGGTCGGCGCCGCGGGCTGGACCGTCCTGGCCCTCGCGCGCGACGAGGAGGTCTCGGCCGCCTGGATGGTGGCGGCGGCCCTCGGCTCGTACGCCGTCGCGTACCGCTTCTACTCCAAGTTCATCGCGTACAAGGTCCTGAAGGTCGACAGGAAACGGGCCACCCCGGCCGAGCGGCTCGACAACGGGATCGACTTCCACCCGACCGACCGCCGGGTGCTGCTCGGTCACCACTTCGCGGCGATCGCGGGCGCGGGACCGCTGGTGGGGCCGGTCCTCGCGGCCCAGATGGGCTATCTGCCCGGCACGATCTGGATCATCGCGGGCGTGATCTTCGCGGGCGCCGTGCAGGACATGGTCGTGCTGTTCTTCTCGACGCGGCGCGACGGCAAGTCGCTCGGGCAGATGGCGCGCGAGGAGATCGGCCCGTTCGGCGGGGCGGCCGCGCTGCTCGCCACCTTCGCCATCATGATCATCCTGCTCGGGGTGCTGGCGCTGGTCGTCGTCAACGCGCTCGCCGAGTCCCCGTGGGGCACCTTCTCCATCGCGATGACCATCCCGATCGCGCTGCTGATGGGCTTCTACCTGCGGGTGCTGCGGCCCGGCCGGGTCAGCGAGGTCTCGCTGATCGGCATCGCGCTGCTGCTGCTCGCGCTCGTCGGCGGGCGCTGGGTCGCCGAGTCCTCCCTCGCGGACACCTTCACGCTCGCGCCCTCGACGCTGGTCATCTGGCTGGTGGCGTACGGATTCATCGCCTCGATCCTGCCGGTGTGGATGCTCCTCGCGCCCCGCGACTACCTCTCCACGTTCATGAAGATCGGCACCATCGTGCTGCTCGCGGTCGGCGTCGTCGTCACCCTGCCGACGCTGAAGATGGACCCGGTGACCGACTTCGCCTCGCGCGGCGACGGGCCGGTCTTCGCGGGCTCGCTCTTCCCCTTCGTCTTCATCACCATCGCCTGCGGCGCCCTGTCCGGCTTCCACGCGCTGATCTCCTCGGGCACGACGCCGAAGATGATCCAGAAGGAGACACAGGTCCGGATGATCGGCTACGGCTCCATGCTGATGGAGTCGTCCGTCGCGGTGATGGCGCTCGTCGCGGCATCGATCATCGACCCCGGGCTGTACTTCGCGATGAACGCGCCCGCCGGAGTCATCGGCGACACCGTTCAGGAGGCGTCGAAGGCCGTCGCCGGGTTCGGGTACTCCATCTCCCCGGCCGACCTGGCGCAGGCCGCCGAGCGCGTCGAGGAGTCCTCGCTGCTCTCGCGCACCGGCGGCGCGCCCACGCTCGCGGTCGGCGTCTCGGAGATCTTCTCGAAGGTCACCGGCGGCTCGCTGCGGGCCTTCTGGTACCACTTCGCGATCATGTTCGAGGCGCTGTTCATCCTGACCGCGCTCGACGCGGGCACGCGCGTGGGCCGCTTCATGCTGCAGGACATGCTGGGGAACGTCTACAAGCCCTTCAAGAAGATGAGCTGGAAGCCGGGGCTCGTGTTCACCAGCGCCGTCGTCACGGGCCTGTGGGGCTACTTCCTGTGGGTGGGCGTGCACGAGCCGCTCGGCGGGATCAACCAGCTCTTCCCGATCTTCGGCATCGCCAACCAGCTCCTCGCCGCCGTCGCCCTCGCCGTCTGCACCACGCTGCTCGTCAAGTCCGGACGGCTCAAGTGGGCCTGGATCACGGGCATTCCGCTCGTCTGGGACGCGACGGTGACGCTCACCGCGAGCTGGCAGAAGGTGTTCTCCGACGACCCGCGCGTCGGCTTCTTCCAGCAGCGCGCGAACTACCGGGACGCGATCGACGAGGGCAAGATCCTGCCGCCCGCCAAGACCATGGACGACATGCACACCGTCGTCACCAACTCCACGGTGGACGGCGTCCTTTCGGCGGCGCTCGCCCTGCTCATCGTCGTCGTGATCGCGGACGCGGCACGGGTGTGCGTCCGGCACGTCCGCGACCCCGGTGCCTCGCGGCTGAGCGAAGCGCCGTACGTGGAGTCGAAGTTGACCGCTCCGGCCGGGCTCTTCGCGACCCGGGAGGAGAAGGAGGAGGAGAGGCGGGAAGAACGGCGGGAGGTGGCGCCATGACCTGGGTGCTGCGCGGGATGCGCTGGATGCGCTGGTACGTCCGCGAGCTGACCGACGAGTCGGCGTACGAGCGGTACGTGGCGCACGTACGGAAGGAACATCCGGCGGCAACTGTTCCCAGCCGCCGCGCATTTGAACGCATGCGGACAGAGCGGGAGGAGTCAGACCCCCGCCAGGGGTTCCGCTGCTGCTGAACAGGCAACTCGTCACGTCCGTTATCCGGACAGGGGTTCCATACAGCGAGACTGTGGCTTAGATTTCCCGCACGTTAAGCATGGGATAAGTGAGGGAACGGAGCCGCGATATGTCAGATGCGCCTGAAGTGAGACCGGTGGTCACACCGGTCCGTGTGGTCATCGCAGCCTGCCTTGTCGCGCCCTTCGTGGCAATGCTCTGGGTGAGCTCGTACGCGAAGGTGGATCCGACCTTCATCGGCATCCCGTTCTTCTACTGGTACCAGATGCTCTGGGTGCTCATCTCGACGGCGCTCACGATGATCGCGTACAAGCTGTGGCAGCGTGACCAGCGCGCCCGCAAGGAAGGGGCGCGGTCATGAACGACGGAGTCAACGGCGTCGCCCTCGCGGTCTTCGTCTTCTTCTTCGTCGCCGTCACGGTCATGGGCTTCCTGGCCGCCCGCTGGCGCAAGGCGGAGAACGAGGAGAGCCTGGACGAATGGGGCCTCGGCGGCCGTTCGTTCGGCACCTGGGTCACCTGGTTCCTGCTCGGCGGCGACCTCTACACCGCTTACACGTTCGTGGCCGTCCCCGCGGCGATCTACGCGGCGGGCGCGGCCGGCTTCTTCGCCGTGCCGTACACGATCCTCGTCTATCCCCTGATCTTCACCTTCCTGCCCCGCCTGTGGTCGGTCTCGCACAAACACGGCTATGTGACCACCTCCGACTTCGTGCGCGGGCGCTTCGGCTCCAAGAGCCTCTCGCTGGCGGTCGCCGTCACCGGCATCCTCGCCACGATGCCGTACATCGCGCTCCAGCTCGTCGGCATCCAGGCCGTCCTCGACGTCATGGGGATCGGCGGCGGGCCCGACACCAACTGGTTCATCAAGGACCTGCCGCTGCTGATCGCGTTCGCGGTGCTCGCCGCGTACACCTACTCGTCGGGGCTGCGCGCGCCCGCGCTGATCGCGTTCGTGAAGGACGGTCTGATCTACCTCGTCATCGCCGTCGCGATCATCTACATCCCGATCAAGCTCGGCGGCTTCGACGAGATCTTCCAGGCGGCGAACGAGAAGTTCTCGGCGGCGAACGACGCGGCGGGCAAGCCCGTCGCGGGCCTCGCGCCGGGCGAGGCCGGGCAGTGGACCTACGCCACGCTCGCGCTCGGCTCCGCGCTCGCGCTCTTCATGTATCCGCACTCCATCACGGCGACGCTCTCCTCCAAGAGCCGTGACGTGATCCGCCGCAACACCACGATCCTGCCGCTCTACTCGTTGATGCTGGGCCTGCTCGCGCTGCTCGGTTTCATGGCGATCGCGGCCGGGGTCAAGGTCGAGAACGGCCAGCTGGCGATCCCGCAGCTGTTCGAGAACATGTTCCCCGACTGGTTCACCGGCGTCGCCTTCGCCGCCATCGGCATCGGCGCGCTCGTGCCCGCGGCCATCATGTCGATCGCGGCCGCGAACCTCTTCACGAGGAACATCTACAAGGACTTCCTCAAGCCGGACGCGACACCCGCACAGGAGTTCAAGGTCTCCAAGCTGGTCTCGCTCCTGGTGAAGGTGGGCGCGCTCGCCTTCGTCCTCACCATGGACAAGACGGTCGCGATCAACTTCCAGCTGCTCGGCGGCATCTGGATCCTGCAGACGATGCCCGCCCTGGTCGGCGGCCTGTTCACGCGGTGGTTCCACCGCTGGGCGCTGCTCGCGGGCTGGGCGGTCGGCATGGTCTACGGCACGGTCGCCGCGTACGGCGTCGCGTCGCCGACGCAGAAGCACTTCGGCGGCTCGTCCGACGATATCCCCGGCATCGGTGAGATCGGCTACATCGGCCTCACCGCGTTCGTCCTGAACGTGGTCGTGACCGTGGTCCTCACCTTCGTCCTGAAGGCGCTGAAGGCCCCTGAGGGCATCGACGAGACGTCCCCGGAGGACTACACCGCGGACGCCGGCGACCCCGGCGTCATGGAGGAACTGCCGAAGGCGACGGCGGGCTCCGGCCACTGAGCCGACCCCTGCCGCACGACGCGGCGCACGAGGCCGTGTACGACGAAGGGCCGCCGGCTTCCCGGCGGCCCTTCGTCGTACACCCCTGCGATCCGACACAAGATGTGGGCCTGCTTCAGTGAGCCGACACAAGATGTATGCTCGTGCTCGCTGTCGCCGCAGGGGAATCCGGTGCAAGTCCGGAACTGTCCCGCAACGGTAGACGTGTACGCATTTGTCGTACGCGGAGTCCGAAGACCTGCCGGCAGTGCACCCGTGTCGTCCGATCCGGGTGCCGACCGTCCGGGCCTCGTGGAATGGGCCGGTGGACGCGGTACGCCGCCCTGCCCGGGTGCGCCCGTGTGTGCCATCCCCTCCCCCAGGCCCAGAGCCGAGCGAGGGAGAGCTCCACGTGACCATCGCGCCTGCCGAACCTGCGTCAGCGCGGGCACCGCAGCCCACCGACAGCACTGCGGGTACCGACGGGCCAGGGACCGCACTGCTGCGCACCCTGACCGACCTCACCGCCGACCTCCCCGACGCCGACCCCGGCCGGGTCGCCGCCGCCGCGCTGCGCGGCCGTTCGGCCAGGGCCGACGAGGCGGAGCTGCGGACCCTCGCGACCGAGGCGGCCGCGGGGCTCATCTCCGAGGACCCCGCGTACTCGAAGCTCGCGGCCAGGCTGCTCACCCTCTCCATCGCCGCCGAGGCCGCCTCCCAGGGCGTGCGCTCCTTCACCGAGTCGATCGTCGTCGGCCACCGCGAGGGCCTGATCGCCGACCGCACCGCCGACTTCGTGAGCGCCCACGCGGCCCGGCTCGACGCGCTCGTGGACACCGCGCTCGCCGACGGCGCCGACTTCCGCTTCGGCTACTTCGGCCTGCGCACCCTGCACAGCCGCTACCTGCTGCGCCACCCGATCACCCGCCAGGTCATCGAGACCCCGCAGCACTTCATGCTGCGCGTGGCGAGCGGTCTCGCCGAGACTGTGCCTGATGCAGAGACGGTGAGCGCCCGCGCCGTCGACGAAGTCGCCGCGCTGTACGGCCTGATGAGCCGCCTGGACTACCTGCCGTCCTCGCCGACCCTCTTCAACTCCGGCACCCGGCACCCGCAGATGTCGTCCTGCTACCTCCTCGACTCCCCGCTGGACGAGCTCGACTCCATCTACGACCGCTACCACCAGGTCGCGCGGCTCTCCAAGCACGCGGGCGGCATCGGGCTCTCCTACTCCCGCATCCGCTCCCGCGGCTCCCTGATCCGCGGCACGAACGGGCACTCCAACGGCATCGTGCCGTTCCTGAAGACCCTGGACGCCTCCGTCGCCGCCGTGAACCAGGGCGGGCGCCGCAAGGGCGCGGCCGCGGTCTATCTGGAGACCTGGCACTCCGACATCGAGGAGTTCCTGGAGCTGCGCGACAACACCGGTGAGGACGCGCGCCGCACGCACAACCTCAACCTCGCGCACTGGATCCCCGACGAGTTCATGCGCCGCGTCGCCGCCGACCAGGACTGGTCGCTGTTCTCGCCGGCCGACGTGCCCGACCTCGTCGACCTGTGGGGCGAGGAGTTCGACGCCGCCTACCGCAAGGCCGAGGCCGCCGGGCTCGCCAAGAAGACCATGTCGGCCCGGGACCTGTACGGCCGCATGATGCGCACCCTGGCGCAGACCGGCAACGGCTGGATGACCTTCAAGGACGCCGCCAACCGCACCGCCAACCAGACGGCGGAGCCCGGCCACACCGTGCACTCCTCCAACCTCTGCACGGAGATCCTGGAGGTGACGGACGACGGGGAGACGGCCGTCTGCAACCTCGGCTCGGTGAACCTCGGTGCCTTCGTCGACCCGGCCGCCCAGGACATCGACTGGGAGCGGCTCGACGACACCGTCCGCACCGCGGTCACCTTCCTCGACCGCGTCGTCGACATCAACTTCTACCCGACCGAGCAGGCCGGGCGCTCCAACGCCAAGTGGCGCCCCGTGGGCCTCGGCGCGATGGGCCTCCAGGACGTCTTCTTCCAGCTCAAGCTGGCCTTCGACTCCCCGGAGGCGCGCGCCCTTTCGACGCGCATCGCCGAGCGCATCATGCTCGCGTCGTACGAGGCGTCCGCCGACCTCGCCGAGCGCAACGGGCCCCTGCCCGCCTGGGAGAAGACCCGCACCGCGCGCGGCGTGCTGCACCCCGACCACTACGGCGTGGAGCTGACCTGGCCCGAGCGCTGGGCGGCGCTGCGGGAACGTATCGCCGCCACCGGCATGCGCAACTCCCTGCTGCTGGCCATCGCGCCGACCGCGACCATCGCGTCCATCGCGGGTGTCTACGAGTGCATCGAGCCGCAGGTCTCCAACCTCTTCAAGCGCGAGACGCTGTCCGGCGAGTTCCTCCAGGTCAACTCCTACCTGGTGGAGGAGTTGAAGCGGCACGGCCTGTGGGACGCGAAGACCCGTGAGGCGCTGCGCGAGTCCAACGGCTCGGTGCAGGGCTTCGACTGGGTGCCCGCGGAGGTCCGTGCGCTGTACCGCACGGCGTGGGAGATCCCGCAGCGCGGCCTGATCGACATGGCCGCCGACCGCACCCCCTTCCTCGACCAGGCGCAGTCGCTCAACCTCTTCCTGGAGACGCCGACCATCGGCAAGCTCTCCTCGATGTACGCGTACGCCTGGCAGCGCGGCCTGAAGACCACGTACTACCTGCGCTCGCGCCCCGCGACGCGCATCGCCCGCGCGGCCGGCGGCTCGAACACCACCGCCGCGGCCCCCGTCCCCCAGCAGGTCGCCGACCCCGACGCCGTCGCCTGCTCCCTGGAAAACCCCGAGTCCTGCGAGGCCTGCCAGTAATGAGCTCCACCACGAACAGCGAGAAGAACCTCCTCGACCCGGGCTTCGAGCTGACCCTGCGCCCCATGCGCTACCCCGACTTCTACGAGCGCTACCGGGACGCGATCAAGAACACCTGGACCGTCGAGGAGGTCGACCTCCACTCGGACGTCGCCGACCTCGCCAAGCTCAGCCCCGGTGAGCAGCACATGATCGGGCGGCTCGTCGCGTTCTTCGCGACCGGCGACTCGATCGTCTCCAACAACCTGGTGCTGACGCTCTACAAGCACATCAACTCCCCCGAGGCGCGGCTGTACCTGAGCCGTCAGCTCTTCGAGGAGGCCGTGCACGTCCAGTTCTATCTGACGCTGCTCGACACCTATCTGCCCGACCCGGAGGACCGCGCGGCGGCCTTCGACGCGGTCGAGGAGATCCCCTCCATCCGCGAGAAGGCCGAGTTCTGCTTCAAGTGGATGGACTCGGTCGAGAAGCTGGAGCGTCTGGAGACGCAGGCCGACCGCCGTCGCTTCCTGCTCAACCTCATCTGCTTCGCCGCGTGCATCGAGGGGCTCTTCTTCTACGGTGCCTTCGCGTACGTGTACTGGTTCCGCAGCCGCGGCCTGCTGCACGGCCTGGCCACCGGCACCAACTGGGTGTTCCGCGACGAGACGATGCACATGAGCTTCGCCTTCGACGTGGTGGACACGGTCCGCAAGGAGGAGCCCGAGCTCTTCGACGACGCGCTCCAGCAACAGGTCACCGACATGCTGAAGGAGGCCGTCGAGGCCGAGCTGCAGTTCGCCCGCGACCTGTGCGGTGACGGCCTGCCCGGCATGAACACCGACTCGATGCGCGAGTACCTGCAGTGCGTCGCCGACCAGCGTCTGCAGCGCCTCGGCTTCGCGCCGGTCTACGGCTCGGAGAACCCGTTCTCCTTCATGGAGCTGCAGGGCGTCCAGGAGCTGACCAACTTCTTCGAGCGGCGGCCCTCGGCGTACCAGGTCGCGGTGGAGGGCTCGGTCTCGTTCGACGACGAGTTCTAGACGCGTTCCGGACGCGCCCCAGGTGCCCGCTCCCGTTCTGCCGGACGGGGGCGGGCACCTTGGCGGGTCAGCGCGGCGTGGCCCGCAGGACGAGCCGCTTGGGGTGCAGGGTGATGCCGACCTGGGTGCTGGCGTCGGTCTCCGCGACGCGCTCCAGGCGCCACTTCGGGGCCACCGTCCCGAGGATCAGGGCGAGTTCGGCCAGGCTGAAGTGGTCGCCGGGGCACTTCCTGTTGCCCACGCTGAACGGCATCATCGCGAACTCCGGTACGTCAGCTGCCCGTTCCGGATTCCACCGGTCGGGGTCGAACTCCAGGTTCCGCTCGAAGGAACGCGGGTCGCGCTGCATCGCGTACACGCTGTAGACGATGTCGGCGCCCGCCGGAATGCGATAGCCGCCCAGATCGGTTTCGGCCACGGACCGGCGCGTGAATATCCAAGCGGCCGGCCGTATGCGCATCGCCTCCGTGACGACATTGCGGAGGTGCGGCAGGTCCTTGAGATCGGCGAATGTGATCGCGCGACCCGGGGCGACGGAATTTACCTCTTCAACCAACCGCCTTTCCTGGTCCGGGTGTTCGGTCATCAGATGGAACGTCCAGGCCAGCGTCGACGCCACATTCTCCGCACCCGCCACGACGAGCGAAACCACGTTGTCGTGGATCTCCTGGTCGGCTATCGGCTCCCCTGATTCGTCCCTGGCCCGCAGCAATTCGGCGAGGAGATCATCGGGCCCGCCGGGGCCGGCCGCCCGGCGCTCGGCGACGATCTCGTCGACGAGCGCGTGCAGATCGGCCAGCGCGCTCTCGAACCGCCGGTTGGCGGGGGTCGGCACGCGGTGGAGCGGGCCGACCGAGAGCACCATCCGGCGGTAGAGGCCGTCGAAGACGGTGTGCAGCGAGTCGGCGATCCGGTCCGCCTTGTCCCCTATCGAGTCGACCTCCAGGAGCGAGCGCGAGACGATGCGCACGGCCGTGCGGAACATCTCGGCGCTCACGTCGACCGTGGCGCCCGGCCGCCAGCGGCCCGCCGTGGCGCGGGCCTCCTCCTCCATCACCTTGGCGTAGTCGGCGATCCGCTCCGGCCTGAACGCGGGCTGCATCATGCGGCGCTGGCGCCGGTGCAGCTTGCCGTTGCTGGTCGCCACGCCCTTGCCGAGGAGCACCTCCAGGGTGTCCCAGAGCGGCCCGCCGACGACGTACTCGGGGTTCTTCAGGAGGGCGCCGACCAGCTCCGGGTCGCACACCACGTACGCCGTCCTGGGTCCCAGCCTGATCCGGACGAGATCCCCATGGTCGCGCAGCGCGGAGAGGAATCCGAGCGGATCACGCACCAGGTTCCATGCGTGGCCGAGCAACGGGGCGCCACCGCGGACGACAGGCGGGGTACGCAACGGATCGGGGCCCGACGCGGGGGGAGCGGGTATTGCGGATTCGACGCTCATTCCTCACCTACCAGTTCGTTTTCCGCCAGGGCTTCTTCCGTCACATAGGGGGGCATGGACCTGTCGTCCCAGCTGTCCACCCGATAGCGTCCGGATTCGTGATGGAACCAGTAAACGGAAGAGAACCAGTTCCGCATGTTGAAGACGCACGATTTCACCGCGTCCGCGAGTTCCCCGTCCCGCTCACTCGCGTCCGCCAATTCATCGGCGAATTGCAGGACTTCCCGTTCCGCCTGCATGAATTCCATGACGCAATCAGTGACGCGCCTGTGCACTTCCCGTACGGCCTCTTCGAGCGTCATTCCCTCGTGCTGGATGAGACTGATTCCGAGATTGTGCAGTTCGTCTCCCGCGAGTTCTTTCGGGAGCGAGCACAGGTCGTTGTACCAGGCCGAGAAGTCCTGGGTCGCCCGTGCCGCACGACGGTACGCGGGGTGCTTGCGCACCGGGTCCGGCAGCTCGTACCGCGCGGTGGGCTCCAGGAGGTCGATCCACGCCCAGTGCGCGAACGTGAGCCGGCGCAGCTCTATGTACGCCTCGACCGTCGGCACGGTGCCGCAGCGCCGGTTTCGGAACTCCTGGTCGTACGCGTCGATCACCGGGTGGAAGTGCCGGGCGAACCTGGCGTTCCAGCTGGGACCGAGGAAGGAGTACAGGCGCAGCACGCAGTCCGCGAAGCCCGCCACCAACGGGTCCTTGTGGTGCAGGTACTGCCGGGGCTCGTTGAGGGTGCCGTGCAGGCCCCGGCACAGCCGCCGCCACTGTGCCGCCCTGTCGTGCACCGAGTCCCGGTCGTGCCGGTCGTCCCACGCGAAGAACCAGCTGCTGAGGTCCGCTATCGCGGTCAGCAACGCGTCCGGCGCGCCAATGTAGTAGCCCGCCACCAGATCCGTGTAGCAGAGGCTGTCCGCGTACCGCTCGACCTTGTCCGGGGGCATCAGCCGCATTTCGCGCAGCCAGGTCCTGGACTTCTCCTGAAGCTTTGGCCAATACGGATGCAGTCGGCGAGGGAACGCTGCTTCGATCATGGGAACGGCCAGTGCCGGCGGTACGGATACCGCCGGTGAACGTGGCCGCGTGTGCGGATGTGTCTGTGAAGTGCTCCCGGAATATGCACGCACGAACAAACCCCTTTCAGCCGCCTGAGGACACGCGCCCCTCCCGCCGTGCCGGGCGCGCGCCGTTGCGTATCCCCGCGCTTTCCATTCAGCACCACAACTGACCGTTCAGGGAACAGATTTGCGCCATTCACTACCCCCCAGTGCCGAGAACATCCCCGTACGTGACTGAATATGGATCACTGACAGCTTGATTTGCTCGCACAGGCGAGCGGTCATGCGAACGGCCCCTGGTCAGGAGAGAGTTCCTGTACCAGGGGCCGCTCGCGTCACGCGGTTCCCGCGCCGCTCAGGCGCCGCGGAGGTCAGTCGTTGGCCACCACGGGGTAGCGCGGGGTGCCCTCTTCCATCTGCCGCAGTGCGTCCTTGCGCTCCCTCTTGGAGAGGCGGTCGATGTACAGGTACCCGTGCAGGTGGTCCGTCTCGTGCTGCAGGCAGCGCGCGAAGTAGCCGGAGCCGCGCACCTTGATGGGGTTGCCCTCGGTGTCCTGGCCGGTCACCTCGGCGTAGTCCGGGCGGGCCAGCGGGGCGTACGCGGTCGGGACCGAGAGGCAGCCCTCGCCCGAGTCGTCCAGGCGGCGCTTGTCGGCGGGCAGGTCCTGGAGCACCGGGTTGCAGATCACTCCGACGTGGCGCACGCCGTCGTCGTCCATGCAGTCGTAGACGAAGACCTTGAGGTCGACGCCGACCTGGTTGGCGGCCACGCCCACGCCCTGCGCGACGCGCTGGGTCGCGAACATGTCGTCGACCAGCTTGGCCAGCTCGTCGTCGAAGGCCGTGACGTCCTTGCACTCCTTGTGCAGCACGGGGTTGCCGACGACCGTGATCGGCCGGGACGTGCCGCGCTCGCGGTAGGCCGTCTCCCGCTCCTCGCAGTTCTCGGTGTCGATGACGAAGCCCTCGTCGTCGACGGGGAGCACCCCGTTCGAGTACTGCTGCTCAGTGTCCTGCGCCATGTCCGCCGTACGCCTTCCTTGGAACCCTCAAGAGTTTGTGCCGGTACAGCCTACGGCGAAGTGTCAGCAGACCTCTTCGAGATCCCGCCAGTCCCGGGAATCCGGGCTGTCCGCCACCCAGCCGTCCAGGAGGCCGCGGACCAGGGCCGCGGGCGCCGCGAGACCGCACTCGCGCTCCGGCACCCAGAGCGCTCCCGGGCTGCGGTGGCCGAGCGGGCCGGGGTGACCGGGCTCGCTGTGGTCGTGCGGATCGAGGTGTTCCCCGTCGCCCTCGTCGCTCGGCATGCGGGACTCCGAGCACATCCGGCACAGCAGCCGCACGGAGGACGACCAGTCCTCGGCGGCGAAGCCCGCGTCGGCCGCGAGCCGCTCCAGGGCGTCCCTGTCGTCCTCGGTGGCGGCCTCCAGGAGGACCACCCAGGTCGGCACGGGTGAGGGCGCCCACAGCTCGATCTCGTCGAAGACGGGGTACGAGTGCCCGTCCCCCGTCGTCCGCTCGCCGTGCGGGACGCCGTCGTGCAGCACGACCTCGCCCCAGCGGCGCCCGGAGGAGGGCAGCGGAATGGACAGGACCTCCATGCGGGCCGGGTCCAGCCTGCGGCCCCAGACGACCTCGGCCTCGCCCTCCGGGGAGAGCCGCACGGCCGCGCTGCCGAGCTCCATGCCCGTGGGCTCGCCGGAGGCGGCCACACCGCCGGGCACCCGCAGGCCGTACGCCTGCCAGGCGCGGCGGGCCAGGGGCCAGTCCTGCAGGGCGGTCGCCGCGATGCCGACGTTCCACCAGTCGGGGGCGCCGGCGGAGCGGTCCAGGAGCGCGACGGCGCGCAGCCCGGCGGCGCGCGCCTGCTCCCAGTCGTGCCGGAACTTGTGCAGCAGGGCCAGGTTGAACCAGGACTCGGACAGCCAGGGTTCGAGATCCGCCGCGCGCGTGAGCAGGGCCCCCGCGTCCTCGTACCGGCCGTCGCCGATCAGCGTGAACGCGCGGTCGGTCGCCTGCCGCCATGAGGCGGAGGGCCGGTGCCGTCCCTTGCCGAAGATCCTCACGATTCCCGCCTGATTCCCGCCTGCCACGATTTCCGTAGGTCGCTTCTCGTCGGGGCGCAGCGCCGGGGGCCGTACCCCCGTGCGCCCCTTTTCCTGTCTTCTTCGCATCCAACCACGGACGGTCGGACGGCCGCTCATTACCCATGGGTTACCCAGCGGGACGCGAGGTAAGGCCATGGGTGAGGCCGTCCCTCGACAGGACCCTCGCCAGGGACTCCACGACTTCCGGCTGGTAGTCGTGGCCCGTCGCCAGGCGGAGCCTCTCCAGGGCCTTGAGCGGGCCGCCCAGCGCCCCTGAGGGTCCTTCTCCCCGCGCCATCTCGTCGTACGCGTTCGCCGTCCGCACAATACGTGCGATGAGCGGCTGTTCGCGGTACGGGTCGGCCTGCCGCTCCACGACCACGGCGACGGCGGCGTCCACCCCGGTCTGGCGGACGACGGCGCCGCCGAGCAGGGCTATTCGGCGCTGTTCCGCCTCGGAAAGCGCGGCGGTGGCGCCCGCGGGGACGGGGTCGACCAGGGAGAGCTGGCCGATGTCGTGCATGAGCGCCGCGTGCTCCAGGACGGTGAGGTCCGACTCACCGAGACCGAGGTCACGCCCCACGGCCCGGCTCAGCCCGGCCACGCGGTGCGCGTGGCCCTGCGGGGTGTATCCGGCGATCTCGGTGGCCCTGGCCAGCGAGGCGATGGTCTGCCGGTAGGTCGCCCGGACCGCCGCGTACCGCCGGAAGGACAGCTGGGTGAGCAGCAGCGGGAGGCTGAACACGGGCAGTGCCCACAGCCCCGCCACGGCCACCGCGAGCGCCATCACGGCGCCGCTCGCGCAGACGGCGGAGCCGATGCCGAGCATCGCCCGCAGCTCCTCCCGCAGCAGCGGCCCGAACGGCCACCGGGTGCGGGCGTGCGCCGTCACGGCGGCGAGGACGGCGTCGCAGAGCGCGGTGAGGACGAGCAGGGCGACGATGACGAGCGCGAAGTACGGCCCGTGCCCCACCCACTCGCCGAACTTCCCGGAGTTGTACAGGGGTTGGAAGCAGGCGGCGGCGAACCCGACGGTCAGTACGCGCCGCGCCATGTGGTCGAGCGTGGGGCCCCGGCCGAGTGCCACGTTCGGCACCGCTCCGACGAGGGCCGCCGCGACGACCACGGCGAGCACCTGCAGCACCCCGTGGTGCGTGGCCTGCCCCGAGTTCTCGCCCAGCAGGGCGTACGCGAGGGCTCCCGCGGCACCGAGCGGCGCGGGCTCCCTGTCCCCTCCGCTCCCCCACCGGGCCAGCTCACCGAGAGTGATCAGGACGCCGAAGGCGAGGGCGGCCCGGCCTTCGGTGATGCCGTGCCAGAGGGTCCAGACGAGGGAGGCGAGGGCGAGCAGTCCGGCCAGGCAGGCGAACGCGGCGGGCAGGCGCGACGGGGCCCTCACCGGGCCGCCGGACGGGCCGCCGCGGGTGCGGGCAGGGCTGAGGACGGCACGGCCGTGCCCTGGTCCGGCACGTCCGCGGTGACCTCGGGGTGCCATCCGTACCGGTCGAGGGCGCGGGCCAGTGCCCCGACCATCTCGGGGTCGAACTGCGCGCCCGCGCACCGGTTGAGCTCGGCCACGGCCACCTCGACGGGCCGGGCCCGCCGGTAGGACCGCGTGGACGTCATGGCGTCGAAGGCGTCGGCGACCGCCACCACCCGCGCGCACTCCGGGATCTGCGGCCCCGTGAGTCCGTAGGGGTATCCGCTGCCGTCGATCCGCTCGTGGTGGTGCAGGATCGCCGCTCGCGCCTCGCCCAGGAACCCGATGCCGCGCACCATCTCGTGGCCGTACTCGGGGTGCAGCTCGATGATGCGCCGCTCCTCGGGCGTCAGCGGCCCGTCCTTCTGCAACAGCCGGGTGGGCACCCCGAGTTTGCCGACGTCGTGCAGGATCCCGGCGAACCGGAGCACCTCGACGCGCTCGTCGTCCATGCCCAGCTCGCGCGCGATCAGCACGGAGGCGCGGCCGACGCGCTCGCTGTGGCCGCGGGTGTACTTGTCCTTGATGTCGACGGCCTGGACGAGCGCCCGGATGGTGGCCTGGTGGGCGGCCCGCTCGCGGTGGTACTGCGCGAAGGCCCAGCAGGAGACGCCCATCGGCAGGAGCACGAGCAGGGCGGAGGTGGGGCCGTACGGACTGGTCCAGAGCACCGCCATCATCAGACCGGCGAGTCCGTGCACGGTGACGGGCGCGAGCGAGCGCGCGAAGAGCCCCCGCCAGGCGGTCCGTACGGGGACGCGTTCGGCGGTCACGAGGACGCCGCCGTCCAGCACGGTGAGCACGGCGGAGAAGGCGAGCACGGCGGCTCCGGCGGGCCCGAGCACGTACGGGAAATCGGGCCCCGAGGTGGCCGCCGGGCCGCCGAGCGCGACGAACACGCGCGCCGACGCCCAGGCGGCCAGGGCGAGTTGGGCGGCGCGCCAGATGCGGCGCACCCACCGGGGGTGCCGGTCGACGCGGGCGAGCAGCGCGCCGGGCACCGCGACGAGCGCGGCGGCCGAGGGCGGCAGCAGGAACACTCCGGCGAGCAGGACGGGAAAGAAGGTGCCGAAGCCGCGCGGGATGCGGCGGCCGACCAGGCGGCAGCGGGTGATCTGCTCGCACCCCGCGTAGAGGACGGCGAGGAACGCGACGGCCGGCCACGAGGGGTGCGCGCCGGGGGCGGGCGCGGCGCAGGCCACGCCGGCCAGGGCGACGCACAGGATGTAGACGCGGGCCCGTACCGGCACCGACCGCATGGAGTTCTCCTCCCCGTTCCGGTCCGGAGACTAGAACGGGACACTCCCTGCCAGCGCCCGGCTGCCGTTAATTAGCACGTTCGAGTGACGAGAGGGGAGAACGGGCCGCGCGGAGCCCGAGTGAGGTGCTCAGGCGTCCGAGGCGGCCGTGGTGTCCTGCGTGATGTCCTGCTCGGGCACGGCCTGCCCGGAGCGGATGAGGTCGATGCGGCCCATCACCTTGGCCCGCAGGTCGACGG
This sequence comes from Streptomyces atriruber, assembly GCF_001418325.1. Classification (GTDB taxonomy): domain Bacteria; phylum Actinomycetota; class Actinomycetes; order Streptomycetales; family Streptomycetaceae; genus Streptomyces; species Streptomyces atriruber. The sequence continues at coordinate 27,480 of NZ_LIPN01000031.1, read as the reverse complement.
GGACGTCGTCCTGACCGCAGCACCGCTTCACCAGCTTCTTGACCGCCTGCTCGAGGCCGTACTTCTCCAGGCACGGAGAGCACTCCTCGAAGTGCGTCTCGAACTTGGTGCAGTCGCTGTCCGGCATCTCGTGGTCAAGGAACTCATAGAGATGGTCCAGGACTTCACTGCAGTCAGTCTCGTGCGGCTCCTCGCAGCTCATGAGCCCGAGCCTTTCGTTCCGTTCGACTCCCCGGCACCCGCCGGGACGAGCCCGCGCTCACGGGCGTAGTCCTCCAGCATGCCGCGCAGTTGGCGACGGCCCCGGTGCAGTCGGGACATCACCGTACCGATGGGTGTCCCCATAATGTCCGCGATCTCCTTGTACGCAAAGCCCTCTACGTCCGCCAAATAGACGGCGATGCGGAATTCCTCGGGGATCGCCTGCAGCGCCCGCTTCACATCCGTGTCGGGCAGGTGGTCCAGCGCCTGCGACTCGGCCGAGCGCAGACCGGTGGACATGTGCGACTCGGCACGCGCCAGCTGCCAGTCCTCGATCTCCTCGGCGGCACTGCGCTGGGGCTCGCGCTGCTTCTTGCGGTACGAGTTGATGAACGTGTTCGTGAGGATGCGGTACAGCCAGGCCTTGAGGTTGGTGCCCTCGCGGAACTGGTGGAACGACGCGTACGCCTTCGCGTAGGTCTCCTGCACCAGGTCCTCCGCGTCCGCCGGGTTGCGCGTCATGCGCAGCGCCGCCGAGTACATCTGGTCGAGGAACGTCAGCGCGTCCCGCTCGAAGCGGGCCGTGCGCTCCGCGGCCGTCTCGGACTTCTCCGAACTCTCTCGGGGCTGCTCCGCCTGACCGTGCTCGGTCCCTGCGTCGGTCCCAGTGACCGGACCCACCTCCTCCAACGACGTGGTGAGGCCGAAAGCAGCCCCACTCGAATCGGAGGATAGACGACGACCCGTACCCCGCGCCGCCCGAATAGATGCGGTTTTGGGTGCGCTCAGCACCGTCCACTCCAGGTCAGAGGCGCTGGAGCGGTTCGGGCAGATGGTCGAACCCATGCGGCGGACTCCCTCTCGTACGAACAGCTACCGACGGCGTTTACCGTCTGTCCGCCACAACAGACGTCACCCGCCCAACATTCCCGTCCACCGGGCGACCCCGTCCGTGATGCGCTTCACTGCCTCGTCCTGCCCGATGTCCGCGCGCTTGGGCACGGCGAACCCGTGGTCGCCGAACGGGATCTCCACCAGGTCGTACGCCCCCTCGGGGAACTCGGCGGGCTTCCCGAAGGGGTCGTTGCCGCCCTGCACGACGAGGGTGGGCACGCCCGCCCCGAGCAGCTCGTCGGCGCGGGACTTCTCGGGCTTGCCGGGCGGGTGCAGCGGAAAGCTGAGGGCGAGCACGGCGGCGGCGCCCAGCTCGGTGGCCGTGCGGCAGGCGACGCGGGCGCCCGCGCTGCGGCCGCCCGAGATCACCGGGAGCCCCTTCTTCTCCAGCGCGGGCCAGATGCCGCGCCACCCGGTGTCCAGCGTCTTCGGCGCGGGCGCGAGCTTCTTGCCCGCGACGCGCCAGGGCTGCTCCACGAGGGCGACGCTCACGCCGTGCGCGGGCAGCTCGGCGGCGATGGCCCGGAGGTCGCGGGCCTCGATGCCGCCACCGGCGCCGTGGCTGACGGCGAGCAGCAGGCGGGCGCTGCCGCCGGGGGCCGGGTGCCAGGTGATCCGCGCCTCACCGGCGTCCGTCTCGACGATCTCGCTCTTGGTCACGGCGCTCTTGGTCATCCGAGCAGGGTGTCAGAAGAGCGTGCCTTCTTCGGGACCCTCCAGCTCCTTCAGGAGCTCCGGGCCGTTGTTGCGCACGTTGCTGACGGCGGTGGACACCGGGTAGGCCCGCATCAGTCCGTGCGGCGGCGGCTCCAGGAGGCCGCGCAGGTCCTCGACGTCGGTGCGGGACGGGTCGAGCCAGGCGTCCCAGCGGTCCTGCGTCAGCATGAGCGGCATGCGCGGGTGGATCTCCGCGAGCGTGCCGGGGCCCTCGTCGGGGGCGACCGCGAGGGGCGTGGTCTCCGCCTCCGTGGTGATCACCGTGCACGTCACCCACCAGGCGAGGGGGTGCTCGTCGGGCAGGGTCTTGTCCCGCCAGAATTCGTAGAGCCCCGCCATGGCGAAGACCGAGCCGTCGGCGGGCGTCACGAAGTAGGGCTGCTTGCGCGGCCGCTTCTTCTTGCCCTCGACCTCCAGCTGCCGCTCCTCGGGGGCGGTCACCCACTCGTAATAGCCGTCGGCCGGGATGACACAGCGGCGGGAGGTGAAGGCGCGGCGGTAGGCGGGCTTCTCGTGGACGGTCTCCGCGCGGGCGTTGATCATCCGCGCGCCGCCCTCGGGCGTCTTGGCCCAGGAGGGCACGAGTCCCCACTTCAGCGTGCGCAGCTGGCGAACCGGAGACCGGTCCTCGGCGTCTTTCAGGGGACGGTCGAGGACCGCGTAGACCTCTTTCGTCGGCGCCACGTTGAAATCGGGAGCCAAGGCCTCCGCGGAATCCCACTTCTCGATCTCGAAGACTCCCGCAAGGTCCTCGGGCCCACGACTGGATGCATACCGTCCGCACATACGTGCCAGACTGCCAGACCCCGTACAACCAGAGGAGCCGGTCCAGACAATGGCCCACGGAATGGAAAGCACCGCCAACGCCAGCCTGACCGACCTCTGGGACCGCGTCTTCGGCACGCAGGCCGCGCCCGAGCAGTGGCTGGTGATCGCGGCGGGCGTCGTCGCGCTGGCGGTCGTCGTCCCGCACAACATATGGCGCCTCGCCCGCAACGCCATCACCATCGCGCACGAGGGCGGCCACGGCCTGGTCGCCCTGCTCACCGGGCGCCGCCTCGACGGCATCCGGCTGCACTCGGACACCTCGGGCCTGACCGTCTCGCGCGGCAAGCCCACCGGGCTCGGCATGATCCTCACCGCGGCCGCGGGCTACACCGCGCCCCCGCTCCTGGGCCTCGGCGGCGCGGCGCTGCTCGCCTCGGGGCGCATCACGGCGTTCCTGTGGATCGCGACCGCCCTGCTCGTAGTGATGCTGGTGATGATCCGCAACGCGTACGGCGCCCTGACGGTGATCCTCACCGGCGGCACGTTCCTGGTCGTCTCCTGGCTCGCCGACACCGATGTGCAGGCGGCGTTCGCGTACGCGGTGGTGTGGTTCCTGCTCCTGGGAGGCGTACGTCCCGCCTTCGAGCTGCAGTCCAAGCGCAGGCGCGGGGGCGCGGGCGACTCGGACGCGGACCAGCTCTCGCGGCTCACGCACGTCCCGGCGGGCATGTGGCTCTTCCTCTTTCACGCCGTCTCGCTCTGTTCCCTGATGGGAGGGGCCCGCTGGCTCCTCGACGTCTGAGCGGCGTCCCTGCCAGCCACTAAAGTGAGGGCATGACCGAAACCCCGGCGCACACCGCCCTCTGGCCCGCCCCGCACGCAAGCGGAGCCGTCACCGCGACGGTCCACGTCCCCGGTTCGAAATCGGTCACCAACCGGGCGCTGGTCCTGGCCGCGCTGGCCGCCGAGCCCGGCTGGCTGCGCCGCCCGCTGCGCTCCCGTGACACGCTGCTGATGGCGGGCGCCCTGCGCGCGATGGGCGTCGGCATCGAGGAGACCGTGTCGTCCAGCTCCTCCGTCGCTGGCGGTGGGAACGGCACCGGCGAGGCGTGGCGCGTGATCCCCTCGGGCCTGCACGGCCCGGCCACGGTCGACGTCGGCAACGCCGGCACGGTCATGCGCTTCCTGCCGCCGGTCGCCGCCCTCGCCGACGGCCCCATCCACTTCGACGGCGACCCCCGTTCGTACGAGCGCCCCCTGCACGGCGTCATCGACGCGCTGCGCGTGCTCGGCGCCCGCATCGACGACACCCACGGCAGCCCCGGCGCGCTGCCGCTGACCGTGCACGGCTGCGGCGCCCTGGAGGGCGGCCGGGTCGAGATCGACGCCTCGTCGTCCTCCCAGTTCGTGAGCGCCCTGCTGCTCTCGGGTCCGGGCTTCAACCAGGGCGTGGAGGTCCGGCACGTGGGCGGCCCCCTGCCGTCCATGCCGCACATCCGGATGACCGTCGACATGCTGCGCTCGGTCGGCGCCCAGGTGGACACCCCCGAGGCGGGCGGCGAGCCGAACGTGTGGCGGGTCGCCCCCGGCGCCCTGCTCGGCCGTGATCTGACCGTCGAGCCCGACCTGTCGAACGCCCAGCCGTTCCTCGCCGCCGCCCTGATCACGGGCGGCACGGTCACGATCCCCGACTGGCCCGCGCACACCACGCAGCCCGGCGACGCGCTGCGCGAGATCTTCACCGAGATGGGCGGCTCCTGCGAGCTGACCGAGCAGGGCCTGGTGTTCACCGGCTCGGGCTCGGTCCACGGCATCGACGTGGACCTGAGCGAGGTCGGCGAGCTCACCCCCGGCATCGCGGCGGTCGCGGCCCTCGCCGACTCCCCCTCGACGCTGCGCGGCGTGGCCCATCTGCGCCTGCACGAGACGGACCGGCTCGCCGCGCTCACCAAGGAGATCAACGAGCTGGGCGGTGACGTCACCGAGACCGCGGACGGCCTGCACATCCGGCCCCGCAGGCTGCACGGCGGCATCTTCCACACGTACGACGACCACCGCATGGCGACCGCGGGCGCGATCATCGGCCTCGCGGTGGACGGCGTGCAGATCGAGAACGTCGCGACGACGGCGAAGACGCTCCCGGACTTCCCCGAGCTCTGGACCGGAATGCTCGGGAACTGACGGGCGGATCGAGAACCATGCGCCGCTACGGCAAGAACCCCGACGAGGACGACATCCGCGTCCGCCCCAACCGCAAGGGCAACCGCCCCCGCACCCACATCAGGCCCAAGCACGAGGACGCGGCCGAGGGCATGGTCCTCACCGTCGACCGGGGCCGGCTCACGGTCCTGGTCGACGACCGGATCGTGATGGCGATGAAGGCCCGCGAGCTGGGCCGCAAGGCCGCCGTGGTGGGCGACAGGGTCGCGGTCGTCGGGGATCTGTCCGGCAAGAAGGACACACTCGCGCGCATCGTGCGGATCTCGGAGCGCACCTCCGTCCTGCGGCGCACCGCCGACGACGACGACCCGTACGAGCGGGTGGTCGTCGCCAACGCCGACCAGCTGGCCATCGTCACCGCCCTCGCCGACCCCGAGCCGCGCCCGCGGCTGATCGACCGGTGCGTCGTGGCGGCGTACGACGGCGGTCTGGAGCCGATCCTCGTACTCACCAAGTCGGACCTGGCCTCCGCCGACAAGCTCCTGGAGACGTACGCCTCACTCGACATCCCCTATGTCGTCACCAGCCGCGAGGAATTCACCGACGGCGCCGAGCTCGCGCGCGTCCACGAACTGCTCGACGGCAAGGTCACCGCCTTCGTCGGGCACTCCGGGGTCGGCAAGACGACGCTGGTCAACGCGCTGGTCCCGGAGGAGCGGCGGCGTACGACCGGGCACGTCAACGCGGTCACGGGACGCGGCAGGCACACCACCACCTCCGCCCTCGCGCTCCCCCTGGAGGGCTCCGAGGGCTGGGTGATCGACACTCCCGGCGTTCGTTCGTTCGGCCTCAACCACGTGGATCCGTCCCGCGTCATCCTCGCCTTCCCCGACCTGGAGCCGGGGACGGTCGAGTGCCCGCGCGGCTGCAGCCACGACGAGAAGGACTGTGCGCTGGACGCCTGGGTGGCCGACGGGCACGCGGATCCGTCCCGCCTGTACTCGCTGCGCAGGCTGCTGGCAACGCGGGAGCGACGCGAGGGCGACTGACCTCTTCGTTGTTTGCGCCGCGACGGCAAAGGTAAATGCATAATCGCACCAAGCCGGATTCAAGCCAGACGAAGCGGCCTCGGGACGTGGGCGAGTACGGGAGGCAAGGACATGGCGTGGCTGCTGGTCATCGTCGCGGGGATCCTCGAGACCGGCTTCGCGGTCTGTCTGAAGCTGTCGCACGGCTTCACCAGGCTCTGGCCCACGATCGCGTTCGCCTGCTTCGCCCTCGGCAGCTTCGGCCTGCTGACGCTCGCGCTGCGGAAGCTGGACGTGGGGCCCGCGTACGCGGTCTGGACGGGCATCGGAGCGGCGGGCACCGCCATCTACGGCATGATCTTCCTCGGTGACCTGGTCTCCACGCTCAAGCTCGTCTCGATCTCCTTGGTCATCGTCGGAGTGATCGGACTGCAGCTGTCCGGCTCCGCGCACTGAGCCACCCGGACGTGCGCCTCCGGGCGTACGCCTACTTGGCGGCCACCCAGCGCCCGATGGCCCCGCGGACCAGTTCCGCGGGGTCGTCGCCGTTCCCGGCGGGCGCGACGACGTAGGACAGGGCTAGGCGGACGGCGCTCTCGCAGGCGCGGGCGAGGTCGGGGTCCCTGACCCGGCCCCGGCCGCCGAGGGCGAGCACCGTCCGGTCCCGTACGAGGGCGAGGAGCTCCCCCGCCGAGGGCACCCCCGCGTCCGCGCGGCGCTGTGCGGGCACCGAGGAGGTGGATCCGGCGGCCCGGCTCGGCGCGGGCAGCCGCTCGCTCCAGCAGCCGGTGAGGGCGGCGCGCACGAGCACGTTGGTGCGGGCGGAGCCCACCGTCCACGCGGCCACGGCGGCCAGCCGGTCGGCGGGCTCGCGCTCCTCGGCCAGGGCGCGTTCGACGCCGTGCAGATAGCCGTCGGTCTCGCGCCGCAGCAGGGCGCGGGCGAGGCCGTCCTTGCTGCCGAACTCGTTGTAGAGGGTCTGCCGGGACACCCCGGCGGCGGCCGCCACATCGACCATGCGGACGCCGGGCCACGGCCGTCGTGCGAGCGCCGTGTACGCCGCGTCCAATAAGGATTCCCGTGCTGCAGGCATCGTCGCCTCCGGGTCAGAGCGGCTCCCGTGCCAGAGTTGACGCGCTCGGCAGCACTGTCAATAGCTCCGGCAGCATGTCGAGCATGTCAACGAGGGGTGGGCGACACGGCGCTGTGGATCGCGTCGATCGAGATCGATACTGTTCTTCCATGCCCGACTACCACGATGATCTGCGTCTCGCCCACGTCCTCGCGGACGCCGCCGACGCCGCGACCATGGACCGGTTCAAGGCCCTCGACCTGAAGGTCGAGACCAAGCCGGACATGACGCCGGTGAGCGAGGCCGACAAGGCCGCCGAGGAGCTGATCCGTGGCAACCTTCAGCGGGCCAGGCCGCGCGACGCGATCCTCGGCGAGGAGTACGGCGTCGAGGGCACCGGACCGCGCCGCTGGGTGATCGACCCGATCGACGGCACCAAGAACTACGTCCGCGGGGTCCCGGTGTGGGCCACCCTCATCTCCCTGACCGAGGCGGGCGAGGGCGGCTACCAGCCGGTGGTGGGCGTCGTCTCGGCGCCCGCGCTCGGCCGCCGCTGGTGGGCGGCGAAGGGCGCCGGTGCCTACACGGGCCGTTCCCTCACCTCGGCGACGCGGCTGCAGGTCTCCAAGGTCTCGCGGCTCTCGGACGCCTCGCTGGCGTACTCCTCGCTCTCCGGCTGGGAGGAGCAGGGCCGCCTCGACGGCTTCCTGGACCTCACGCGGGCGGTCTGGCGCACGCGGGGCTACGGAGACTTCTGGCCGTACATGATGGTCGCCGAGGGCTCGGTCGACATCTGCGCGGAGCCAGAGCTCTCGCTCTGGGACATGGCGGCGACGGCGATCGTGGTGGCGGAGGCGGGCGGCTCCTTCACCGGCCTCGACGGCAGGCCCGGCCCCCACAGCGGCAACGCGGCAGCGTCGAACGGACTGCTCCACGACGAACTGCTGGGCTATCTGAACCAGCGCTACTAGGACACTTCCGGCGGTCTCCCCGCGGAGATCCGTCGGAGATCCGTCAAAAAGGCGCCGGACCCGAACTGACCGCACGCGCCCCCTTGCTGGCCCCCTGCAGGGCTGCGACTCTATGAGTCCCCCCACTTGTGAACTTGTGAATCCGTTCTCCAGCAAGGTAGCGGAGGCAATCCTTCGCCCACCGGGAGGCCTCGGTTTCACCAAGGAGGTGGCTCACGCCCATGCTCGTCCGCGACGCCATGAGCTCGGTGGTCCTCACCATCGGCCCCACCCACACCCTTCGGCAGGCGGCCCGGCTGATGGCGGCCCGCCGCGTCGGCGCCGCCGTCGTCCTGGACCCCGACACCTGCGGCCTCGGCATCCTCACCGAGCGCGACATCCTCAACTCCCTGGGCCTCGGGCAGAACCCGGACCTGGAGACGGCGGGCACCCACACGACGACCGAGGTCGTCTTCGCCACCCCGGCCTGGACGCTGGAGGACGCCGCCGACGCCATGGCGCACGGCGGCTTCCGGCACCTGGTCGTCATGGACCGCGACGAACCGGCAGGCATCGTCTCCGTCCGCGACATCATCCGCTGCTGGGCTCCGGCACGGCGCGCGGCGGTCACCACGATGGCGGGGTGAGACGCGGCGGCGGGCCGGCCCCAGAGGGAACCGGCCCGCCGCTCTCCTACGACAAGTGGTGCTGGTCAGCCGCGCAGGGCCTGGACCGCGGCCTCCAGCCGCTTGCCGAAGTCACCGTCGGCCTGACGGAAGTTGTTGATCGCGCGCTCCGCGATGTCGTCGCGCGAGACCTTGGAGATGAAGCCCGCCAGGTTCTCGACCAGGCGGCCCTTCTCGTCCTCCGACATCAGGCGGTAGAGGGTGCCCGCCTGCACGAAGTCGCTGTCCTCGGCGTGCGAGGGCGCCTCATGGTTGCCGGTGCCGCCCGTGACCGGGACGGACTGCCACAGCGGCCGGTCCGTCTGGAACGGGCCGCCGAAGCTGTTCGGCTCGTAGTTCTTCGCGCCCTTGTGGCGGCCGTCGTACAGGTAGCCGTCGCGGGAGTTGGTGCGCGCCTCGGTGGCGTGCGGGCGGTTCACCGGCAGGTGGTCGGCGTTGATGCCGACGCGGTAGCGGTGGGCGTCTCCGTAGGCGAAGAGGCGGCCCTGGAGCATCTTGTCCGGGGACGGGCCGATGCCGGGCACGAAGTGCGCGGGCGAGAAGATGCTCTGCTCGACCTCGGCGAAGATGTTCTCCGGGTTGCGGTTGAGCTCCAGCTTGCCGATCTCGATCGGCGGGTAGTCCTCGTGCGGCCACACCTTGGTGAGGTCGAACGGGTTGAAGCGGTACTCGGCCGCCTCGGCCGCCGGCATGATCTGCACCTGCACGGTCCAGGACGGGAACTCGCCGCGCTCGATGGCCTCGCGCAGGTCGCGCTGGTGGGAGTCGGGGTCCTCACCGGCGAGCTTGTCGGCCTCGGCCTGGGTGAGGTTCTTGATGCCCTGGTCGGTCTTGAAGTGGTACTTGACCCAGAAGACCTCGCCGGCCTCGTTGTTCCACTGGTACGTGTGCGAGCCGTACCCGTTCATGTGCCGCAGCGTCGCCGGGATGCCGCGGTCACCGAAGAGCCAGGTCACCTGGTGCGTGGACTCGGGGCTCAGACCCCAGAAGTCCCACACGTTGTCGGCTTCCTGCGAGCCGGTGTACGGGTCGCGCTTCTGCGTGTGGATGAAGTCGGGGAACTTGATGGCGTCCTTGATGAAGAAGACGGGGGTGTTGTTCCCGACCAGGTCGTAGTTCCCCTCCTCCGTGTAGAACTTCAGCGCGAAGCCGCGCGGGTCGCGCACGGCGTCGGCCGAGCCGAGGTTGCCGGCCACGGTGGAGAAGCGCAGGAACGTCTCGGTCTGCTTGCCGACCTCGGAGAGGAACTTGGCCCGCGTCCACTGCGAGACGTCCCGGGTGAGGGTGAAGGTACCGTACGCACCGGCGCCGCGCGCGTGGACGATCCGCTCCGGGATCCGCTCGCGGTTGAAGTGGGCGAGCTTCTCCAGCAGCGCCTGGTCCTGCACCAGGACCGGACCGCCGGCACCAGCGGTCTCGCTGTTCTGGTTGTCGGCGACCGGCGCGCCGGCCTCCGTGGTGAGCGGTCCCTGCGTCACGTGCGCCTCCTGCGTCATACCTGCAAGTCCTGTCCTTGGCGTTTGCCGTACTCGATCCTACGATGGACTTTGTCTAAGTCAAGTGAGCATCCAAAGTCACACCCGTTCGGGACTTAGGTCCCCCGCCTGTTAGGCTGGCTTATATGAGTGACCTGTTGGAACGACTGCGCGGACGTGGCTGGCGCATGACGGCGCAGCGGCGAGTCGTGGCCGAGGTCCTCGACGGGGACCACGTCCACCTCACGGCGGACGAGGTGCACGCCCGCGCCGCGGACAAGCTGCCCGAGATCTCCCGGGCGACCGTCTACAACACCCTGGGCGAGCTGGTGACCCTCGGCGAGATCCTCGAAGTCTCGACCGACCGCCGCGCCAAGCGGTACGACCCGAACGCGCACCGCCCCCACCAGCACCTGGTCTGCGCCCGCTGCGGCGCGATCCGCGACGTGCACCCGACCGGCAACCCGCTGGCGAGCCTCCCCGACTCGGAGCGCTTCGGCTTCACGGTCGAGGGCGTCGAGGTCACGTACCGGGGCGTATGCCCGAACTGCGCGGCCGCGTAAGCGCTTTTCCGTACCGCGATCACTTCCGTACGGCATGAAGGGGCCCGGCACCGAGAACGGTGCCGGGCCCCTTCATGCCGCGAGCGGCGGCACACCTCTTCCATGATCTGACGGCCCGTCATATTCTCTGCTGCGCCCGACATCCGCCTGCCCTCCGCAAGGAGAAGCCGTGGAAGATCCGCACCCGCCGAACCCGCCCCACCCCAAACTCCGTGCCCGCGCAGTGACCAGAACCTTCGGCCGGGCCTCGGCAGCCGTGCACGCCCTCGGCCCCGTCGACCTGGACATCGCCCCCGGCGAGTTCACCTGCGTCGTCGGCCCCTCGGGCTGCGGAAAGTCGACCCTGCTGCGCATCGCCGCGGGCCTGCTGCGCCCCAGCTCCGGCGAGCTGAGCATCCGCACGGCCGCCCGGCGGCCGGTCGCGATGATCTTCCAGGACTACGGCATCTACGACTGGAAGACCGTGCAGGCCAACGTGCGGTTCGGCCTGGACATCCAGCGCGTCCCCCGCAAGGAGGCCGACGCCCGGGCCAAGGACTGGCTGACCCGCATGGGCCTCGCGGAGTTCGCCGGGGCCTACCCCGCCGCCCTCTCCGGCGGCATGCGCCAGCGCGTCGCGATCGCCCGCGCCTTGGCGGTGGAGCCCGAGATCCTCCTGATGGATGAGCCCTTCGCGGCCCTCGACGCCCAGCTCCGCACCATCCTCCAGGATGAGCTCCTCACCCTCACCCAGACCACCCGGACCACCACCCTGTTCATCACGCACAGCCTCGAAGAGGCGATCGTCCTGGGCGACCGCGTCCTGGTGATGTCCGCCAGGCCCGGCCGCTTCATAGCCGAGCGCCGCCCGCCGTTCCCGCGGCCCCGCAGCGGGCAGGTCCGGACGGCCCCCGAGTTCACCGCGCTGAAGAGCGAACTGTGGGAGCTGCTGCGGGCCGAGGTCGGCACGGAGGCGGCGGCATGACCACCACCACCGGCAAGAGCCCCGCCCCGCGGGGCGCCTCGGGAGATCGCGACGCCTCGGGGGACGCCTCCCGGGAGGACCTGCTGGTCAGAAGACCGGGCCCGCAGGAACTGCACCCCGTCCGCACCCATCGCCGCCGCCGCGCCCTGGAGCTTTCGCTCGCCGTGGGCGTGCCCGTCGCCCTGATCCTGCTGTGGCAACTGGCCGCCGTCCAGGGCTGGATCGACGACCGCGTCTATCCCGCGCCGCAGACGATCCTGGAGGACGGCTGGCACCGGGCCGCCGACGGCGAGCTCTGGCCGGACGTGTGGGCCACGCTGAAGCGCGTGCTCGCCGGATACGCGATCGGCACGGTCGCCGGTTACGCGCTCGGCCTCCTGATGGGCTCGCTCTCCGTCGTACGAGCCGCCCTGGAGCCCACGCTCGACGCCCTGTACGTCGTCCCGAAGCTGGCGCTCCTCCCCGTCTTCCTCAACATGTTCGGCCTCGGCGAGGGCCCGCAGATCGCGCTCGTCGCCGCCACGGTCTTCTTCTTCGTCTGGATCTCGACGATGGCGGCGGTCCTCGCAGTACCCTCCGGGCACCGCGACGCAGGCCAGGTCTTCGGCGCCTCGCCCTGGCAGATGTTCCGCCACGTACTGCTGCCCGCGTCCCTGCCCGCCGTCCTGGTCGGCGCGCGGATCGCGGCGGGGGTCGCGGTCCTCGTGATCGTCGCCTCGGAGCAGATCGCGGCGGCCGACGGCCTCGGGCACCTCATCTTCGACTCGCGCGCGCTCTTCCAGAACGACGTGATGTTCGTCGGCATCGTGTGCGTCGCGGTGCTCGGCGTCGTCTTCTCCGAACTGGTGCGGATCGCGGGCCGGTTCCTCACGCCATGGGCCCCGCGCGACCGGGGCAGGAGCCAGTCGTGACCCACCTGCCCCCGGGAGGCCCCATGCGTATCCGCACCACCACCCTCGCGCTGCTCGTGGCGGGCTCGCTGCTCGCGACGGCGGGCTGTGCGAAGGAGGACGACGCACCGCCCGCCGAACCCGCGAAGCCCCGCGCCGTCAGCCCGGTGGCGGGCTGCGGCAAGGGAAGCTGGACCGACCCCGCCGATCTCGACCCCGACCGCGCACCGGCCCGCTGCGCCCCGGACACCCCGGCGCCCCGGCCGCTGCCCGAGAAGCGCGACCTCACGATCGCGACCGGCACCCTGAGCGCCGAATACGCGGCGCCCCTCCAGATGGCCGTGGAGAAGGGCGAGTTCAAGAAGGAGGGTCTGAACGTCGCCCTGAAGGTGCTGCCCACCCCCGATGCGCTCCCCCTCCTCGCCAAGGGCGACATCGACGCCCAGTGGGCCGCCCCGGAGGCCGCCGTGATGAACGGCATCACCAGCGGGTTCGACATCAAGTGGACGGCCGGCAACTTCTCCCCCGACCCCCGTTCCAAGAGCGGCCTGTGGGTGCGGCTGAAGAAGGGCGAGAGTGCGGACCACGTCCCCATGGCGGGCCGCAAACTCGGCACGATGATCGGCAAGGGGTCCGTCATCGCGTACCCCATGGGCAAGGCGCTGAAGAAGCACGGCGGCGGGCTCGACGAGATCCAGTTCCAGCAGCTCGGCTCGGCGGACGTCCTCACCGCGCTCGAGAACGGCGGCACCGACTCTGCCTGGCTGCTCGATCCGGTGTGGCGCAAGGTCGACGGCGACAAGCGGTTCGCGTTCCTGGGCGGCCAGCCGCAGGCCGAACCGCTCGGCGGCCTCCTCTTCGGGCCCAACCTCCTCAAGAAGGACCCGGACGCGGGCGTCGCACTGCTGCGCGCGTACATCAGGACGGTGAACACGTACTTCGCGGGCGACTACAAGGCCGACGAGGGCTTCGCGACGGAGCTCGCCAAGCTGATCAGCACGGACAAACAGGTCCTGCTGTCCACGCCGTCGCTCCGCATGGACTGGGAGATACGCGCGGGCACGACGGACCGGCTGCAGGAGGCATACCGCGCGGCGGGCGTCTCGAAGGGCGACGAGGTGCCGGAGTCCAAGGCCGTGAACCGCACGCTGTACGAGGAAGCGGTGGGCCACAGAACAGCGGGGGGCCACGGAACGGCGAAGGGCCGGAAATGAGTCGAGGGCCGGAAGCCAATCGGCTTCCGGCTCTCGACCGTCAGTAGCGGGGACAGGATTTGAACCTGCGACCTCTGGGTTATGAGCCCAGCGAGCTACCGAGCTGCTCCACCCCGCGTCGGTGAACACAACTCTACGTCAGCGCTACGACCAGCGCAAATCCGTTCCCCACCGGCTCCGGACAGCGCGCGGCAGGCGTCCGCCCGCGCCTACGCGGTGAGCTCCTGCTGCAGGGCCTCGCGCAGCCGCCCCGCCCGCTCGGCGACCTCCGCGGGACCGAGGTCGACCGCCCGCGACGCCCACCGCTGCCCCTGCGCCAGCTGCCCGCGCCGGGCGTAGAGCAGGGCGAGACGGAGCGCGGCCCGCCCGTGCCCAGCGTCGGCGGCCCGGGTCCACCAGAGCGCGGCCTCCGGCTCGCTGCCCTCGCGGGCAAGCAGCAGCCCGAGGTTGAACGCGCCGTTGCGGCTGCCCGCCTCAGCGGCCTTGCGGTACCACCGCGCGGCCTCGACGACGTCGCCGCGGGCCGAGGCGAGCATGCCGACCCGGACCTGCGCCCGGCGGTGCCCCATCTCGGCCGCCCGCTCGTACCACTCCTCGCACTCCGTCTTCTCCGCCGCGGGCTCGCCGAGGACCGGCGGGCCCGCCGGGGGGCGCCGCGCGTCGAGCACCGTCCCGAGGCGGTACGCCGCCTCGGCGCTGCCGCCGCCCGCCGCGCACCGCAGGTGCCGCTCGGCCTCCTGGTCGTCGCCCTCGCGCAGCCGCGCGGTGCCGACCTGGAGCGCGGCGTCGGTGTGCCCGGCGGCCGCCGCCCGCTCGTACCACCGCAGGGCCGCGGCCCCGTCGCCCCGGCTCGCGTAGAGGATTCCCAGGTTGAACGCGGCGTCGACGCTGCCCGCCTCCGCGGCCTTGGAGAACCACGGCTCGGCCCCGGCCGCGTCGCCGCCCTGGAGCAGCAGCACGGCGAGCGCGTTGGCCGCCTCGCGGTGTCCGGCGTACGCGGCGCGGCGGTACCACTGGTCGGCGTGCGCGGTGCGGCCCTGCTCGGCGCAGAGCAGCCCGAGGTTGTACGCGCCGTTCACGTCGCCCGCGTCCATGGCGGCGCGGTACCAGCGCTCGGCGGTCTGCGTCTCGCCGCGCTCGGCGTGCAGCGCGCCCAGCGCGTTCGCGGCGTTCCCGTCGCCATCCTGGGCGGCCTTGAGCCACCACACGGCGGCGCTCTCCTCGTCACCCGCGTCCCGGAGCAGGAAGCCGAGGGCGCAGGCCGCCCTGGACTCCCCGTCCTTGGCGGAGTTGAGGTACCAGCGACCGGCCTCCTTCAGCTCGCCGCGCCGCTCCAGGATCGCGCCGAGGTGCAGCGCGGCCCTGCGGTGACCGCGGGCGGCCGCCTGGCGGTACCACTGCTCGGCCTCGTCGGCGGGCGACCGCACGGCGTCGTCGGCGCGGTCCGGGCGCACGGGGCCCCCGGCTCGCTCGGCCCGTTCGGTGCGCTCCGCGGTGGCGCGCCGGTCCAGCGCGCGTGCCAGGCGGTAGGCGGCCTCGCGGTGGCCGCGCTCGGCGGCGGCCCGCAGCCAGCGCTCCGCGCCGACGTCGCCGCGGTGCTCCAGGAGGTCGGCGAGCGCGTACGCCCCGAGGGTGTGGCCCTGCTCGGCGGACTGGCGCAGCCAGTACTCGGCGGCGGGCTCGTCGCCGCGCTCGCGGTGGTGCCGTCCGAGCGCGTGCGCGGCGGCGGCGGACCCGGCGACGGCGGCGACCCGCCACCAGCCTGCCGCCTCGTCGGCGTACCCGCGCTGGTGCAGGAGGACTCCGAGGTTGTTGGCGGCGGCGCGGTCGCCCTCGGCGGTCGCCGCGCGCAGCAGAGATTCGGCACCGTCGAGATCACCGCGGCGCAGCAGAAGGCTCCCGAGAACGCTCATCGCGTCCACGTCGCCGGCCTCGGCGGCCAGCCGGTGGCGCATCTCCTCGGCGGCCGTACCGGGATCCTCCCGGTCGGCCGGCTGCACAAACCGCCCTGTCTCCAACAGAGTTGCCTTGTCCCCCATAACGTCCATCGTCGCACCACCTGCAACCTGGGTACATCTGGTATACCGCAGCCAGTGAGGTCACTTCAGCGTTTTGTCGACATGCCCACAGAGAGATAAGTCAAACACAGATCCCTCAACTCTCCCCCGCTTGAACACCGTTCGCATTTCTTGGCATAGGACACCTGCACACGACAGGCACCGATACACACGACGAAGGCCCGGATCCGTAAGGATCCGGGCCTTCACCTTGCAGTAGCGGGGACAGGATTTGAACCTGCGACCTCTGGGTTATGAGCCCAGCGAGCTACCGAGCTGCTCCACCCCGCGCCGTTGTGTCCAAACCGTACCACGGCGCGAGGTGGCTGCCTGACCGCCCGCTAGCCGGTCTGGTCCCCCTCCTGACCTGCTTCCTTGTCCGCGTCCTTGTCGGCGGCCTTGTCTCCGCTCTTGTCCGCGGCCTTGTCGGCGTTCTTGTCGGCGCCCTTGTCGCTCTTCGCGGCGGCCTTCTGCGAGGCCTCCTCGGCCCGCTCAAGGGCCTCCTGAAGGCGGTCCTGCGCCTCGCCGTACTTCTTCCAGTCGCCTTCCTTCATGGCCTTCTCGCCGTCCTCGAACGCCTTCTGGGCGTCGTCGAGCGCGGCCTGCACCGTCGGGTCGTTCGACTTCGGCGGCTTGGTCGGCTCGTCGCCGTCCTGGTCGCCCGGTGGCTTGGTGGTCCCCTCCGTACTGAAGACCTGGTTGAGGCCCTCCCCGAGGGTGTCCGCGAAGGCGGTCTCCGTGCCGTACGACACAGCGACCTTCTTCAGAAGGGGATACGCCGACTTGCGTCCCTGTACGTAGACGGGTTCGACGTAAAGGAAGCCGTCGTCCAGTGGCACGGTCAGCAGATTGCCGTAGAGGACGTCGGAGTCGGCGCCCTTCATGTCACGGACGAAGTTGCCGACTTCCGTCATGGAGTTCAGCTTGTTCTGCACCTGCTCCGGTCCGTCGACGTCGCCCTGGACTCTGAGCAGCTGCATCTTGCCGTAGTTCTTGCTTCTGGCATCGGCGTCGACCGTCATGAACGCCCGTAGGTTGGGCCGCTCGCTCGGGGTGAACGTCGTCGTCAGCGAGAACTGTTGCTGCGTCTGGCCCGGCGACTTCAAGGACAGGTAGTACGGCGGGACCGCACTGTCGTCCTTCTTCGTCGGGTCGTTCGGCACCTGCCAGGCGTCACTCGCGTTGTAGAACTGGCCGGGGTCCGTGACGTGGTACTTCGTCAGCAGTTCGCGCTGCACCTTGAACATGTCCTGCGGATAGCGCAGGTGGTCCATCAGCTTCGGCGGGATCTCGCTCTTGTCCTTCACGGTGCCCGGGAACGCCTTCTTCCAGGTCTTCAGGACCGGGTCCTTGTCGTCCCAGGTGTAGAGCTTGACGTCACCGGTGTACGCGTCGACGGTCGCCTTCACCGAGTTCCGGATGTAGTTGACCTGGTTCTGCTGGGCGATCACCGTGCGCTGACTGTCGGCCTGCGACAGGGAGTCCGCCGTGGTGTCGCCGAGCGTCGTCCGCGAGGCGTACGGATAGCCGTTGCTCGTCGTGTAGGCGTCGACCACCCACTGGATGCGGCCGTCGACCACCGTCGGATAGACGTCGCCGTCGATGGTCAGCCAGGGGGCGACCGCCTCGACGCGCTCCTTGGGGGTGCGGTTGTAGAGGATCCGCGACCCGTCGCCGATGGCTCCGGAGTAGAGGATCTGCGGCTCTCCGAAGGACACCGCGTACGCGGCGCGGTTGATCGGGTTGGAGAGGTTGACGCCGCTGTCGCCCTTGTAGCTGTACGTCTTCTGACCGCCGCCGTTCTCCTCGTAGTCGAGCTCCTTCTGGGGCCCGCCCACGATCGAGTACTGGCTGGTCTTCTCGCCGTAGTAGATCCGCTGCTCGTACTCACCCAGTTCGCCGTTGGTGGGCAGGCCGGACTCGGTGAACGCCGGGGCTCCCTTGGAGCCCTTCTTCGTCTCCGTGCCCTTGGCGGCGACCATTCCATAGCCGTGCGTGTAGGCGAAGTGGTCGTTGATCCAGTTCCGCTTGTCGAGCTTGTTCACGTCGATCTCGCGCAGGCCGACGATGGTGTCCTGGCCGTTGTAGCGGTCGACGTCCAGCGTCTTCGGGAACTGGTAGTAGCTGCGCTCCTGCTCCAGCTGCTGGAAGGTCGGCGAGACGATGTTCGGGTCGTTCAGCCGGTAGTTGGCCGCCGTGTCCGCGTTCTCGCGCTTCTTCTTCGGATCCTCGTCGACCTTGCCCGCGCCCTTGTACTCCTCGGGCTTCACACCGTTGATGCCGTAGGCGTCGCGGGTGGCCTCGATGTTCTTCTCGATGTACGGGGCTTCCTTGGCCTGCTCGTTCGGCTGGACCTGGAACTTCTGGACGATCGCGGGGTAGAGCCCGCCGATGAGGATCGCCGAGAGCACCATCAGGCCGAAGCCGATCACCGGCAGCTGCCAGGTGCGCCGCCAGAGCGTCGCGAAGAAGAGGATCGCGCAGATGACGGCGATGCAGAACAGGATCGTCTTCGCCGGCAGGTACGCGTTCGCGTCGACGTACCGCAGGCCCGTCCAGTTACCGGTCGCCTTGAAGTCGCTGGACTTCACCGCGAGGCCGTACCGGTCGAGCCAGTACGCGACGGCCTTGAGCGACACGAAGACACCGAGCAGCACCGAGAGGTGGCCGGTGGCCGCGGCGGTCGCGCGCGCGCCGGGGCTGGTGATCCGCAGCCCGCCGTACAGGTAGTGCGTCAGGGCGGCGGCGACCAGGGAGAGCACCGTGGCCGCGAAGCCGAAGCCGAGCAGGAAGCGGTACCAGGGCAGGTCGAACGCGAAGAACGACACGTCCATGTGGAACTGCGGGTCCTTCTGGCCGAAGGACACGCCGTTGACCCACAGGAGCCAGGTGCGCCACTGTCCCGCGGCGGATGCGCCCGCGATCAGCCCCACCAGGGCGGTGACCCCGATGAGCAGCCACTTCTTGTACGGGGCGATGCCCATGCGGTACCGGTCGAGGCTCTGCTGCTCCATCGACATGGCGCTCAGCGGCGGGCGCAGCCGGTGCGCCAGCCAGATGTTCACGCCGACTGCGGCCGCCATGAGGAGGCCGAAGACGAAGAACAGGCCGATCTTGGTCCACAGGGTCGTCGTGAAGACCGACGAGTAATTGACCGACCGGTACCAGAGCCAGTCCGTCCAGAACCCGGAGAACATGACGAAGGCCATGGCCAGTACGGCCAGCACCCCCAGTGTCATGAGCAGGGTCCGGACCCGCCGGGAGGGTCGGCCCACTCTGATCCGTGGCCCCGTCGGGCCTCCGCCGCGGTCCGGCATCTGGAAAGCCAAGGTGCGCACCTCGAAGTTCGCTGTTGATTCGCTGTTGGTCCGTCAGGCCCCCGGAGATCGCGGACCCACACCTATGCAACTTACCTACGCTTTACTCGGTTCCCGTTTCTCGGGACTAACGAGGCAGGATTGTGACCATGTCCAACACTCCCATGGCAGCGAGCCCCCTCACTCGGGCGGTCCTCGAGATCGACGAGTACGTATCCGGCCTCGGCTGGGACCGGCCCGCCCGCCTCTTCGCGCTGGTCGACACGGCGCGACTGCGCACCCAGGAACCCGGCCTCGCCTCCCAGCTCGGCCTCGACGACGGCGTGGAGCACGCCGGCTTCACCCCCATCGAGCAGGAGGAGATTCCCGCGGACAAGCCGCTGGACGAATTCCTCGGCACCATCGCCTGGCCGGACGCGGTGACGGGCTGCGCCCTCACCGTGGAGCGCCTGATGCTGCCGCCGTCCGCCGAGGCGTCCGTGCCGGACGGCCTCAAGGAGGCGCAGCTCGCGAAGTGGGTGGCCGAGCACCCGGACCGTCAGGAGGTCCGCATGACGGTCGCGGTGCTCCGTGACGGTGCGCGTGAGTCCGCGCTGCGGCTGCGCGAGAAGGACTCGCCGACCGAGGTCCTCACCGGCTCCGACCTGGTGCCCGGCCTGGCCGAGGCGCTCGCGGCCACGTTCGCCTAGCGGTACGTCTTCTTCCGTTCAGTACGCGGGTGGGGCTTCCCCACCCGCGTACCGCTGTTTCGGGGCCGTCCGCCGCTTCGGGGCCGTCCGCCGGTAGCGGTCCTAGCTCGTGGTGCACTTCGGCAGGGCGTCGGTGTCGCCCTTGCGGATCTTCTTCAGGGACTTCACGGCGTCGGAGATGGTGTCCACCTTGACGAGCTGCAGGCCGTCGGGAACGTCGCGCGAGGCTGCCGCGCAGTTGTCCTTCGGCGTGAGGAAGTACTCGGCGCCCTTCTCGCGCGCGCCGACGGTCTTCATCTCGATGCCGCCGATCGGGCCGACCTTGCCGTCGTCCTCGATGGTGCCGGTACCAGCCACGAAATTGCCGCCGGTGAGGTCGTCCGGGGTCAGCTTGTCGACGATTCCGAGTGCGAACATCAGTCCGGCACTGGGGCCGCCCACGTCGGCGAGCTTGATGTCGATCGTGAACGGGAACGTGTGGTCGGTGCCCGCCTTGATGCCGACGACCGCGTGGTCGGCGTCGTTCTCCGCGGCCTTCGTCGTGATCTTGATGTCCTCGGTCTCGGTCGGCTCCTTGCCCGCCTTCTCGGCGGCTGCCGCGACCTTCACCGGGACGACCGTGAACGTGACGGGCTCGCCGGGCTTGCGCTGGGTGACGAGCTTCGAGACGTCCGTCATCTCCTTGACGGGCTTGCCGTCCACCTTCTTGATGACGTCGCCCGCGTGCAGCTTGCCCTCCGCCGGATCCCCCTTGAAGACGGTGGAGACGATGACCTGGGACTTCACCTCGATGCCCAGCTGCCTGAGCGCCGCGACCTTGGCGCTCTCCTGGGACTGGCTGAACTCCTCGGCGTTCTCCTGGGAGGACTGCTGCTCGGTCTTGCCGTTCGGGTAGAGCGTGTCGTGCGGCACCACGATGTTGTCGTGGGCCAGCCATCCGTAGACGGCCTCCGCCAGGTTCATGTTGTAGTCGGCGCTGGTGACCCTGACCGTCGTCATGTTGAGGTGGCCGGTCGTGGGATAGGTCTTGCGTCCGGAGATCTGCAGCACCGGCTCACCGTCGTGGTCGCCGAGGGTGTTCACCGTGGGTCCGGGAGACATCTCCGAGTACGGCACTTTGATGAGGACGCCGGCGCAGAGCAGCGCGATCAGCATCAAGGTGGAGGCGAGCATCGTCGCGGTGCGGCGTGGCATGGAACGACAGTACGGGACCTGCCTGTGAGAGCACCCCCGGGGCCGGGCCGTACGGGGAGGTCACGTCCCCGCGCGGGCTCGTCACGTCCCTGTGTGGGACTTCTCCATCGCCTCGCGGAAGGCGGTGTAGCCGTTGAGTTCGGTGACGTCACCGGTCCGTCCGGACTTGCGGTTGCGGGCGGCCCAGCTGCCCCACAGCCCCGCACCGACGGCAGCCATGAGCGGAATCAGCAACCACGCGAGTGATGCCATGTCGACCTCCCGACCCCATGAGCCATCTCAACTGACAGATCAGCAGATTAACCATCCGCATGGTCAACGCTCACGGCAGGGGTCCGGTTACGCAACCGGAGCCGCACGGGTCAATCGCACCCCAGGAGGCGGGCCTCGTCTCAACAGGCCCCGACCCACTCCTCCTTGCCGTCGGAGAAGCGCTGGTGCTTCCAGATCGGCACCTCGTGCTTGAGGTCGTCGATCAGCTTGCGGCAGGCTTCGAAGGCCTCCGCGCGGTGCGGGCAGGAGACGGCTACGACCACCGCGAGGTCCCCGACGGCGAGGTCCCCGATACGGTGCACGGCGGCCAGGGCGCGCACCGGATACTCGGCGACGACCTTCTCGGCCACCCGGCGCATCTCGGCCTCGGCGGTGGGGTGGGTCGAGTACCCCAGCTCGTCGACGTCCGCGCCGCCGTCGTGGTTGCGCACGGTCCCCACGAAGAGCGCCGTGCCACCCGCGGCGTCGTCGCCGACGGCCCGGAAGACCTCGTCCAGGGAGAGCGGGGTGTCACGGATCGCGAGCAGGCGGATCGGGTCCTGCGCGGCCTGCTCGCCGGGGTGGTCCATCGTGGTGCGTGCCATGCGGCCATGGTGCCGCACGGCACGCGCATCACGGAATAGACCTTTCCCCCGGCCCGCGCGTGTCCCCCCTTGGAGCTCCCTACAGGCGGGCCGCACGCCGCAGCCGGGACCCGCCGCCGGTGGGGTCGGGGCGCCGCACGCCTCAGATCCTCCGCCGGGCCTTCCGCGCCCTGCGCACCACCGCCGCCGCGCCCAGCAGGGCGACCGTCGCGCCCGCCGCGCCCGCGGCCGTGGCGTCCTTGCGGCCGAGCCGCCGACCGGCCACGGTGCGCCGCCCGGAGACCTCCTCCAGCAGTTCCGTGAGGACTTCCTCGTTGGTCCACTGCGGCCGCCACCCGGCGTCGTGCAGCCTGCTGACGCTGACCACCCAGGGGTACATCGTGTACGCCAGGTCACCGGCCGGTGACGGGGTGAGGCCGATGCGGTGCAGCCGGGCGGCGGCGCCGAGCGCGACCGCCGAGGGCAGCTCCATGCGCCGGATCCCGCTGAGCTCCTCGACCTCCTCCTGCTCCAGCCAGCCCTCGCAGCCGACGGCCAGCTCGCCGTCGACCTTCTCAAGGACTGCGTGCTCCAGCGCGCTGCACAGGTCGTCGACGTGGCAGAACTGCCAGGCCGGCCGCGAGCCCGCGACGACCAGGAGCCGGGGCGACTCGAAGTAACGCGTGAGGGCCGTGTCCGTGCCGCCGACCAGCGTCGCGGGCCGTACGACGGTGACGTTGAGTCCGGGGTGCGCGCGGGGCGCCCGGCGGGCGAGCCGCTCCACCTCCAGGAGGTCGCCGACGCCGGTGGCCTCGGCCGTGGCGCGCAGCTCGGCGTCTTCGGAGAGGGGCAGCTCGTTGTCGGGCAGCGCTCCGTAGACCATCGCCGAGGTGCACAGGACGACGCGGTGGACGCCCGCGGCAGCGGCAGCGGTCAGGACGGTCTGGGTGCCGCGCACGTTGTACGCGGTGCGGGCCGCGGCGTCGGTCTCCAGGTCGAGATCGAGCGCCAGGTGCACCACGACGTCGGCACCGCGCAGCTTCTCCGCGATGGCCGGGTCCCGCACGTCCAGGATGTGCCACTGGGCCTGCGAGCAGTCGCCCCTGCGCTCGTCGATGGCAATGACCTGCTTGATCGCCTCCGACGTGGCAAGGCGCTCGGTCAGCAGCGCGCCCACACCGGAGGCGGCGCCGGTGACGGCGACTACGGGCCCCCGGACGGGCGCCGGGGTTGACGGGTTTCGCGCTGCGCGAACCTGTGGATCTGGGGAACTCACCGGGCGTCTCCAGCGGTTGTCTTCAGTACGTACGCGAATGACGCGTACGTACCAGGTGGCATCCATCCTGCCGCAGGCCATGAGTCGGCGAAGCACCGAGGCCCGATCCCGTCACGGTGTCTACGCTGGGTGGTGTTGTAGGGCAGCCGCCGTCGGAACGAAACCGGCGGCCTGACGAGCCGAGGAATCCCGTGAGTGACACCCCATTCGGATTCGGCCTTCCGCCGGAGGAGCCGGACGACGGCGACGAGGGCAAGAAGAAGGAATCCCCTGGAGAGGGACAGCGCGGGGGCCAGGGCGCAGGTGGGCCCGCGAACCCGTTCGGTTTCGGGGGCTTCCCCGGGGCCGGCGGCCCCGGAGGCGGTGACAACCCGTTCGCCGCGATGTTCGGTTCGATGAACCCGAACGACCTGGGTGCCGCGTTCCAGCAGCTGGGCCAGATGCTCTCGTACGAGGGCGGCCCGGTGAACTGGGACATGGCCAAGGACATCGCGCGCCAGACCGTGTCCCAGGGCACGGCGGACGGCACCAAGGACGCCAGCGTCGGTCCGGCCGAGCGCTCCGCCGTCGAGGAGGCCGTGCGCCTGGCGGACCTGTGGCTGGACGACGCGACGTCGCTGCCGTCCGGGTCCGGCACGGCCGTGGCCTGGAGCCGGGCCGAGTGGGTCGAGGCGACCCTGCCGGTCTGGAAGGAGCTCGTCGACCCGGTCGCCGAGCGCGTCGGCCTCGCCATGGGCGATGTGCTGCCCGAGGAGATGCAGGCCATGGCGGGCCCGCTGATCGGCATGATGCGCTCCATGGGCGGTGCCATGTTCGGCCAGCAGATCGGCCACGCCGTGGGCGTGCTCGCGGGCGAGGTCGTGGGCTCCACCGACATCGGTCTGCCGCTCGGCCCCTCCGGCAAGGCCGCGCTGCTCCCGGTGAACATCGAGGCCTTCGGCAAGGACCTGGGCGTCGACAAGAACGAGGTGCGGCTCTATCTGGCGCTGCGCGAGGCCGCCCACCAGCGGCTCTTCTCCCACGTCCCGTGGCTGCGCTCGCACCTGTTCGGCGCCGTCGAGGGGTACGCGCGCGGGATCAAGGTCGACACGGCCAAGCTGGAGGACGTGGTCGGCCAGCTCGACCCGCAGAACCCGGAGCAGCTGCAGGAAGCACTCCAGCAGGGCATGTTCCAGCCGGAGGACACCCCGGCCCAGAAGGCCGCTCTGGCCCGTCTGGAGACGGCTCTGGCGCTCGTCGAGGGCTGGGTGGACGCGGTGGTCCACGCCGCCGCCAAGCCGCGTCTGACGTCCGCCGACGCCCTTCGTGAGACGCTGCGCCGCCGCCGTGCGACGGGTGGCCCCGCGGAGCAGACGTTCGCCACGCTGATCGGCCTGGAGCTGCGTCCGCGCCGTCTGCGGGACGCCTCGCGCCTGTGGGCCTCGCTCACGGACGCGCGCGGTGTCGACGGCCGCGACGGCCTGTGGGAGCACCCGGACATGCTGCCGACGGCCTCCGACCTGGACGACCCGGACGGCTTCGTGCACCACGAGCAGCTGGACTTCTCCGAGTTGGACAAGATGCTCGGCGAGGCGGCGGGCTCCGGCTCCGCGAAGCCGGACCTCACCAAGGACGAGGGCGAAGAGGGCAAGGACACCGACGGCAAGTGAGCCTGTACGACGACACCGTCCTCGTCCTTAAGGGCTACGAGGACCAGGAAGAGCTGCGCCAGTACTACCTGGACCATCTCGCCGCCCACCCTCAGGACGGCATGTGGAAGTCCTGCACGGACGGCCATGTGACGGCCAGCGCCCTGGTGGTCGACCCGTCCCGCGGGCGCGTCCTGCTGACCCTGCACAAGAAGCTGCGGATGTGGCTCCAGATGGGCGGCCACTGCGAGCCGGGCGACGCGACGCTGGCCGCGGCCGCGCTGCGTGAGGCCACCGAGGAGTCCGGCGTACCGGGCCTCACGCTCCTCGCGGGCGGCCCCGTCCGCCTGGACAGGCACCCGATCCCGGGCCCGTGCACCCAGCACCTCGACGTCCAGTACGCGGCGCTCGCCCCCTCCGACGCGGTCGAGGCGATCAGCGACGAGTCGCTGGACCTGCGCTGGTTCGCGTACGACGAGGTGGCGGGGGTGGCCGACGAGTCGGTCGTACGACTGGTCGAGGCAACGAAGTCACGCCTGTAGAGACCGCTTCGAGGCGCCCCGAAGGGGCGCGGGGAACTGCGCGACCAGCCACATACGGCCCGCAGTGAATCTCCGCGCCCCTCGGTCACTCCTGCCCGGGCAGGGCCTAGCTCCAGACGTTGCCCTGGTTCTGCCCCCGGGCACCTTGCTGGCCCATTCCGAACTGCGCCCGGGCCCCCTGCCCGATGTTCACGTTCTGCGGCGGCAGCATCTCGCTCGGCTGGACGAGCGCGTAGCCCTGGCCCATGAAGCTGAGCTCCCAGCCCTCACCGGTGTTGCCGCGGCGCCGCCAGACGCCCGAGGAGTGGGTCTGGGCCTGCATCTGGACGCGCAGCCCGTTGGACCACGCGACGATCGCGTCGGCGTCCGCGTTGACGTACTGCTCCGGCGTGACCTGCAGCATCAGCGGCTGGCCCGACGTCATCAGGGCGACCTTGCCGCGGCCGCTGATGTTGAGCTGGTACTTGCCGGAGCCGGAGATGCCGTACTGGCTGTCGACGGCGATGACCTGGTGGGTCAGCGACGAGTCCATCGCGAGGACGTAGCTGCTGTCCACGGTCAGCCCGTCCTGTTCCACATCCACCACGTGGATGTACTGGGCGAGGTTGGCGAGGTAGACCGTGCCCTGGCCGTGGCAGCGCATCAGGTCCAGGCCCTCGCCGGTGTGCGCGCGGGCCCGCTGGTTGCCCCGGCTCTGGTACTCGGCGTCGAACTCGATCAGACCCTGGTAGGCGACCATCGCGCCCTTGCGGGCCAGGACGTCGTCGTGCCCCTCCAGGGCGACCCGCAGCAGCTGCGGGTTCTGGACGGAGTAGCGCTCCTGGGTCTGCTGTTCGGCGTGCGCGAAAAGTGGGCTCTGCATGGTGTGTTGCTCCCCCTCAGCCCCGTGCTCGGAGGCGGTCGGTGCTGTCCTCGCTGGGCTGTACGACGACGATGCCCTCTCCGGAGAAGCCCATCTGGTAGGCCTCGCCGCTGCCGCGCCCGATGAGGGAGCCGGCCTTGAAGCTGCGCTTGCCCTTCACCTTGAGGTTCGGGGACCAGGCGATCAGGGCGTCCGGGTCGACGTACGTCTCGTCGTCGCCGCGGCCGCAGTCGACGACGATCGGCGTGCCGCGGGACGTCAGCGCGACCCAGCCCTGGCCGGAGATCTTGATGTTCCACAGGCCCTGTCCGGCGAACTTGGCCATGCCCTTCACCCGCTCCACGCCCCACTGGAGGGACGCGTCGAAGGCGAGCAGATTGGTGCCGTTCACCGAGAGGGAGTCGCCCGCCAGGTTGATCAGGACGACGTCCGCTCCGTAGTCGGCGAGGTAGAGGAGGCCGTCTCCGGAGCACTTCATCAGGGGTGCGCCCTCACCGGTCATCCACTCGCGCGCGACCTGACGGACGGCGGGCGGATTCGGCTCGTACTGCACGAACCCTTCGTAGGCGACCATCGAGCCCACGCGCGCGAGGAGGTCGTTGCCGGTCTGCATGGCCACCTTGACCATGTGATGGCCGTGGTTCTCCATGCGGGCGGCGACCGGTGCGGGGGCAAAGCCCGCGAGCTGCTGATTCATGACGGGCTCCCTCAGACCTCGTACGGCTGGACGACGATGAAATTGCCGGGCGCGCCACGGAACTGGAGGTTCACGCTCTCCCCCGTGGAGCCCGCGTACGCGTTGCTGCGCAGCCGGACCTGGCTGGAGACGATCGCCTGAGCGGCGGCCGACCAGGCGACGACGGCGTGGCAGTCCGCGAACGTCGTCGGCGTGACGGGCAGCACGACGGGCACACCGTGGGTCTTCACGACGACCGTGCCGGTGCCCTGGAACTGCATGACGAACAGCGCGCCGCCGGGGATCCCGTGACCCTCGATCCTGCGCACCTCGTGCTGGAGGGACTCGTCGAAGGCGAGCACGTTCTCCGCGGAGACACAGATCGCGTCACCCTGGAGTTCGATGGGGTGCAGGTGGGTGGCCTCCTCGGCGAGGAAGACCTGACCGCGGCCGGAGCAGCGCATCAGCTGCATCTCCTGGCCGGTGGCGTTGCCCACGATGCGGCCCGCGAAGCCCGCGCCCTTGTAGCTGAACTCCACCTTGCCCTGGTAGAGCACCATGCTGCCCTGGCGGGCGAGGATCGGCTGCTCGGCGACGCTCAGGTCGACGCGGACGAGCTTCTCGTTCTGCTGCGTCCAGCGCTGGCCCGTGGGGGCCTCGCGGTACTTCTGGAGGGCCGCGGCCACACCGGCGCCCTGGGGTGCCGCGCCCTGGGGGGCGGCGGGCTGTCCGGGGAACTGACCACCCGGAGGCTGCTGACCATAGCCGGGAGGCATCGGGGCCTGCGGCTGCTGACCATAGCCGGGAGGCATCGGGGCCTG
>NZ_LIPN01000309.1 GCF_001418325.1 Streptomyces atriruber | reverse complement strand
CGCCCCGCGGTGGGGCCCTTCGGGGCGGGCGCCGCTCTGTGAGACGCGTGAGCCGCGCCACGTCGGGCCCATTAGGGTGACGGTATGTCGGCGACGCGCTATACGTACCTGGGCCCCGAGGGCACTTTCACCGAGGCGGCGCTCCGTACGCTGCCCGAGGCGGCGGCCCGGGAGCTCGTCCCGATGGTTTCCGTACCGGCCACGCTGGACGCGGTCCGCAGCGGCGAGGCGGCGGCCGCGCTGGTGCCGATCGAGAACTCGGTCGAGGGCGGCGTCACCACCACCGTCGACGAGCTCGCCAAGGGCGACCCTTTGATGATCTACCGCGAGGTCGTCCTGCCGATCGCCTTCGCGCTCCTCGTGCGGCCCGGCACGAAGCTCACGGAGATCAGGACGGTGACGGGCCACCCCGTGGCCCAGCCGCAGGTCCGCAACTGGCTGGCCGCCCACCTCCCCGACGCCGTGTGGGAGTCGGCCGCCTCGAACGCGGACGGCGCCCGGCTGGTCCAGGAGGGCCGCTTCGACGCGGCCTTCGCAGGCGAGTTCGCGGCGGCCACGTACGGCCTGGAAGCCCTGGTCAGCGAGATCCACGACGCGGCGAACGCCGAGACCCGGTTCGTCCTGGTCGGCCGCCCGGCCCGCCCCGCCGCGCCGACGGGCGCCGACAAGACCTCCGTCGTCATCTGGCTGGGCGACGACCACCCCGGCGCCCTGCTCGAACTGCTCCAGGAATTCGCCGTGCGCGGCGTCAACCTCATGCGGATCGAATCGCGGCCCACGGGCAAGGGCATCGGCAACTACTGCTTCTCGGTGGATGCCGAGGGGCACATCACGGACCGCCGCGTCGGTGAGGCCCTGATGGGGCTCAAGCGGATCTGCCCGCAGGTGCGGTTCCTCGGTTCGTATCCCCGGGCGGGGGTGGCGACGGAGGACGTCCGGCCGCCGCGGCCCGGCACGACGGACAACGAGTTCATGGCGGCGTCGGACTGGCTGACGCGCTGCCAGGACGGCCGTTTCTAGCCAGCCCCTGCGGTCCTACCTGCAGATTTACGTTATCCACAGAAGTTATCCACAGGCGTGCGTCTCGACCTGGGGACAAGTCGACAACGAAGCGTGACATGGTCGACAAATCGGCCCCCAGCACCTAAGTCCGTCCACAGCTCCGCACGTCACCCCTCGTCCACTCTTTTCCATTGATCAACTCTTTGGGGCGAGGCATTTCCACTCGAAAGTGGGTGTGCGAGTGGTTTGGGAAGGGAATCCCTGGGCGCATGAACGGCTATCGGAATGGGATGTTCCGGCATCCACAGATCTTTCGCACACCCTGTGGATAACCGTCCGGAGCCCCTGGTTCCTGTGGACAACCACGGTGGACAAGTGCCCCAAGTCCCGCTCCGCACAAGGGGTTCCGGTCAAGGGCGCGGGTGCGCTCTGCCCCGTTTCGGGGAATGGCGCCCTTTTTATTGACCGACGGCCGAGACGTGCGCGGCAAGGCTTTTCCGGCCGTATCGATCTTGATTCGGAGTACTCGACTCCGGAAATTCACATCCCGGCAAAACGGGCATATGGCGCACAATGGAATATCGAGTCGTGGGCCGGAACCGCGCACCGGTAGCCTTGAGGGGTGATTGACCTTCGCCTGCTCCGTGAGGACCCCGACCGTGTTCGCGCCTCCCAGCGCGCCCGTGGAGAGGACGTCGCGCTCGTCGACGCCCTGCTCTCCGCCGACGAGCGGCGCAGGTCGTCCGGGATCCGCTTCGACGAGCTCCGCTCCGAGCAGAAGGCGCTCGGCAAGCTGATCCCCAAGGCCGCGCCCGAGGAGAAGCAGGAGCTCCTGAAGAAGGCGGGCGAGCTCTCCGCCGCCGTCAAGGCCGCGGACACCGCCCAGGACGAGGCCGACGACGAGACCAAGCGCCTCCTGCAGCAGCTCGGCAACCTCGTCCACCCGGACGTCCCGGTCGGCGGCGAGGAGGACTTCGTCGTCCTCGACACCATCGGCACCCCGCGCGACTTCGCCGCCGAGGGCTTCGAGCCCAAGGACCACCTGGAGCTCGGCGAGTCGCTCGGCGCCATCGACGTCGAGCGCGGCGCGAAGGTCTCCGGCTCGCGGTTCTACTACCTGACGGGTGTCGGCGCCCTGCTGGAGCTGGCCCTGGTCAACGCGGCGATCGCGCAGGCCACGGAGGCCGGTTTCATCCCGATGCTGACGCCGTCGCTGGTCCGCCCCCGCGCCATGGAGGGCACGGGCTTCCTTGGCCAGGCCGCGGAGAACGTGTACCACCTGGAGAAGGACGACTACTACCTGGTCGGCACCTCCGAGGTCGCGCTCGCGGCGTACCACATGGACGAGATCATCGAGGCCGACAAGCTCCCCCTGCGGTACGCGGGCTTCTCGCCCTGCTACCGCCGCGAGGCGGGCACGTACGGCAAGGACACCCGCGGCATCTTCCGCGTGCACCAGTTCGACAAGGTCGAGATGTTCTCGTACGTCGACCCGGCGGACGCGGAGAACGAGCACAAGCGTCTCCTGGAGTGGGAGAAGCAGTGGCTGACCGGCCTCGGCCTGCCCTTCCAGGTGATCGACGTGGCGACGGGCGACCTCGGTGCCTCGGCCTCCCGCAAGTTCGACTGCGAGGCGTGGATCCCCACCCAGGGCAAGTACCGCGAGCTGACCTCGGCCTCGAACTGCGACGGCTTCCAGGCCCGCCGCCTCTCGGTGCGCATGCGCGACGGCAAGAAGGTCCAGCCGCTCGCGACGCTGAACGGCACGCTGTGCGCCGTCCCGCGCACCATCGTGGCCATCCTGGAGAATCACCAGCAGGCCGACGGCTCCGTGGTGGTGCCCGAGGTGCTGCGTCCGTACCTCGGGGGACGAGAGATTTTGGAGCCCATCGCCAAGTGAGCCACCCAGCTCCGGTCACGCCCTCGTTCCCGTACAAGCTGGTCGCGACCGACCTCGACGGGACGCTGCTGCGCCCCGACGACACGGTGTCGGAACGGACGCGCCACGCGCTCACCGCGGCCACCGCGGCGGGCGCGGCGCACATCGTCGTCACCGGCCGTGCGGTGCCCTGGACCCGCCACATCCTCGACGACCTCGGCTACGAGGGCATAGCGGTGTGCGGCCAGGGCGCGCAGGTGTACCACGCGGGGGAGCACCGCCTGCTCACCTCGGTGACGCTCGACCGCCAGCTGGCCGGTCTGGCGCTCGCCAAGATCGAGGCGGAGATCGGCCCGCTGGCGCTCGCGGCGAGCCGCGACGGCATCGACGGCGAGGTTCTGGTCGGCCCGGGGTACGCGGTCCAGGACGGCCCGCTCCCCGCGACCCCCTTCACGGACATCGCCGACCTGTGGGCGGCGCCGCTGAACAAGCTGTACATCCAGCACCCCGGCCTGGGCGACGACGCGCTGACGGACGTGGCGCGCCGGGTCGCGGGCGATCTGGTCGGCGTGACCATGGCGGGCGAGGGCATAGTCGAACTCCTGCCGCTCGGCCTCTCCAAGGCCACGGGCCTCTCGCTCGCGGCGCGCCGGCTGGGCGCGAAGGCCGTGGACACGATCGCCTTCGGCGACATGCCGAACGACATCCCGATGTTCGCCTGGGCGGCTCACGGCGTGGCCATGGCCAACGCCCATGAGGAGCTCAAGGCGGTCGCGGACGAGGTGACGACGTCGAACGAGGCGGACGGCATCGCGGTGGTGCTGGAGCGGTTGCTGGGCTGAGGCCCGGCGAAGGTCCCCTCTGGGGGGGGCGGCCCGCGCAGGGATGCGGATTCTGCGCGCTCGAAGCGGCCGCCCCGGGCAGCTCCCCCGTGTGCGGGACTCGACGGAGCGAGTAACTGCTCCGGAGCCTGCCGCCGGCTGCCCTGATGGGAACTCGACCGACCCGTACTGACGGTCGTGCCGGTTCCTCTCCCAGAAGGTGAGCGCCAGATGTTCCTGGCGCGGTGACACCAACTACTGTGCCCGGGGCGCGACTTCACCGCCACCGAATAAAGACCGGGGGCCTGCGGCACGCAGTCCGGGGGCTGTCGCACACGGGCCGGGGGCCTACCGCATGCAGGCCGGGAGGCCTACCGCCTGCGCCGCTTCCGCCGCCGCGCCCTGCTGAAGAACCACCCCGCGGGCGGCTCGTCGGACCGCCACGGCTGCGGCTCGGGCGCCCCGCTCCGCCGCCACCGCGCGCTCAGCATGCGCGCTCGCGCGGACGGCTCCTCCGTCTGGGCGGACCTCACGAAGTTCTCGTCCAGGACGGCGTCGTCCCAGTCCTCCACCGATGCCATACCGGCACCTCCTCGAACCAGTGCGCCCGGTGACAACAGCGCACCCTCCCACCAGTGTGCTGATGGGAGGGTGAAGACGCGGTCAAGACGGGTCGGTCACTCCTCGCCCGCGAGGGTCAGCGAGCGGAGCTTCTGGCCCGCGTACCACGTGGCTGCCGCCGTGACCGCGACCAGGAGGACCGTCGCGACCGGCAGGCCGACGTCCGAGGTGATCAGGTCGCCCTCGCCGACCTTCTGGGCCACGGCGAGGGACCACTGCTGCACGCTGAGCGTGCGCGCTCCGGAGACCAGCGATCCGAAGAGGGCCTCCCACACCAGGGCGTAGACGAGCCCGAAGACCACGGCGTGCCGGGTGATCGTGCCGAGGAGCAGGAAGATCGCGGCGTACGTGATGGAGGCGACCAGCGCCGCGATGGTGTAGGCGATGGCGATCTGCTGGCCGTTGCCGTTGAGGATCATTCCCGCGATGAACGTGGGGATCGCGGAGAAGGCCATGGTCACGGCGATGGCGACGATGAGCTTGGTGAAGATGATCGTGGGGCGCTTCACCGGCTTGGACAGCAGATAGACGACCGAGCCGTCGTCGATCTCCGGGCCGATGGCGCCCGTGCCCGCGATGACGCCGATGATCGGCACCATCGTGGCGAGCGCGAAGCCGCCGAGGACGTCGACGGCCACTTGGTCGTCGGCGCCGCTGAAGCCGCGTACCGCCGCGGAGATGGCGATCAGCAGGACGGGCAGGGCGAAGAGGATGAGTGCCCGGCGACGGCCGAGCAGGGCCCGGTAGGTGAGCCGGGCGACAGTGGGGTTGTACACGATGGCTCCCTTCAGGCCGCGACGAGGTAGGAGAAGACCGACTCAAGGGACTCGTCGGAGGGCGAGACCGTCAGGAGCCGGATGCCGTGGTCCCGGGCGACCCGGGGCAGCAGTGTCGTGAACCGCGCGAAGTCGACCGCCTGGACGCGCAACGCGCCCTCCTCCACGTCCACTTCGATGCCGGCCGTCGAGGGGTCGGCGATCAGCGCGGCGGCCAGGGCGCGGTCGTCGCTGGAGCGGATCAGATAGCGGTGGGGCCGGTCGGTCATCAGCCGGCGGATCCTGCGGAAGTCACCGCTCGCCGCGTGCCGCCCGGCGACGATCACCTCGATGTGCGAGGCCAGCTGCTCGACCTCTTCGAGGATGTGCGAGGAGAAGAGGACCGTGCGGCCCTGGTCCCCCATGGTCCGCAGGAGCTCCATCAGCTGCATGCGCTGGCGCGGGTCCATGCCGTTGAAGGGCTCGTCGAGGAGCAGCACGGCCGGGTCGTGGACCAGGGCTGAGGCCATCTTCACGCGCTGGCGCATGCCCTTGGAGTACGTGGAGATCTTCCGGTCCTGCGCGTACTCCATCTCGACCGTGGCCAGCGCCTTCTTGGCGGCCCGCTCGTCGAGCCCGTGCAACTCCGCGTTGGCCACGACGAATTCGCGGCCCGTGAGGAAGTCGTACATGGCCTCGCGCTCGGGGACGATGCCGATCTTCTTGTAGATCCGTTCGTTCCGCCAGATCGGCTCGTCGTCGAGGGTGACGCTGCCCGTGGAGGGGGCGAGGAAGCCGCCCATCATGTTGATGAGGGTCGACTTGCCGGCGCCGTTCGGACCGAGGAGGCCCGTGACGCCCGGGCCGATGTTCATGGTGATGTCGTTGACCGCCACCACGTTCCCGAACCAGCGGGAGGTGTGGTCGATGTTGATCGTGCTCACAGCCCGACCTTTCGGTAGCGGCGCATCAGCGCGCCGTAGCAGCCCGCGATGAGTCCGAGGACGACGAGTACGTACACGACACCCACGCCGGACGTGGGGCCTTCCCCTCCGGGGAAGGCGGAGGTCGCGCCGAGGAAGGCGGTCTGCACGCCGTCGATGAGCGTGATCGGCGAGAAGAGTCCGAGCCAGGTGATGGCGTCGGTGCTGCCCTGGTCGTACGCGATGGCCTGGACCGTGGACACCGCTCCGTAGGTGATGGTCAGGACGGCGATGACGGCTGCGATGCCAAATCCGCGGCGGGGTGTGATCGCCGAGATGACGAGGGCGATGCCGGAGAAGAGCAGGGAGAGCAGCGCCACGGAGACGAGTCCCTGGGCGAATCCCGCGCTCTGGTCGGCGAAGTCGAGCTTGGCGAGCAGTGCCCCCACATAGAGCACGAGGAGCGGGGCGGCCGTCAGGACGAAGAGCGCCGAGGTCATCGCGGCGAACTTCGCCAGGACGTAGTCACCGCGCTCGATGGGCCGGGAGAAGTAGAGCGGGACGGTCTTGAAGCGCAGGTCGCGGGAGACGGTCTGCGGGGCCTGGGCGGCCAGGAAGAGGCTGATGACGGCCTGCAGCACGATGGCGTAGCGCGTGTAGTCGAGGGGGAGGTCGTCGGCCTTCGTCGTCACGGCGACCGCCACCATGATCGCCGCGGGCACGCACATCACCGCGAAGAGGATCATCGGCAGGACCTTGGACTTGGCGGAGCGCCCGAGGCCGTACGCGCCGCGCAGGCTCTGTGAGAAGAGGGAACGGCGGGCATAGGCGCGGCCGAGGCGCGGGCCGTCGTAGTTCCGGTAGCCGATGTTGTGGATCTGGGTGGACTCGGTACTCATCGTGCCCCTCCCTCCTTCTGCTGTGCGGCGGCGACAGTCTGGCGCTCCGTCACGGGCTCCTGGTGCGGCTCGTCCTTGAAGACCTCCGCGATGTGGTGCCTGCGCTGTTCCATCCGGACCAGGCCGAGGCCGAGGTCGGCGACGAGGTCGCGCACCAGGTCGTACGTCTCCTCCCCCTCGGCGGTGAGCAGGATCGTGTGGCCCGCGCCGGGCAGTTCGCCGCCGGTATCGGTGCCGATGCCGCGCTCCTTGAGCGCGTCGCGCACGGCCCGGGTGCCGTCGGGGTGGGCGTCGCTGTCGGTGACCTCGACGGCGAGCGTCGTCGTGGTCTGCGTGAAGTCCGAGGTGGAGCTGGAGCGCAGGAGCTTGCCGCCGTCGATGACGACGACGTGGTCGCAGGTGCGCTCGAGCTCGCCGAGGAGGTGTGAGGTGACCAGGACGGAGATGCCGAAGTCGGTGTGGACGCGGCGGATCAGGCCGAGCATCTCGTCGCGTCCGACCGGGTCGAGGCCGTTCGTCGGCTCGTCCAGGAAGACCAGCTGGGGGTCGTGGACGAGGGCCTGGGCGAGCTTCACGCGCTGCTTCATGCCGGTCGAATAGCCGCCCATGGGGCGGTACCGCTCTTCGTAGAGCCCGACGTGGCGCAGGGTGTCCGCGGTGCGCTCGCGGGCCGCGGTGGGCGGGAGTCCCGACATGCGCGCCATGTGGACGACGAACTCGGTGGCCGAGACGTCGGGAGGCAGGCAGTCGTGCTCCGGCATGTACCCCACGCGCTCGCGGATCTCGCCGCCGCGGGTGGCGACGTCGAGTCCGAGCACGGCGGCTCGGCCCTCCGTGGCGGGGGACAGACCCAGCAGGATCTTGATCAGTGTGGACTTGCCGGCTCCATTGGCTCCGACGAGTCCGGTCACACCGGGCCCGATATCCATGGAGAGCCGGTCAAGCGCGGTCACCCTCGGGAACCGCTTGCTCAGGCTTTCGGTCGCGATCACAGTCACGGTTCGACCGTAGTGGCGCACACCACACCGGGGCGTCAGACCAGGGGCTTGCCCTGCCCTCACTCTGGAGTATTACGGGCCCGTAGGGGTCGTCCGGAAGTCGACCCCTGGGGGTTCTTCCGGACCTTGCCCGCAGGGTTGGGCAGAACTATTGACGTAGCCGCCGGGCATTGTCACATTCATCAGTGTCAAGTTACGACCGCGTACGGCGATGGACCGGACACGGGAAGACCGGACTCGGGACGGACGGTGGCATGACCTCAGCAGTGGCAGGCGAACTCTCCGCGGACCTGCGGGGGTTCAGAGAGGTACAGACCCTTGCGTACGCATGCGCGGAGGCGGTGGCGGCCCAGCTCAAGCCGGGTGTGACGGAGCGCGAGGCCGCACGGATGCAGCGCGAGTGGCTGCGCGAGCGGGGCGTGCGGGACTGGTTCCACCTGCCCTTCGCCTGGTTCGGGGACCGCACGGCGTTCGTGAACTTCCGGATACCGCTGCAGTTCTTCCCGACCAACCGCAGGCTGGAGCCGGGGATGCCGTTCATCCTCGACATGGCCCCGGTCTACAAGGGGTTCACAGCCGACATCGGCTATTCCGGCTGTCTCGGGCTCAACCCCGTGCACGACAAGCTCCTCGCCGACCTGGAGGCGCACCGCGAGCTGATCCTGCGCGAGGTCCGCGAGCGCCGCCCGCTCCGCGAGATCTATGAGGACGTGGACCGCCTCATGGTCCGCCAAGGCTATGCCAACCGTCATCGGGCGTATCCGTTCGGCGTCATCGCGCACAAGGTCGACCGGGTCAAGGAGCGCAGGCTGACCCCGCACCTCTTCGGGTTCGGCACGCAGTCGCTGAAGGGCCTGGCGAGCGACGCCCTGCACGGCCACCGGGACGGCTGGTCGCCGCTGTGGTCCCCGTACAAATTCTCCGACCACCCGCCCCGCAAGGGGCTCTGGGCGGTCGAACCGCACCTCGGATTCAGGGGTACGGGCGCGAAGTTCGAGGAGATCCTGGTCGTCACCGACTCCAAGGATCCCGAACAGAGCGCGTTCTGGCTGGACGACGATCTGCCGCACGTGCGGCGCTGGGCTGAGGAGAGGGCCGCCGCATGACGACCGGAAACGCCAAGGACACCGCCAAGGGCACCGGCAAGGGCCTGCGGGACGCGCGGGAGCGCTGGGTGCGGACGGGCGGGGTGGAGCTGTGCGTCGCCGAGCTCGGCGACCCGGACCGGCCCACGGTCCTGCTGGTGCACGGCTACCCGGACTCCAAGGAGGTGTGGTCCGAGGTCGCCGAGCGCCTCGCCGACCACTTCCACGTCGTGCTGTACGACGTCCGTGGACACGGCAGGTCCACCGCCCCGCAGCCGCTGCGCGGCGGCTTCACCCTGGAGAAGCTGACCGACGACTTCGTGGCGGTCATCGACACGGTCAGCCCGGACAGCCCGGTGCACGTGGTCGGGCACGACTGGGGCTCGGTGCAGTCCTGGGAGTTCGTCACGGTCAAGCGCACGGAGGGCCGCATCGCGTCCTTCACCTCGATGTCGGGGCCCTCGCTCGACCACTTCGGTCACTGGATCAAGCAGCGCATGTCCCGGCCGACCCCCCGCAAGGTCGGCCAGCTCCTCGGCCAGGGCGCCAAGTCCTGGTACGTGTACATGCTGCACACCCCGGTCCTCCCCGAGCTCGCCTGGCGCGGGCCGCTCGGCAAGCAGTGGCCGAAGATCCTGCAGCGCGTGGAGAAGGTCCCCGCGGGCGACTATCCGACGGCGTCGCTGCCCCAGGACGCCGCACACGGCGCCTGGCTCTACCGGGACAACGTCCGCGCGAGGCTGCGCAAACCGCGCCCCGATGCGTATGCCCACGCGCCCGTGCAGCTCATCACGCCCTCCGGGGACGTCTTCCTGTCCGAGCGGCTCTACGACGAGCTGGAGCTGTGGGCCCCGCAGCTGGTCCGCCGCACCCTGCCGGCCAAGCACTGGGTGCCGCGCACCAGGCCCGACCAACTGGCGGCGTGGATCGGTGAGTTCATCACGGCGAACGAGGACGGTCTGCCCACCAAGGACAGCGCCGCCACCGGCAAGCACGCCGACCGGTTCGGCGGCCAGCTCGTCCTGGTCACCGGGGCGGGCAGCGGCATCGGGCGGGCCACCGCCTTCGCGTTCGCCGAGGCGGGCGCGCGCGTGGTGGCCGTCGACCGGGACGCGGAGAGCGCGGCCCGCACGGCGGAGATGTCCCGCCTGATAGGCGCCCCGGACGCCTGGGGCGAGGCGGTCGACGTCTCCGACGAACAGGCCATGGAGAAGCTCGCCGCCCGCGTCGCCGCGGAGTACGGCGTGGTGGACGTCCTGGTGAACAACGCGGGCATCGGCCTCGCCGGCTCCTTCCTCGACACCACCGGCGAGGACTGGAAGAAGGTCCTGGACGTCAATCTGTGGGGCGTGATCCACGGCTGCCGGCTCTTCGGCAGGCAGATGGCCGAGCGCGGTCAGGGCGGCCACATCGTGAACACCGCGTCGGCGGCGGCGTACCAGCCTTCGAAGACCCTCCCGGCCTACAGCACCTCGAAGGCCGCGGTCCTGATGCTCAGCGAGTGCCTGCGCGCGGAGCTCGCGGACCAGGGCATCGGCGTCTCCGCGATCTGCCCGGGCTTCGTGAACACGAACATCACGACGACGTCCCGGTTCGTCGGCGTCGGGGCGGACGAGGAGAAGCGCCGCCAGAAGAAGTCCGCCCGGCTGTACGGCCTGCGGAACTACCCGCCGGAGAAGGTCGCCGACGCGATCCTGCACGCCGTCGTCAAGAACCAGGCGGTGGTCCCGGTCACCCCCGAGGCCCGCGGTGCCCGCTTCATGTCGCGCTTCAGCCCCAAGGCCCTGCGTGCCATAGCCCGATTGGAGCCGCCGTTGTGAGCAAGGAGAAGGATCCCGACACACGCACCGAGGAGCACTACACGATCGTTCCGCGCCGGGTCTCGTTCGACTGGGACGGGACACCACTGCACTGGATACCGGACGAGCCGACCGCCACCCATGTCATCAACGTCCTGCATCTGCTTCTCCCGGCGGGGGAGCGGTGGTTCGTGAAGGTCTTCAAGGAAGGCCTGCCGCTGATCACCGACCCGGTGCTGCGGGGGGACGTCAAGGGGTTCATGGGCCAGGAGGCCACGCACAGCGTGCAGCACGCGCACGTGCTGGACCACCTGGCCGCCCAGCACCTCGACACCGCCGCCTTCACGCGGTACGTCGACTTCCTCTTCGAGCGGCTCCTCGGCGAGAAGCCGCCGCTGGGAGCGCCGGTGCCGACGCAGGAGTGGCTGCGCTTCCGGCTGTCGGTCATCGCCGCCATCGAGCAGTTCACGGCGGTCCTCGGCAACTGGGTCCTGCACGCCGAGGGCCTGGACCGCGCGGGGTCCGACGAGGTGATGCTCGACCTGCTGCGCTGGCACGGCGCGGAGGAGGTCGAGCACCGAGCGGTCGCGTTCGACATGTTCCAGCACTGCGGAGGCCGGGGCCTGCCCCGGTACGCCCGCCGTATCGCGGGCATGACGGTCACGGCGCCGGTGATGCTGTACCTGTGGATGTGGGGCACCGCCTATCTGATCCGCAACGACCCCCAACTGGCGGGCCGCTTGCGGTACTCACTGGGTGAGCACAACAGAGCGGTCGCGAAGGGCCTGCTGCCCACCTGGCGCGAGCTCGGCACGGCGATACCCCGCTACCTGCGACGGTCGTACCATCCCTCGCAGGAAGGCTCGTTGCGCAAGGCCGTCGAGTATCTGGCGCAGTCGCCCGCGGCGCGGGTGGCGGCGGGCGCGATCGGCCGGGCGGCCACCGGCTAGAGCCCCAGGGGCCCGGAGCCGGTTCGCGGCGCGGGCTTCGGCACGAGTCATCACGGAGGACGGGCAGCGTGGAGTACCGCATCGAGGACCTGGCACACCACAGCGGTGCGACGGTCCGCACGATCCGTGCCTATCAGGACCGCGGGCTGCTGCCCCGCCCGGAGCGGCGCGGCCGGGCCAATGTGTACGGGGACGCGCACCTGGCGCGGCTGCGGCAGATCGCCGACCTGCTCGACCGTGGCTACACATTGGCCTCCATCAAGGAGCTCCTGGAGGCCTGGGACGCCGGGCGCGGGCTGGGCGGGGTGCTCGGTCTGGCCGCCGAGGTCGACGGTCCGTGGACGGACGAGAAGGCGGACCGGATCACCCGCGCGGAGCTCGACGCGGCGTTCGGCGGCACTCCGGACGAGGCGGCGGTGGCCGACGCGGTCTCTCTCGGTGTGCTCGAACCGGTGCCGGGGCGCCCGGACGAATTCCTGGTGCCGAGCCCTCAAGAGTTGTCGGTGGCGGTGGAGTTGTACGCGGCGGGGGTTCCGCTGTCCGCGATTTCGGGTCATTTGCGGGAGTTGAGGGGTCAGGTCGAGCACATAGCCTCTCGTTTCCTGGAGTTCACGACCGAGCACGTCTTCGCGCGATATCTCGGCCATCACCCGCCGACGGAGGCAGACGCGGCCGAGGCGGCGTCCCTCGTACGCAAACTGCGACCGCTCGCCCAGCAGTCGGTGGACGCGGAACTGGCCCGCGCCATGCGGCTGTTCGCCACCCGGCACCTCCGTCAGCACCTGGAGACGGGAGGGTCCGCCCCGGTCGCGGAAGGCCCGCAGAACGTGGCCCTGCCCGCCTCCACAATGCAGGCCGTGCAGGCCCTGGTTGGCGACGCGAACGCGGCGGCGTTCATCGCGGCGGCTGCCGAACGGGAAGTACAGGCAAGGACATTGGACGCACTAGTGGCAATTCCCAATACAGATGGTCAAATTGCCCAAATGCCGCCTACCGCCTGAGAGTTGTCCACAGAATCGCCAACTAGCCTGTGGATAACTTGACTTGGCTGTGGATCAAACCTTTGAGCTGCTATTTCTCGATGAAATGCCGGTGGACGAAAATCAAGTGCGCGGAGAACGGATGACCGAGACGCTGAAGGCATGAAAGAAGGACCCGCGACAGCGGATGAACGACGCACCGTGAAGGTGTCCAAATACCTGTCGAGGCACCTGCGCCACAGCCCGGACCGGATCGGACTCACCCTCGACGCGCACGGCTGGGTGGAGATCGACGCGCTCCTCGCCGCTGCCGCCGCCCACCGCTTCCCCATCACACGGGCCGAGCTCGACCACGTGGTGGCCGCCAACGACAAGCAGCGCTTCGCCGTCGAGGACGGCCGGATCCGCGCCAGCCAGGGCCACTCCGTGGACGTCGACCTCGATCTGCCCCCGGCGGCCCCGCCCGCGTACCTCTACCACGGCACCGTCGCCGCCCGGCTGGCCGCGATCCGCGCCGAAGGCCTGCGCCCCATGAACCGGCACGCGGTGCATCTCTCGCCCGACCGCGAGACCGCGACGCGCGTCGGCGCCCGCCGGGGACGGCCCGTCGTCCTGTCCGTCGACGCGGGCGCGATGCACCGCGAAGGACACGTCTTCCAGGTCAGCGCCAACGGCGTCTGGCTCACGGCCGCCGTACCGCCCGGATTCCTGCGGTTTCCCGGCTCACACTGATCCCGGGTTCGCGCCGAGCCCGGGCCGCACTGATCCAGGGCCCTCGCCGGTTCTTGTCCGGTGCCGTCAGCCGAGCTGGGCCGCGGCCTCCGTGGCGATCCTCTCGAACACCGCCTGGTCCGCGGCGAAGTCGGAGCCGGGGATCGGCCAGTGGACGGCGAGCTCGGTGAAGCCGAGCTCCTGGTGGCGCCCGGCGAAGTCCA
The DNA here is from genome assembly GCF_001418325.1 of Streptomyces atriruber. Lineage (GTDB taxonomy): Bacteria > Actinomycetota > Actinomycetes > Streptomycetales > Streptomycetaceae > Streptomyces > Streptomyces atriruber. The sequence continues at coordinate 8,280 of NZ_LIPN01000309.1, read as the reverse complement.
CGAAGGCGTCCAGCGACTCCAGCGGACGGTTGCGGTCCGGGGTGAACCCGGTCAGGAGCACCTTGTCCAGTTCGGCCACGTCACGGCCGGCCTCCGCGCACGCCTTGCCGAGCTTGTCGATCTGCCCCCGGATCGCCTCGCGGGACTGCTCGGGCGTGCCCGACTCGAAGAGCTTCGGGTCCCCCGTGGTCACCCACGCCTGCCCGTGCCGGGCCGCGAGCCGCATACCGCGCGGGCCGGTGGCCGCGACGGCGAAGGGCAGCCTCGGCCGCTGCGCGCAGCCCGGGATGTTGCGCGCCTCGCGCGCCGAGTAGAAGGTCCCCTCGTACGTCACCGCGTCCTCGGTCAGGAGCCGGTCGAGCAGCGGCACGAACTCCCCGAACCGGTCGGCGCGCTCGCGCGGGGTCCACGGCTCCTCGTCGCCCTTCAGCAGCGTCGTGGCGTCGAAGCCGTTGCCGCCCGCACCGATGCCGAGCGTGATCCGGCCGCCGGAGATGTCGTCCAGCGAGATGAGCTCCTTGGCGAGCGTCACCGGGTGCCGGAAGTTGGGCGAGGTGACGAGCGTTCCCAGCCGCAGCCGCTCGGTGGCCGTCGCGGCGGCCGTCAGCGTGGGCACCGCACCGAACCACGGGCCGTCACGGAACGTGCGCCAGGCCAGGTGGTCGTACGTGTACGCGGTGTGGAAGCCGAGCTCCTCGGCCCGCAGCCACTGATCGCGGCCACCCTCGTTCCAGCGGCGCACGGGAAGAATCACGGTGCTCAGGCGCAGACTCATGTCTCAGAGCTTACGGCGGCCGCCGCGACACGCAGGGGCCGGGAGATGCGCCCGCCCACTCAAATGTGCGCCCCAGCGCACGGTCGTGCAGGCATGTGCGGGACAATCGATGGCGTGACCTCAGCTACCCCAGGGCCCCGGACCCCGGCCTCCACCGCCCCCGCAGCCAGCAGCCCGGCCGCACCACGGCCGCGGCCCCGGCTGATCGCGACGGACCTGGACGGCACGTTGCTGCGCGACGACAAGTCGGTCTCGGACCGCACGGTCGCCGCCCTCGCGGCCGCCGAGGCAGCGGGGATCGAGGTCTTCTTCGTGACCGGCCGCCCGGCCCGCTGGATGGACGTCGTCAGCGCCCACGTGCACGGTCACGGCCTGGCCATCTGCGGCAACGGCGCCGCGGTCGTCGACCTGCACGGCGGCCCCGGCACCCACAGCTTCGTCAAGATCCGCGAGCTGGCGCGGGAGCGCGCGCTCGACGTCGTCCGCAGGCTGCGCGCCGCCGCGCCGGGCACGTCCTTCGCGATCGAGCGGACCGGGGGACTGCACCACGAGGAGACGTATCCGCCGCTCCACATGGAGCCGGGCGAGAGCGTCGCGCCCGCCGAGAAGCTCCTCGCCGAGGCCCTCGCGGACTCCACGGGCGCCGAGCAGCCCGTCCTGAAGGTGCTCGCCTTCCACCCCGGTCTCGCGCCGGACGAATTCCTGGTGCTCGCCCGCGCGGCCATCGGCGACCGCGCCACGGTCACCCGGTCGAGCCCCAGCGCCCTCCTGGAGATCAGCGGACCCGGCGTCTCCAAGGCGAGCACCCTGGAGCTGTGCTGCGCCGAGCGCGGCATCACCCCGGCGGAAGTCGTCGCCTTCGGGGACATGCCGAACGACATCGAGATGCTCGCCTGGGCGGGTACGTCGTACGCGATGGGCAACGCCCACCCGGACGTCATCGCCGCGGCCTCCGGACGCACGGTCGCCAACAACGACGACGGCGTCGCGGTCGTGATCGAGCAGATCCTGAGCTAGAACACACGCTCAGACCCGGGACCGGGACCGGGACCTGGCCTTGGACCTGGCCCCGGATCTGCACCTGGCCTTGGCCTTGGCCCTGGCCCTGGCCCTGAACACCCGCCTCACAAGGTGACGCCCCGCTCCGCCAGCCACTTCCGCGGGTCGACCCCGGACCCCAGGTACGGCGTGAGCCGTGTCTCGAAGTGCAGGTGCGGGCCGGTCGAGTTGCCGGTCGTACCGGCCTGCCCGACCCACTGCCCCGTCCGCACCCGGTCCCCCTGGTCGACAGTGACGGCCGCGAGGTGCGCGTACTGCGTGAAGTACCCGCCCGCGTGCCGCACCACGACCTCGATGCCGAAGCCCCCGCCGCACGACACGCTCTCCACCCGTCCGGCACCGACCGACCGCACGGGCGCCCCGATGCCGACCGCGAAGTCCTGCCCGGTGTGCCGGTGGGACCAGCGCTCACCCGCGCTGTCGAAGCCCGCCGAGAGCTCGTACGACTCCACGGGCGTCACCCACGCGCGCGTGGCGGGCGTGCGCTGCTGGTTCAGCCGCACGGCACCGCGGCACTGCCCCGCGGCGACCGACCGGTCGGCCTCGCCCTGCAGGGTCCACCGCGCCGTCTCCAGCTTCCGCTCGATGCCGCGCTTGAGCTCCCCCAGGCGTGCGTTGTGCCGGTCCAGGGAGCGTTTGGCGCGGTCCGCCCTGCGCTTGGCGACGGCCAGGCCCGCCGCCGCCCGCCGGGTCTTGGTGACGGCGCTGTTGACGGCCAGGTCCGCCTGCAGCATGACCTGCTTGCCGCGCATCAGGGCGTCCGGGCTGTCGGCCAGGAGCAGTTGCGCGGTGTAGGGCAGGCCGCCGCCGGTGCGGTACTGGTCGCGGGCCAGCCTGCCCAGACCGCCGTGCAGCACCGCCATATGGTGCCGCTCCTTCTTGAGAAGTCGGTCCAGTTTCCGGATCTTCGCCTTCTGGACGCGGGCCGCCTGTCGCCCCTCTACGTAGCGTGCGGTCGCGGCGGAGGCCTCTTCGTAGAGCCGTGCCACGTCGGCGCTCGCACTCGGCCCCTCGGAGGACGCGGCGGGATGCGCGGGCCAGAGCAGCGCGCACAGCAGCACCGGCACACAGACGAACGGGTGCGGACGACGGCGGCGCAGAGACATGACACGGATCGTTGCCCGCCGCGGCGGCGCGGGTCCCGTCGGACTCGTGCACTCGGGGGGCGCGGTGCCCCGTACGGCCCAGACGCGTACCGCCGAACAGGGCCTCTCCCCCCACGCGCGCCACACGCTCAGTCGCGCGGCACAGGCTCACTCGCGCGCCACACGCTCAGTACGGCGCCTCCCACACCACCGTCGTACCGCCGCCGTCCTCACCGATGCCCGGTCCGTACCAGCTGTCGCCCCCCAGCGACTCGGCGCGCCGCTTGAGGTTCTTCAGGCCGCTGCGCCGGCCGCCCTCCGCGATGCCCACGCCGTCGTCGGCGACGGTCAGACGCACGCCGTGCTGCCCGTCGGGGAGGACCACGGTCGAGTCGACCACGACGTCGATGCGGGCGGCCTGCGCATGCCGGAACGCGTTGGACAGCGCCTCGCGCAGCGCCGCGATGAGGTTCTTGCCCGTCAGTTCGCCGACCACCGCGTCGACGGGGCCCACGAAGTGGTGCGAGGGCTTGAAGCCCAGCGGGACGGCGGCCATGTTGATCTCGCGCAGGACGCGGGTGCGCAGCCCCGACGGCGCCTCGGCGGGCCCCTGTTGCAGCGCGAAGATCGCCGTGCGGATCTCCTGGATCGTCACGTCCAGCTCGTCGACGGCCCTGCCCACGCCGACCTGCACCTCCGGCACGACCGACCTGCGCTGCGCGCTCTCCAGCATCATCCCGGTCGCGAACAGCCGCTGGATGACGAGATCGTGCAGGTCCCTGGCGATCCGGTCGCGGTCCTCGTACACCGCGAGCCGTTCCCGGTCCCGCTGCGCCTCGGCCATCATCAGCGCGAGTGCGGCCTGCGAGGCGAACTGGGTGGCGAGGGTCCGCTCGGCCTCGCTGAACGGACGCGCCCCACGCGCGCGGGGCGTCACGAGGGTGCCGAGGACCCGGCCGTCACTCTGCAGCGGCAGCATCATGACGGGGCCGTAGGCACGGGCGATCTCGGTCATGATGCGAGGGTCGGACGCGGCGTCGTCGATGAAGACCGCCTCTCCTTCGAGGAGGTCGGCGACGATGCGGCTCTCCGGAGGGACGATCACGCCCAGCGCCCCGTTGGGCTCGTCCGAGGAGACCGCGACGATCTCCATGCCGCCCTCGTCGTCGGGCAGCAGCACGATGCCCGCGGCGGAGTCCGAGAGGTGCCTGGCCTGCTCGGCGACGACCGAGAGCGCCTCCTCGGCGTCGCTGCCCGACAGCAGCGCGGTGGTGACCGCCACGGAGCCGTCGATCCAGCGCTCGCGCTGCTTGGCGGCCTCGTACAGGCGTGCGTTCCCGATGGCGATGCCCGCCTCCGTGGCGAGCACCCGCACCATGTGCACGTCGTAGTCGTTGAACTCCGCCCCGTCGCGTTTCTCGGTCAGATAGAGGTTTCCGAAGATCTCGCCCTGCACCCGGATGGGGACACCCAGGAACGACCGCATCGGCGGGTGGTGGGCCGGGAAACCGCAGGAGCGGGGGTCTGCGGAGAGGTCCGCGAGGCGCAGCGTCCTCGGCTGGTGGATGAGGGCGCCGAGCAGGCCCCGGTGGCCGTCCGGCAGGCGCCCGATGCGTTCCGCGGTCTCTTCGTCGATGCCGTGGTAGACGAAGTCGGAGAGGCCCTCGCCGTCCTCGGAGACGACGCCGATCGCCGCGTAGTGGGCGTCCGCGAGCTCGGCGGCGGTCTCGCAGATGCGGTCCAGGGTGATGTGCAGTTCGAGCCCGGTGCCGACCGACCGCATGGCTTCGAGCAGTTGCGGCACCCGCGACGTCAGCTCGGGGGACAGCCCTTGGAGGCTGCGGGTCGCCCGCGCCGCCGCCTCCACCGTGTCCGGTGAGCCGTCGGGGAGCGGGGAATCGGCGGAGGCCGAGGGTGCTGGCATGCCTTTGAGCCTAGTAAGTCCTATTTACCGGGGAAAGTCGAAACCGCACACACCTGACCACCACCGCCACCCGGTCACCTCCGAACGGCCCTGTCACCCGGCCACCTCCGAACCGCCCCGTCACCCGGCCACCAACAGATCCGCCGCCCTCTCCACGTCCAGCATCCGCCGCAGCGGCCCCTCCTCCGCCGCCAGCTCCGCATACGTGCCGCGCTGCACCACCCGGCCCGCGTCCAGGACGAGCACCTCGTCCACGGCGTCGAGTCCGGCGAGCCGGTGCGTGATGAGCAGCGTCGTGCGCCCCTCGGTCGCGGCCAGCAGATCGGCCGTCAGGGCATCGGCGGTCGGCAGGTCGAGGTGTTCGGCGGGCTCGTCCAGTACGAGGACGGGGAAGTCGGCGAGCAGCGCGCGGGCCAGCGCGAGCCGCTGCCGCTGTCCTCCGGAGAGCCGCGCCCCGTGCTCGCCGACGAGCGTGTCGAGACCGTCGGGCAGCGCGTAGGCCCAGCCGTCGAGCCGCGCCCGCTCCAGAGCGTCGCGCAGCTCCTCGTCCGTCGCGTCCTTCTTGGCGAGCAGCAGGTTCTCGCGCACCGAGCTGTCGAAGATGTGGGCGTCCTGGGCGCACAGCCCGACCATGCCGCGCACGGTGTCGCCGTCCAGCGCGGCCGCGTCGGTGCCACCCAGCGTGTACGTCCCTTCGTGCGCGCCGAGGAACCGCAGCAGCACCTGCGCCAGCGTCGTCTTGCCGGAGCCGGACGGACCGACCACGGCGATCCGCCGCCCCTGTTCCAGCGTGAGGCCGACGCCCGCGAGCGCGTCCCGGTCCTGCCCCTCGTGGCGTGCGTGCAGCCCCTCGACACGCAGCGGGAAGGGCGTCTGCGGCGCCTGGGCGGGCTCGGCGGGCTCGGCGGGCTCGGGGACCGGCGCGGGTGCGTCGAGGACCTCGTAGACGCGCTCAGCGCTCTTCCTGACCCGCTGGCGGTACTGCACGGCGAGCGGCAGCCCCATCACCGCCTCGAAGGCGGCGAGCGGGGTGAGGACGACCGCGGCGAGGGCGACGCCGTCGAGCCGCCCGTCGTGCACCGCCTGCACGCCGACGAACGCGGCCCCGGCCACGGTGAGCCCGGTGACGAGGGCTCCGAGCCCGTCGCCGAGCGCGGTCGCGGTGGCGCCGCGCGAGGCGATGCGGGTCAGCTCGGCATCGGCCTCGCCCGCCTTGGCCGTACGACGCTTCAGCGCGCCGGCGACGGTCAACTCGGCGGTCCCGGTGAGCAGATCGGCCACGCGGGTGGCGAGCGCCCCGCGCGCGGGAGCCAGCTTCCGCTCCGCGCGACGGGCCACGGCACCGCTCACCAGCGGCACGCCGACGCCCGCGGCGAGCAGCCCGGCGGCGAGCACGGCACCCGCCTCGGGCAGCAGCCAGGCGGTGAACCCGACGGCTCCCGCGCCGACGACGGCCGCGGCGGAGGCGGGCAGCAGCCAGCGCAGCCAGTAGTCCTGCAGGGCGTCGACATCGGCGACCAGCCGGGAAAGGAGGTCGCCGCGCCGGGCCCCGCGCAGGCCCGCCGGGGCGAGCCGCTCCAGGCGCCGGTAGACGGCGACCCGGGTGTCGGCGAGCATCCGCAGCACGGCGTCGTGCGAGACGAGGCGCTCGGCGTACCGGAAGACGGCGCGGCCGATGCCGAAGGCACGGGTCGCCGTCACGGCGATCATCAGGTACATCACCGGGGGCTGTTCCGAGGCCCGCGAGATCAGCCACCCCGAGGTGGCCATGAGTCCGACGGCACTCGCGAGCGCGAGGCTGCCCAGCAGCAGCGCGAGCGCCAGCTGACCGCGCCGCGCCTGCGCGGCGTCCCGGACCCGGGCCAGGACCCCGACGCGAGACGGGGAGCCCGCCGGGTCGCTCTCCTGAGCACCCGGTTGAGCACCCGGTGCCACCCGGCCACCGGTCACGTCGTCTCCGCCGCGTGCGGCCGCACCGCTCCCACCACGGACATCCGGGTACGTCCCCGGCTGCCGCTGCCGGGACGTCTCGGCGGCGACGTCCAGCCGTACGACGCGGTCGGCGACGGCCAACAGCGCGGGCCGGTGCACGACCAGCAGCACGGTCCGCCCGACGGCCAGCCGCCGGACCGCCTCGACCACGCCCGCCTCGGTGCCGCCGTCCAGCGCCGCCGTCGGCTCGTCGAGCAGCACCACGGGCCGGTCCGCGAGGAACGCCCGGGCCAGCGCGAGCCGTTGCCGCTGCCCGGCGGACAGCCCGGTGCCGTCCTCCCCGAGGAGGGTCTCCGCCCCGGCGGACAGCGCGTCCACGAACTCCAGGGCGCCCGCGTCCCGAAGGGCGTCCCGCACCTGCGCGTCGTCCGCCTCGGGCCGCGCGAGCCGTACGTTCTCCGCGATGGTCCCGGCGAACAGGTGCGGCCGCTGCGGCACCCACGCGATCCGCTCGCGCCACCGCTCCGGCGAGACCTCCGCCAGATCGACGCCTCCGACGCACACCCGCCCCTCGGCGGGCCGCACGAAGCCGAGCACCACGCTCAGCAGCGTCGACTTCCCCGCCCCGCTGGGCCCGACGAGCGCCACGGTCTCCCCGGGTGCCACCTCGAACGACGCCCCGGAGACGGCGTCGGCCGACCGCCCCGGATACCGGACCGTCACGCCCTCCACGCTCAGGACACCGGAAGGCGCGGCCCCGGTCCCGGCGTCCGGCACCGGGGTCTCCAGGACCTCGAAGATCTCCTCGGCGGCCGAGAGCCCCTCCGCCGCCGCGTGGTACTGCGCACCGACCTGGCGCAGCGGCAGATAGGCCTCAGGGGCGAGGACGAGGACGACGAGGCCGTCGTACAGCTCCATCTCGCCGTGCACGAGCCGCATGCCGATGGTCACCGCGACCAGCGCGACCGAGATCGTCGCGAGCAGTTCCAGGGCGAACGACGACAGGAAGGCGATGCGCAGCGTCCGCATCGTCGCCTGCCGGTACTCGCCGGTGATCTTGCGGATCGACTCGGCCTGCGCCTTGGCGCGGCCGAACACCTTCAGGGTCGGGAGCCCCGCCACCACGTCCAGGAAGTGCCCCGACAGGCGCGAGAGGAGCCGCCATTGGCGGTCCATCCGGTTCTGTGTGGCCCAGCCGATCAGAATCATGAAGACCGGGATGAGCGGCAGCGTCACGACGATGATCGCCGCCGACACCCAGTCCTCGGTGACGATGCGGGCGAGCACCGCCACCGGCACCACCACCGCGAGCCCCAACTGCGGCAGATAGCGCGAGAAGTAGTCGTCGAGCGCGTCCACGCCGCGCGTCGCGAGCGAGACGAGCGAACCGGTCCGCTGACTGGTCAGCCACCCCGGCTCGTGCTCCCCCGCCCGTTCCAGGAGGGAGAGCAGCCCCGGCCCGGCCGCGAGCACGGCGAGCAGCACCAGCGGTGTGCCCAGGTCGC